>JASJAS010000030.1 GCA_030066875.1 Acidimicrobiia bacterium | reverse complement strand
GGTGCTTTCAATGTCCAGGCGACGCTCGTTGAGGTGCCGTTGTGTTTCGTCGGCATTGTCCGTGTAGAGCAGCGTGCGGTCCGGTAGGGCCTCGATCCGTTGTGCCAATCCGGCAAGTTGGCTGGGTTCGACATCTGTATCGACGGGAAAACGCAGCTCGACGACGTCACTAGTCGCATGTTGTTCGATCAGCCGGCGCGGCGATCCTGCGGCCACGATCTTGCCCTTGTCCATGATGACAAGCCGGTCGCACAGCTGCTCTGCCTCGTCCATGTAGTGAGTGGTGATGACCAAGGTGACCCCCTGCTGCTTCAGCCTGTAGAGGCGATCCCATAGAGCGTGACGCGCCTGCGGATCCAGCCCCGTGGTTGGTTCATCGAGCAGCATGAGGTCGGGCTGGTTGATGAGCGCCCGGGCGATGGTGAGCCGGCGCTTCATGCCGCCCGACAGCGGATCCACGAGGTCTTCCCGGCGTTCCTCGAGCTGGGCGAAGTCGAGTAGCTCGTCGATGCGGTCCCTGATCACCCGCTTTGGTAGATCGAAGTAGCGCCCATAGATGAACAGGTTCTCGAACACTGTCAACTCCGTGTCGAGGAGGTTCTCCTGGGGAACCACGCCCAACCTCGCTCGGATGGATGAGCCATCACGCTCGGGGTCGAGACCGAACACGCTCAGCTCGCCACTGGTAACAGGAGATACGGCTCCTATCATCTTCATGGTCGAGCTCTTCCCGGCACCGTTGGGCCCGAGAAACCCGAACACCTCACCGGTTTCAACCGCGAACTCGACCGAGTCCACGGCGGTGAAGTCACCAAACTTCTTGGTCAGCGCGCTGGCGCGCACGAGGGTATCGGTCATGTAGCGGGAGCCTCTTGGTCAGTCGGCCGGAGTGGTTGCCTAGGTCGCAATCGCAGGTTTCGAGTGTTCGCTGATTTGGATGACCAGGCCGTCAGGATCGGTGACCGTGACCGAGCGACCGAAGGGTTGGTCACATATCTCGCCGGACGGCTCGATCCCCGCTTCGCTGAGCAGCGAGATTAGCTGTTCGAGGGTAACGGCGGCATCAAGACTGAGCGCCATTCCGTCTCCATCGTGGTCAACACTCTCGGCGAGGTGCAGAGCCAAAGATGCCCCGCCGACGTTGAGTTCTGTCCAATGGGGCGAGGTAGTGACAACGTTGCTGGCGGGGAGAAGCTTGGTGTAGAAATCGATGGCGCGGCCCATGTCCGTCACGTAGACGAGCGGCATCAGTTTCATTCTTGCTCCTTGGTCGGGAATCGTTGCCGGCAGCTTAGGATCGGCTAGCTGATCAGGATTCCCAACGAGAGCAGGCCGGCAACGATGAGCTGGAGACGGGCGGTTTCCTTGAGCAGCCTGACGAGCGGAGGCCCGGCCCGTTCCTGCTGGAGCCTGTGAACCAGCGGCAAGCCGATTGGCAGGGCCAGCAGAACGAGCAGCGCCTGGGAGGGGAGCCAATCGAAGACAACTGCGATCGCAGGCGTTAGCACTCCTCCCATGACACACAGTGCGAATAGCAATACTGCGTTGCGCCTACCCAGGACGACCGCGAGAGTTCGCTTTCCGGTAGCGCCGTCGGTATCGATGTCGCGGACGTTGTTCGCCAGCAGGATCGCGCTTGCCAGGAACCCCATGGCCACTCCGCCGACCACGGCGCCGCTCTCCACGGTGCGGTCGTAGACAAACCGGGTTCCCACAGTTGCGACGAGGCCAAAGAAGACGAACACGAACAGCTCACCCAGCCCGTAGTAGCCGTACGGGATCGGTCCGTTTGTGTAGCCGAGTGCAGCGACTAGAGACACAACGCCGATGACGAGAACCCACACCCCGCCCAGCCTGATCAGGTAGAGGCCGGCGATTGCGGCCAGACCGAAAGCGACGCCGACTCCGTACCACATCTGGCGAGGGGTGATCAGCCCGGCGGCCACGGCGCGCGTCGGCCCGATGCGATCAGCGTCGGTGCCCCTGGTTCCGTCGGCTACGTCGTTGGCGAAGTTGACCCCGATCTGGATGAGCACTGCGGCAACGAGAATGACGACGAACGCGTCCCAGCGAAAGGCTCCCGTGGCTTGGGCGAGAGAAGACCCGACGAGCACCGGCGCTACGGCCGCCCAGAGTGTTGCCGGCCGGGCAGCCAGCACCCATGGGGCAAACCGAGTCACGTGACTCCCTCTAGAAGTGCCACGGGAACCGGCTGTAGTCCTGCTCTCGCTTCTCGAGAAAGGCGTCGCGACCTTCCTGGGCCTCGTCGGTGCCGTAGGCGAGTCGGGTTGACTCACCGGCAAAGAGCTGCTGGCCGACCAGGCCGTCATCCGGAAGGTTGAACGCATACTTGAGCATCCGCTGTGCAGTGGGGCTCTTGGCAGTGATCTCTCCTGCCCACTCGAGAGCGATACGCTCCAAGGCGCCGTGGGGGACCGCGGCGTTGGCTGCCCCCATGTCCACCGCATCGCGAGCCGTGTAGTTGCGACCTAGGAAGAAGATCTCCCGGGCTCGCTTCTGCCCCACCTGGCGAGCCAGCAGCGCCGAACCGTAGCCGCCGTCGAAGCTGGCGACGTCGGCGTCGGTCTGCTTGAAGACGGCGTGTTCTTCTGAGGCGATGGTCAAGTCGCAAACCACATGGAGAGAATGGCCTCCGCCAACCGCCCACCCACAGACGACGGCAATGACAACCTTGGGCATAAATCGAATCAGCCGCTGCACCTCGAGGATATGCAGCCGCCCGAGGCGAGTCGGATCGATTGTCTCGTCACCTTCGTATTGATACCCGTCCTTGCCTCGGATGCGCTGGTCACCCCCGGAGCAGAATGCCCATCCGCCATCGCGTGGCGAGGGCCCGTTTCCGGTGAGGAGAACGCAACCCACATCTGCTGTCATGCGGGCGTGGTCGAGAGCCATGTACAGCTCGTCCACCGTGTGAGGTCGAAAGGCGTTCCGCACCTCGGGTCTGTCGAAGGCGACCCGCACCGCACCGACTTCCTTGGCCCGGTGATACGTGATGTCGGTGAAGTCGAAGCCGGCTACCGGCTCCCATGCGTTTGGATCGAAGATCTCCGATACCACGAGACGCCTCCGTTTGCGGGATAGGGCGATACTGTAGTGATCCGCATGAGGCATCCCTCTTTCGACACGGACTGGCTCGCGGTTTCAGCCGGGGCAACCCCCCAGGCCACGGCTCTGATCGATGACGACGGCACCGCGGTGAGCTACGGCGAACTGGATCTCCTCGCCGATGAAGCGGCCGGCAAGATGGAACGCGATGTTGGCGTGTTGCCTGGCGACATCACTGTGGTGGCAATTCGCTCTGTAGGCCTGCCGCTGCTGGCGATGCTGTGGGGTGTCTGGCGGGCCGGGGTCGTTCCACTGCTGATAGATCAAGAATCGCCGCTCGTCGCCGGCTGGAGCAACGTGGTTCGGGAACGCTGGGACATGGATATGCCAGCGGTTGCCGCTTCGGAGGAGCTCCACACCGTGGTCCTCACCTCGGGGAGCACGTTGGGGCCGCGGCCGGTGCGGCTGACTCGCCGCAATGTAAGCAGCGCAGTGGCAGCCTCGCAGCAGCGCCTTGGCAACACCGCGGATGACCGATGGCTGCTCGCGCTCCCACTGTTCCACGTCGGTGGCCTTTCCGTACTGTGGCGTTCAGCCGCAGCCGGGGCGACCGTGGTCGTTCACGAAAGCTTCGATGCGGCCCGGGCTGCCGCGGCCATGCAAGACGGGTCCGTGACGATGGCATCCTTGGTGCCGACGATGCTGCACCGGATCCTCGAGGAGGACGCAGGGCCGTATCGCGGGATGCGCGCTGTGCTATTGGGCGGCGCCGCCGCAAACCGCGGCCTGGTCGAGCGCGGCCTGGCAGCAGGTCTTCCCATCCTCGAGACCTATGGGATGACCGAGGCATGTTCGCAAGTCTCGACCGTGGCACCGGGTGCGGCTGCCGATTCGCTTGGCACCGTGGGTCGACCGGTTGCCGGGATGGAGGTAACCATCGACGGTGGCGGTATTGGCGAGATCGTTGTTGCCGGTCCCGCGATCTCGCCGGGCTATCTCGGGGAGCCTGATCGGATCGGGGGTCTTCGAACCGGCGATCTCGGCTACCTGGATGACGAAGGTCGACTGGTTGTCTTGGGCCGGATCGATGACATGGTGGTGACCGGCGGGGAGAACGTTCATCCGCAACGGGTGGCCGATGTTCTCAGCCGGCACCGGTTCGTGCGGCGGGTTGAGGTCGTCGGGGTAACGGATGTGGAGTGGGGGCAAGCCCTGGTTGCGATCATCGTTGGCGATGTCACGACGCGACACCGCATCGAGCGCTGGGCTCGTCTGCGCTTAGCGCGTCACGAGGTACCCAAGGAATGGGTGTTTGTAGATCGGTTGCCGTTGCTTGCTAGCGGCAAGGTCGACAGGGCAGCCCTCATCGAGCTGGCAAAACAGGCCCGATGAAATCGGGGCGATGAAATCAGGGCGATTCAATCGGTACGATTGAATCGAGGGCGTGTGGTAGGCGGCATGACAGCGGCCCGGCGTCAGCCGGCGTGGCAGGGAATGCTGCCGTCCAGCTCGGGGCGTCCTGAAGTCCTGATGAAGATCGGGATCATGCAGGCGTCGATCGAGCCGTCCGGAGCTACCACCACTCGGCCGATTGCACTGGTCGCCCCTGCGTCGGAGAGACGTGGCCACACGAAGTTGCCCAGTGTCCAGAAGACCGGCTTGCCTTCGATGAACTCGAGTTCGCCCAACCGGTGAGGGTGGTGCCCGAAGATCACGTCGGCTCCGGCCGCGATCATGGCCTCGGCTCGGGCGCGGTCTTCGGCTCGCGGTGTGTCCTCTAGCTCATACATCCAGTGAATAGTGACGATCACGATGTCGGCCAGCTCGGCCGCCGCGGCGACGGCATCGACCATCTGCTCGTCGTGATCGCCTGACGCCATTCCCGGTTGGTCGTCTGTTGCCAACCAGCCTGGGTGCGGCAAGACACCGTTCATCCCCAACACGGCCACCCTCCATCCGTTCACCTCGAGCAACGCCGGTGAATAGGCCGCAGTGACGTTCTTTCCCGCTCCCACCGGCGCGATCCCGCCTGCTGACAGGTTGGTTAGCGAGTCGAGCAACGCGTCTTGTCCAAAGTCGAGCCCATGGTTGTTGGCGATGTTGGCGACGTCGACTCCGTTGGCTGCAAGGGTCGGGATGGCTTCGGGGTCGCAGCGAAAGGTGAACCTGTAGGGCCGCGGGGTTCCGAGGTCCGAGATCGAGCATTCGAGGTTGATCACGGTCAGGTCGTCGGCGACAAACAGGCCGTAAAGACGCTCAAACGCAAAGTCGTAACCTTCCGCGGCGAGGTTCGGGATGTAGGTCGGGTCAAAATTGCTGTCGCCGACACCCTGGATCGTGAGCCAGCCGGGTTGCGGTGGTGCCGTAGTCGTAGGTGCCGCCCTCGTTGCAACAGTGGTCGTTGGTGCCGGTGGCTCCGGTGCGGTGGTTGTGACAGGGGGAAGCGGTGTCAGCGCCGTGTGCCCGACGGCCGGTCGCACCACCGGATCCGAAGAGCACGCCACCAGGCCTGCCGCGGCGACAGCGACCAGTGTCGGTACTAGAACCAGGTGACGCAGGCGAGGGGTCATGGGAGCATGAAGGAGAGTAATCGCAGTGGGTAGATCAGTCGTGGCTTAGCGCGGGCCGGGTTCGAGGCCGAGTTCTGTGAGGAAGGCCGCCGTCGAAGGCTCACGCCGCAGGAATGCGCGGAGATGCTCGATTGCGTCACGACTGTGTCCTCTGGCCAAGACTTCGTCGCGGTAGCGTCGCCCCACTGCGGGGCTGAGGACACCCTCCTCTGCGAATACGGAGAACATGTCGTCGCCGTAAACCTTCGACCACAGGTAGCCGTAATAGCCGGCGTCGTAGCCACCCATCAGATGCCCGAAGCTCGCGGGGAAATGGGTGCCCTCGTGGAAGGGCAAGCCGGTGAACTCGTAGGCGGAGCGGTAGGCGTCATCGACATCCACGGGGTCGGCTGCCGCATGGAGAAGCAGGTCGAGCTTCCCGAGGAAGATCTGTCGCATTGTGAACAGACCGACGTTGAGATCACGGGCCGCAACCAGCCGAGCGACCAAGTCCTCAGGGATCGGTTCGTTGGTCTCATGGTGGCGGGCAAAGCGGCGCAGCACCTCGGGCTGCCACATCCAATGCTCCATGATCTGCGATGGTGCCTCGACGAAGTCCCATTCGGTGTCAAATCCGGCGAACCGCCCTACATCAACCGTGGTCAAGCAGAAATGCAGGATGTGGCCGAACTCGTGGAAGAGCGTGAGAGCCTCATCGTGTTTGAGTAACGAGGGCGCGGTTTCGGTTGGTTTGGTGAGATTGGCAACTATCGCGGCGACGGGCCGGCGGTAGGAGCCATCTTCGAGTCGACGCCCGGAAACGAGCGGGAAGGCTGCGGCGTGACCAAACTTGCCTTCACGAGGGAATAGGTCTGCGTAGAAATGGGCAATTGCTTCTGAGGTTCCAGTGTTGCGGATCTCGTATAGGTACACGTCGGGATGCCATGCACGAGCATCCTCGATGCGGTGGTATTCCAGGCCGAAGACTTCACCCGTGATCTCGAACATGCCGTCGATGACGCGTTCCAGTGGGAAGTAACGGGCGACCTCATTCTGATCTATGCCGTAGTCCTGCTTGCGAAGCTGGGTTGTGTAGTAGCCGGTGTCCCAGGGCTGCAGGCGACTACCCCCAACCGTCTCGTCGAGAAGCGCGCCATCCTCTCGGAGCATGGCGGTCATCGTCTCGATGTCGGCAGCCGCTTTCTCCTTTAATTGAGGGATGATGGATTGGTAGAACTCCTCGACCGCATCGGGGGTTTTGGCCATCTTGACCTCCATTGCGTGGTGGGCCCACGTCGGCATACCGAGTAGTACCGCCATGGCCTGACGGATCTCAACAGCCTCTGCAAGTAGAGGGGTGTTTGCCTCGGCTGCGCGGTTCCAGAATTTGAACTGCAGCTGCATTCGGAGGTCGCGTCGGGTTGCCTGTTCGATGAACGGGATGTAGTCGGGATAAGCCATACCGACCCGATAGGCCTCTGGGGTATCCGCGGACCGCAAACCGTCGATGTACTCGTCGGGGAGGCCGGTTAGGTCATCTCGGGTCACCTCGATGTGGTCTTCCCATTCGTCGAGGTTCTTCGAGTACTCGACTTGGAGTTCGATGAGACGTTGTTGCAGTCGCTTCAGCTCCGACTGAGCCTCCGGCGACAGCCCGTGCCCGGCCCGCCTGAAATCCCGCAGCCAGAAGGCAACTAGTCGAGCTGCGGTGCCCCCGAGGCCGGATGCGTCGTCTGACTCCGCGTACTCTTTGACAGCCTCATAGAGGTCCGGGCGGAACACGAGTTCCGTGCCCCATTTGGCGAGCCGCTCCTCGATGGCGGCTCCGCGGGCCCTGACCTCCTTGTCTGGGTGGACCCGGGCCATGAAGGGGGATTGGCCGTACGCGTCGCCCACGATCGTGCCGGCCTCTTCCAGTGGCGCCATCGTGTTCGCCCAAGTGCGTGGTGCAGGCGCCGCAACGACCGCGGCGACCAGTTCGTCGGCCTGGGCGATGGCGCTTTCGGCGATGACCTCGATCCCATCGGCAGTTGTCGACGTGTAGTCGTGGAGCATGGCGGAGGAGAGTAGTGCGTATCCGGCCGGGTCTTGGTGCCCGCTAGGCAGACTTGTTGATCGTCACGACGATCGGACGATGATCGACGCCAAAGAGCGGCCCGAGCCAGCGATCGACGGTTGTGAGCTGTTCTGAGTGGAGCAGGTGGTCTACCGGCAAGCGGAAGAACGCCCACCGATTGGCCGGCCACGTCGTCTGCAGTCCAAAGCCACGCATCGAATTCACCAGTTCTGCGTCGGATTCCATGCTGCGGAATGCATGAGACCATGGTGCAGCCTGGAAGTCGCCGACGACGACCGTCGGGTCGGTTTCACCTTGGACCATCCGGGAAACGTCCTCGAGGTATTCATCGCGATACCCGGCATCTGTGACGTTGCTGGCCCGCCGGGCCTGGATGGCATAGACGACCACCGGTTGATCTCCAACGGCGGCCTCGATCCGCACCACATAGTCGCGCACGGAAGAAGCGCGCAGCAGTTCCGTGTCTACCGCTTCGTTCGACAGAACGGTTATGCCGTAGGTACGGTCGAGTGGGATGTCGGTCTGCACGTTGTAGCCGGAGCCGAGTTGCTCGGTTCGCGACCACTCCTCGGTCGAGTCAACGAGGACGACGATGTCGGGCTGCACCGTGTCGACCCAGCGGAAGGTCGTTTCCCGGATCGAAGCACGCTGGCCCACGTTGAAGCTCACGATCGTCAAATCCGGGCTGCCATTGGCCGCCTCAGCCGGCGAGTCGGTATACATGGGAAGCACCAGCAGGCCGTTGATGATGGCCATTGCCATGAAGAAGAGGCCCATTGCCTTCGAGAAGAGCAGGGCGTACGTCAGGGCAACCAGGAGAAGTACGACCGCGAGATGAGCGCGGAAGTTGGCGGCAAAGTCGAAGAGCCACCAGGCTGAGCCGAAGAACCCGAGCACGGTGGCAAGCGTCGCCACCACCCCGACTGTGATGAGGCCAAAGCCGATTACAGCCTGACCCACCGACACGGTGGCGCTTGATCTACCTCTTACAACCATTACTCAGCTCCCAATGCGTAGAAAAAACCGTCGCGTGAACCGACGAACAGGCGGCCGCCCCAGACGGCCGGAGTGGATTCGATACAACCCCCAGTTACTCGCGATTCCCACGCCATGATCGGCTGGCGCGGATCCGAGATGTCGTATGCCCGAAACCCTGCATTTGTCTCGCAGTCGATGGATACCAGCAGCGTGTCGTCGACAATGACCGGCGACGACCATGCGTGCGGTCCGACGTCGTCTCGCCACAACACTGTGCCGTCACCGGTGTCGACGGCGAGCACCTCACCGGGGTTGGTCAGGACATACACGACCGAGCCGGCAAGCGCCGGTGTGGCCCAGATGCCGCCGGCGATACCGGTGGTGCCGGGTACATCGATGCTCCAGATCAGCGGATCGTCCTGCCGGTTGGGATCGAGTTTGACGAACTGGCCGACTTCAGCGCCACGGTCGGTATCGAGGTCGATCTCCGCAGCGACGTAGAGCATTCCCTGGCCGTCGATGACGATCGTGGCGTCGACGTCGTCGCCCATCCAGTAGTCGAACACCACTTCACCACCGGTTCCGGTGAGGTCGGAGATATCGACACCGACTACCCGTCCGGCGCCGGTAGCGAAGTAGGCAACGTCTTCGAAGACCGCGGTGGAACTTTCGACGGAATGCTGGTTGCCGACTGTGCGGACGAGTTCATCCGTCCAGGTCGGCATCTGGAATACGACTTCGGGTTGTACAGTCACCAGTCCTGTTTCGTCCCGTTTTCGGTTGAGCTTGACCGCAAACCACCAGGAGTTCTCACCTCCTTGGAGCAGGATGTCGTCAACTATCACGGCGCTCGAGTCCCAGTCGTTGTTCCATCTGCCGTTGACCGAGTGTGCATCGAGACTCCACAACTCGGTGGGGACTTCCCGATCCAGCGCGATCACACGAAAGCGAGGGTCGCGTGATCCGGCGTAGAGCAACGGATAGCCGTCCGGGTCGAGCACGACAGATCCCTTGATGATGTCTCCCATGAAGAAATCCGGACGGGTGCGCTCGCCGGTGTCGGCATCGAGGAAATGGATGTACTTGTCATATGCCCCGAAGATCACCTCGGTCACGCCATCGGGTCTTTCCCACACGACCGGCTGTCCTGTCCAGCCGGTGCCGCACCACACTTTGGCTTCGCCCCCGAGGCTCGATGTGCTGCACATGGCTCTGTCCGGAAACCGCCACAGGATCTCTAGCTCGTCGGGGATGGGACCGGTTCCGTAGAAGGTGCGGGTCGGGTTGCCGCGAAACATGGTCAGCCCAGGCATATCACCCCACGGCCGGTTGACGCTGTCGGCGGGTACGAGTCCCGGCGGGATCGTCGTTGTCGTCGTTGTCGGCGTTGCGGTCGTGGTTGTGGCTGGCGCCGGTGCGGTGGTGTCTGCGGCGTCGAGCGTCGGGAGCGGCTCGATCTCGGCCGCCGTGGTAGTTGGTTCACCTTGCGTGGTCCCTCCCGCGGCTGTGCAGGCAGTTGCGAGGAGTATCAGAACGAGGCAGGCCACCGGAAGTGGGGGACGCATGGCGCGGATTGTAGGAACGGCCCGTCCGTAACCGGCGTCATCCCCAGCCGGACGGGGCGAACCGCGACGGTCTACTCTGCCGTCCATGCCGGTGAGCGATACCTATCTTCACGAGTTCTCGGAGCCGCTCGGCTACCTGGACTTCGCGGGAATCGGCCCTCCGTCGCGACGGGTGTTGCAGGCGGTAGGTGACGCCTATTCGAGGGTTGCGGAGCCCGATGGCGACATGGGGCCGCCGATTCTGGGCTCCTACGAAGCAGCACTAGCGACTATCGGTCGCTTCCTCGGCGTCGCCCCCGAACTGGTCACTGTCGTGCCGTCGACCTCAGCCGGGTTGTTCCAGCTCGCCTTTGGGCTCGCGCCGTTCGGCGGCAACATCGTTGTCCCTTCGCACGAGTTCCCGGCGAACGTCTACCCGTGGTTACGGGCCGCCGGGATGGGAGGTCCCGAGATAAGACTGGTCGACATCCCCGATCGACGGGTTACCGCCGGTGCCCTCAGCGATGCCGTTGACGATGAGACCCGGGCGATCTCAATCAGTTCGGTCGACTATCTGTCCGGGTACAGGCCCGATCTCGCTGGGTTGCGCGAGTTGGCGGACGATGCTCTTCTGATCGTGGACGCCGTACAAGGTCTCGGAGCGATCGAGTTTCCTTCGTCACTGGCCGATGTGATCGTCGCCGGCGGCCAGAAGTGGCTGCGATCGGGTTGGGGAAGCGGGTTGCTCGCTCTGTCGCCGCGGTCTCTGGACATGCTGCATGCGACTCTGACTGGGTGGTGGGGGGTCGACGATGCATTTGACTTCGAGACTCTGCCCCCACATGCAGCTCGAGTGGATGCCGAGCGGTTCCAGGAAGGAACGCCGCCTTTGTTCGGAGCGTTTGCCCTCGAGGCCGCACTCGAGCTGATTGAAGTCGAGGGAATGGCCGCCATCCACGCTACGGTCCTCGAGAACGTGAAGGCGATCGAGGAAGTCATCCGGGCGACGGACGCCGATGTGCTGGATATCTGGGCCAGCGACGACGAACGGTCCGGGATCCTGGCCTTTCGGCTCCCCGAGGAGTCGGCCGAGGAGACTACGCAACGGCTCGCTGAAGCCGACATAACCGTCTCCGCACGCAACGGCTGGGTGAGGGTCTCGCCACACGCCTCGACCGACCCTGCAGTCGCCGGTGCGCTGGCGGAGGTCATCGACGGCGGATAACGGCCCGCCATGGCGCCAACTAAGCTCGGAGTGTCGAGCTATTTGGAGGAGAAATGTTCGCGGCCAAGCAGAAGTGGACGAGGGTGTTGGTAGTTCTCGGAGCGCTGGCGCTGCTGGCGGGCGCTTGCGGAGGTGATGAGGCCGAAGGGGTCGATCCCGATGTCTCGTGTGAGTTCGCAGATCTCAATCTGGTGACAGCGGGGACGTTGACAGTCGCCACCGGTGAGCCGGTCTTCCCACCATGGATGGGTGTGGGCGACGATGTGTTCGATGTGCCAGAGTCAAAGACCGGCTTTGAGGGGGCGCTCGTTTACGAGCTTGCCGCCAAGATGGGCTTTGCTGACGATCAGGTGACCTTCGTACGGACAGGCTTTGACGAGGCCATCGCTCCCGGGCCGAAGGACTGGGACTTCAACATCCAGCAGTATTCGATAACGGAAGCGCGTGAAGAAGTAGTCGATTTCAGCCAGCCTTACTACACCACCAAGCAGGCGTTGGTCAGCATCGGGGGTACCGCGGTCATCGGCGCATCCAGCCTTTCCGATCTTGCGGACGCCCGTCTCGGGGCCGCTATTGGGACAACGAGTTTTGATTTCGTCGAGGATGTTATCGAGCCCAACCAGGATGCATCGGTTTATGACGACAACGTGGACGCGATCGCAGCCCTGGTCGCGGGTCAACTCGACGGTATTGTGGTTGACCTGCCAACGGCGTACTTCATGACTGCCGTGCAGATCCCCGAGCAGGGGGCGGACGGCATCATTGTCGCTCAGTTCGAAGCCGAGGCGCAGGATCCCGACAACTACGGGATGTTGTTCGCCGATGGCAACACCTTGGTGTCGTGTGTGAACGCCGCGTTGGCGGAACTCGAGGATGACGGAAGGCTCGAAGCGCTCGAAGATGAGTGGCTGGAGCAGGGTGGCGACATCGCCTCGATTTCGGAGTAGCCGATTCCCGAAACTAGCTCGCCTATTGAAGAGGTAAACCGCCGGGGTCCACAGACGCTGTGGCCCCGGCTGCCTCCCCGGGCGCGCGAGGAGGGTTCCCGGGCTGCGCTCATCGCGGCCGGCTCAACGATCATTGTCTTCGGGCTGATCCTCTGGGTCGTCCTGACCTCAGAAGCTTGGCCTGCGGTGCAGCGGCAGTTCTTCTCCTGGTTCCACTTCAAGGAGTCGTTCCCCGATGTGGCGTCCGGGTTCTGGCTCGATATCAGGATGTTCCTCGTGGCTGAGATTCTGATTCTGTCGTTCGCTCTGGTCCTTGCCATGATTCGTTCGTTGCGGGGCCCGGCTTTCTTTCCGCTGCGGGCGATCGTGGTTACTTACATCGACATCATCCGCGGGATTCCCATGTTGCTCCTCATCCTGCTGCTGGGTTTTGGTGTGCCCGCCTTGCAGTTGTCGGGTGTGCCGACGAGCAGGATCTTCTGGGGCGTCGCCGCCCTGGTTATCAGCTACTCGGCATACACGGCGGAGGTCTATCGGGCCGGCATCGAGTCGGTCCACGAGAGCCAGCGCATGTCGGCCCGGTCTATCGGACTCACCCAAGTTCAGGCACTGCGTTTTGTCATCGTCCCTCAGGCCATCCGCAACGTGATCCCGGCGCTTCTCAACGGTTTTGTCAGCTTGCAGAAGGACGTCGCCCTGGTCTTCGTGCTCGGAGTCAGAGAGGGTCTGCGCGAAGCAGACATCTACAACGCCCGAACCTTCAACTACACCAGCTACGTGGTCGCGGCCGTGCTGTTTCTCCTCATCAGCGTTCCGGTGGCGCGATTCACGGACTGGTATACGGAGCGGGATCGGCGCCGGAGACAGGCGATGAGCACATGACCTCTCCAAAGCTCGAGATTGACAGCGTTTCCAAAGCTTTCGACGAGAAGGTCGTCCTGGAGGACGTCGATCTCAGCGTCGGATTGCACGATGTGGTTTGTCTCATCGGGTCATCCGGGTCGGGCAAGTCGACCCTCCTCAAATGCATCAATCTGCTGGTCCCGATCGACGGTGGCAACATCGTCCTCGACGGGGAAGCGATCACTGATCCCGGTGTCAACCCGAACCAGGTCCGGCAACGGATGGGGATCGTCTTCCAGGCTTTCAACCTGTTCCCCCATATGAAGGTGATCGACAACGTCACGTTGGGCCCGCGCAAGGTGCACGGCGTTGATGCCGCCGCGGCCGCGGACACAGCCCGCAACCTGCTCGACCAGTTCGGGCTTCTGGACAAAGCGGACGAGTACCCCGACCGGCTTTCGGGGGGCCAGCAGCAGCGGGTCGCCATTGTGCGCGCCCTGGCCTACGAGCCGGAGTTGATGTTGCTTGACGAGGTCACATCGGCGCTCGACCCCGAACTGATTGCCGAGGTGCTCAACGTAATCCGCGATCTCAAGACAAGCGGGATGACGATGCTGATCGCTACCCACGAGATGGGGTTTGCCCGCGACGTCGCGGACCAGGTGTGCTTCCTGGATGCCGGGCGCATTCTGGAGCAGGGGCCGCCGGCTCAGATCTTCAAGAATCCCGCTGAAGCACGTACTCGCCAGTTCCTGCAGAGAATCGTCGAGGCGGGTCGGCTCTAGTCAGCCAGGGCAGTCCCCTGGATCAGGCCGCCGCCGTCCGACGACCACATATCGTTGATGGTCCAGTTCGACTCATTGATGAGCCCGGCCGTGTCCTGATTCGCCCGGCAACCTCCGGAAATCCGTTCCCACAGTCGCGCGAAGCGGTCCTGGCGGCGGGCGATCGATGGCTTGGTAGAGCGCACGTGTTCCAGGAAGTGAAGGCGCGCCTCGGGCACCGTCACCCGCCGGAGCTCCTCGAGAGTCATCGCGGGATCCGGGATTGTGCACAGTGAGAGCCCCACTACAACTGCGTCGAAAGTGCTATCGGGAAAGGGGAGGGCTCGGGCGTCCGCCGCTACGAGATCGATAGGTATCTTGGTTTCCCAGGTGCGCCGGATTGCACGCCGCAGCATTGCCCGGTTGTTGTCGATGCCGACGACGGTCTCGGCATCGCGATAGTGAGGGATGTTAAGACCGGTGCCGATAGCGATCTCGAGCACCTTGCCCGCTGCTTCATTGCATAGCCGTTGTCGTTGATGGCGCAACCCAAAGCGATCCTGCGGAACCATGAAGAGGTCGTAGATCCGCGCGAAGAATGAGTGCGGTGCCTTGGCCATGGCTCCACGATAGGTCGCCGGTATGCTCGCGGCATGCCAGACGCACCATCACCACGCACGAAGGTTCGCCGTCTTCCCGAACGGGGATCATACGACCGGGCCCTGATCGATTCGATCCTGGACGAGGCGCTCATTTGTCACCTCGGGTTTGTTCACGAGGGCACTCCTGTGGTTATCCCGACGATCCACGCCCGGCTCGAGGACACCCTCTATTTTCACGGTTCGCCGGCGAGCCGGATGCTGCGCAACATGAGATCCGGAGATGAGGTTTGCGTCAATGTGACGCTGCTCGACGGTCTCGTGATCGCCAGGGCGGCATTCCACAACTCGATGAACTACCGCTCGGTGGTCATTTTCGGGCGGCCTCGCATGGTCGACGATCCGGATGAGAAGTGGAGCGCTTTGGAAGTCATCACCAACCACGTGGTTGCGGGGCGATGGGCCGAATCCCGACCGATGACCGACAAGGAAATGAGAGGCACGCTGGTTGCCGCGCTGCCCATCTCAGAGGCCTCCGCCAAGGTGCGCACGGGCGGACCCAAGGATGATATGGAGGACTACCAGCTGCCGATCTGGGCCGGGGTGGTTCCGCTGGCCATGACACCGGGCCAGCCGCTAGAAGACGCCGATCTGCGAGTGGAGGTCGCGGTGCCCGAATATGTCGCCGAGTATCGACGACCGGGAACCGGGGCATAGGAGCCAACCCATCGATTAGGTGGCCGAGCGTCAGGGTCTGGACTTGATGACCTCGCTCGTCGATGATTCGTTTGTGACGAGTCGCTTCCCAGCTGCATTACCGACTTTGGTTGCCGTGTTACTTGCGCTAGCGGTTGCGGGTTGCGGCGACGACGCCGTGGACGCTCCCCCGTTCAAACTCGCCGAGGGTGAGGTTGGCTGCCGGCTCGTCTTTGGCAGTACGACCGGCCGTGCCATCGGCCCCCTCGAACCTGGTGACAGCGAAACGCTGCACCCCAACGAGTTCTCCGAGGTCCACGTGGGGGTCTCGCCCACAACTCTCATAGTCAGAGTCGACCGCACAGTTGCTGCCAGCGCCGCATCGATCGACCTCGAGGAGATCCCGGACGAGGGATTCGACATGGAAGGCGCCTGGATCGACTCCGCACATCCCGGGTACGTCATCACTTGCTTCCGCGGCTGAACCGCGCCTCCGGGGGTGACTGGTCATTCCTCGCGGGCGGAGATTGATCACCACCCGTCGGTTATCCAGGAGCCATTGCTGCCGATAGGGGGAATGGTCAAAGAACTCCCCGCACGGCGGGGACGTGGCGGGCCAGGTAAGCGATCGCTCTCGGTGGGGGAGGGCGATCGCAGGCGCGTCCGAGGGACTAGTCCTGCACCTAAACACTGCCAGTTTGCGGCCGACTGGATTCGGGTATCCCCCTTCCAAGGATCAGGGATGTCGGTCAACAATCGAAAACGGCGGTACCAGCGGCGCTTTGCGCTGCTTGCAGCGTTTGCGCTGACGGTGTCGGTGCTCCCGTTCGATCTGGCGGGAATCCACCTCCCGGCGGCCCAAGCCGGGCCCGCGCCGGTCGAGATCTACTTGATACCGCTGCCTGAGGAAGACATCCGCAACGGTTCGCTTGCTCTCTACAGCGGAACTTCGGAATCGGTGCGCACGGTCATCTCCGTAACAGGTGCTGTCGACGGAACCATCGTCTATTACGACCATTGGGAAGACGGTTTCGAGCTCGACATCTCTGCACCCGCCCAGGCCACCACGGAAACCTGGGGCGATGGCAATGTCGCAAACGGGGCTCCCCCCGGATGCTCGCTCGACTCCTGCGACACCTTCGGCGCAGGGGACAACGCCGCATTGATCAACGACGTCTTCGCCAACCCTCGGGATCCCGTGACGGTGCTCTACGACGGCGGCGACCAGGTCGGAACCACCGCACCAGTCGCGGTAACTCGAGCCGGCTGGGCTCTGGATCCCGGCACCCTGCTCGCCGGCGCCGTCGAGGTCTACCCGACCGATGCTTGGGGAACCGCGTACCAACTGCCGTTTGGTGTCGACTCGACTCTGGGTGCCAACTTCGAGTACACCGCGGCCTCGATCATGGCTTCGGCGGCGGGGACGACGGTGACAGTCGACGTGGATGCCGACACCATCGTTGATCAGACTCTTGTAGTGGGCGCAGGGGAGTCGGTGCTCGTGCCGGACTTGCAGCAGGGTGCGACCATCAACTCCAACGGCCCCATTCAGGTTGACCTACTCACCGGCGATGTCGGGGCGACCTACGCAGGTCGCTGGTTCGCCCTTCTTCCAACGACGCAGTGGGCCACCAGCTATTTCAACCCGGTGGGAACAGTCGTCGGCGATGATCCGGCAACCGTCGCCTTGTACAACCCGGGTGGCTCGGCCCTCACGGTCGACGTGTCGTACCAGGGCGGCTCGACGTCGGTGAACGTTCCCGCCGACGACGCGGTTGCCTACCAGATGCCCGGTTCGGGAGCCGAGTTCAGCGCTGCTTCGGCCTTCTATGCGACTGTCGCTGTCGACTACGACGGCACCACCCACGACTGGGGATTCACCCTTGTGCCCGAGACACGACTGACGACCGCCGCCGTCGTCGGTTGGGGTCCCGGAAGCGACAACCCCGGCGCCGAGAACAGCAGCCCGGTGTGGGTCACGGCAGAAGGCGCCACCACGCTCTATGTCGACTACGACGGTGATCCCACCACAGGCTCATCGCAGGACACAAACGGAGACTGGTACGACCAGTCGATTTCCCTCGCTGCTTATCAGATGCGGCGGCTCTATGACAGCGCCGACAACGACCAGACCGGTCTCAAGGTGTACACCCTCGACGGCACGCGGGTAGCGGTGGCCTACGGGCAGGACCCGAGCACGGCGTCCACCGGCTCTCCGGCCCTCGACCTCGGAACCGCCGTCGTTCCATTGCTGCTGGTTGCGATGGGCAAGATCGGCTCGCTGTCCGGCGACACCAACGGCAATGGCGCCCTCGACCCCGGTGAGTTCATCACATACACCGTCACCATTCGCAACGACGGCACGGCCGACATCAATCCGTCAGTATTCTCCGACGCCCTCGATCCGCAGACAACGTACGTGCCTAATACGGCCACGGTCGATGCGGCCCCGTATCCGGATGCCGGCTCCACGCCGTTTCCCTTCGACGAGGGAGGCCAGGACCTTGGGCTGATTACGGCCGGCCAGGTCGTGGTGATCACCTACGACGTGCAGCTCAACGATCCGCTGCCCGACGGCATCAATACGATCGTCAACAATGCCCAGCTCAACAGCATCGGGATCTCAATCGAAGGCACATCGATCCTGCCTGTCTTCGACCCGTTCCTCGACATCACCAAGACCTCGGATGTGCCTCCGGAGGGCGCCATTCCCGGGGATACCGTCACCTACACGATCGTTGTGGAGAACACCTCCGACACTCCACAAGACGGGTTCACACTGGCGGACAATGTGCCCGTCGGCACGACCTATGTGGCGGAGAGCACATCGGTGACCGGGCCTGTTGTCACGGCGGACACCTACGCCGACGACATGCAAAGCGGCGGCTACGGCGGCAGTACCGGGTCGCGTTTCTGGGGCCCAGACTGGACCGAGATCAACGAGAGCGACGGACCCAACAGCGGCGATGAGCGAATTGTCAATAGCAGTGGCAGTCTGCGACTCCGCGTCCAGGACAACGATGGCAACGGCGAGGGTGTCTCCCGTGCGGTGAACCTTGCGGGTTACGACCGAGCCACCCTCAGCTTCGACTTCGCCCGCTCCGGCTTCGACAACCCCGACGACTTCGTCGTTCTGGAAGCCACCGACGGCAGCGGAAGCTGGGATGAACTGGCCAGGTGGGAGGGCCCCGGAAGCGATCCGGTCTTCCTTGCGACGTCCCACAGCCTCAACGACTATCTCACCACCGGGGCGGCGATCCGTTTCCTGACATCGCAGGACCTCGGAGGCTCCGATCGGTTCCTGATCGACAACGTGGTGATCACCGCGGAGACCGTGACTGTCGAGACGCGCACCAATGCCTCATCTGATCCCACACCCCTCGTCGCCGGTACCGCCCCAGATCTCCTGATACCGGCAGATCCGTTTGCGCTCGATCCGGGCGAGACGATGACGATCACGTATCAGGCAACGCTGGCTAACCCGCTCATACCTAACCTCACCGAGATCACCAACACCGCCTACGTGGCGTCCCGGCAGCAGCCGATCTTCACAACAGACGACGTCACCGATCCGATAGCCTTTCCGGCGGTCGATCTCGCCAAGTCACTGCTCTCCAACGCCGACGAAGACGGTTCGGCGGATGTATCGGTAGGAGACACCCTCACCTATCGGTTCATAGCGGAGAACGTCGGCGATACGGATCTCAGCAACGTGACCATTGCGGACCCCATGACCGGCCTCTCCGCGCTGTCGTGTTCACCGGTGCAGCCGGCCGCGCTGGCAACCGGGCAGACGATGACGTGTACCGCCACCTACACCGTGACCCAAGCCGACGTCAACACCAGCCGCATCGACAACACCGCCACAATGTCAGCCGTCGATCCCGCAGACCGTCCGGTCGTGGCCAACGCATCGGAAACCGTGCCGATCAACCACGTGCCGGCCATCACCGTCGTCAAGTCGCTGCTCACCGATCTCGCCGGAATCGGGGCGGGCGACACGTTCGACTATGAGTTCGTTGTTACCAACACCGGAAACGTGGATCTGGCGAACGTCCTGGTTACCGATCCCCTGGTGGGTGGTCCCGTCGGTTGTCCGCAAAGCACCTTGTCGCCGAACGAATCCATGACCTGCACCGCTGCCTACACCGTCACCCAGATGGATATCGACGTCGGGCACATAGCCAATACCGCCTCGGTGACGGCCGAGGATCCAAACAGCCAGCCGGTGACCGACGAAGACGATGAGATGGCGATCCTGGAGCAGAACCCTTCGATCGACCTGGCCAAGGCGTTGCTGTCCAACGCCGACGAAGATGGATCCGGCGACACCTCGATCGGCGACACGCTCACCTACGAGTTCGTCGCTACCAATGACGGCAACATCACGCTCAACAACGTCGTTGTCGGGGACCCGCTGCCGGGCCTCTCCGCATTGTCTTGTGCCCCAGGGGCAGGCACCCCACTTGCACCGACCGAGCAGATGACCTGCTCCGCCTCCTACACAGTTACCCAGACGGATATCGATGCGGGCTCGATCGACAACACCGCAACCGTCACCGGCATATCCGCCGGTGGGAAAGAAGTGACCGACTCTGCGTCCGAATCTGTCTCCGCCGCCCAGAACCCGTCGATCACCCTCATCAAGAGTCTTGCCGCCAACGCCGACGAGGATCTTTCAGGTGACGTAACACTCAACGACACGCTGACCTACCAATTCACCGTGGTCAACGACGGCAACGTCACGTTGAGCGTGGTGAACATCACCGACCCGCTGCCCGGTCTTTCTGCCTTCTCCTGCGGACCCGACACACTCCCGGTAACGCTTGTCCCATCCGACATGGTCTCCTGCACGGCAACCTATGTTGTTACCCAGCCCGATGTGGATGCGGGGCGGATCGACAACACCGCGACCGCCACGGGCCAGCAACCCAGCGGGCAACCGATCTCGGACGACGATGACGAAACGGTACTGCCCGACCGCAACCCTTCGATCGACCTAGCCAAGACTGTGTTCGGCAACGCCGACGAGGATGGCAGCGGTGATGTCAGCCTGGGCGACACGCTGACCTATCAGTTCGTTGCCACCAACGATGGTGATGTCGGATTGGACAACGTCGTCGTCACCGACCCCCTCCCGGGGATGTCGGCGCTCTCCTGTGTACCTGTCGCCGGTTCCTCACTGGCGCCTGCCACGGCCGTGACATGCAGTGCGACCTACTCGGTCAGTCAGGCCGATGTTGATGCAGGCCAGATCGTCAACACTGCAACCGCTGTCGGGGACGACAGTGGTGGCGGTGGTTCGGTCATGGACCAAGACAGCGCCTCGACCACCACCGCCCAGAACCCGTCGGTGAGCATCGTCAAACGATTCCAGTCAAACGCGGACGAAGATGGATCGGGAGACATTTCCCGCAACGACACTCTGACGTACGAGCTGACCGTGGAGAATCAGGGTGACGTCACCCTCAGCAACGTAGCGGTCGATGACCCCCTCACCGGTGGCCCGGTTACTTGTCCCCAGACGGCGCTGATGCCGGGTGAGTCAATGGTTTGCACAACCAACCATGTCGTTACCCAAAGCGACATCGATGCTGGTTCGATCAGCAACACCGCGACGGCTGCCGCCGAGGACCCGCAAGGCAACCCGGTAACCGATGATGATGACGAACTGGTCTCCCCACCACAGAACCCGTCGATCGTTCTGGTGAAGAGCCTGCTGTCCAACGCAGATGAGGACGGTTCGGGCTCTCTATCGACCGGGGACACGATCACATATCGATTCGTTGCCACCAACGACGGTGACGTGACCCTCGACCTGGTGGTGATCACCGATCCGATGCCGGGATTGAGCCCTCTGAGCTGCGCACCCGCAGCCGGGTCATCGCTCGCCACCGGTGCGGCGATTGCATGCACGGCCACTTACTCGGTCAATCAAGCGGACGTCGATGCCGGTTCGATCGACAACACGGCGACGGTCGTGGCCGAACGGCCTGGAGGCAACCCCGGCGATAGCGGCGACGACGTCACCGATACGGACAACCACTTGGTGCTCATCCCGGCGGAACCGGCCATCGATCTGACGAAGTCAATGACCGGCAATGCCGACGAGGACGCTTCCGGTGACGTCACGGTCGGTGACACGCTCAGCTACGACTTCGTAGTCGAGAACACCGGAAACGTCACCTTGAGCTCGGTTGGGGTCGCCGATCCGCTCATCGCCGGGGTCGTTTGTCCGCTGACGGTTCTGGCGCCTGGGGAGACAACCACGTGCACTGGGGCACACACCGTCACCTTGGACGATGCCAACACCGGATTCGTCGTCAACACGGCAACTGCAACCGGCACCGACCCGAACGGGACAGACGTGACCGACGATGACGCGGTAGCAACCCCGGTAGAGACGGGTCCGGCGATCACCTTGGTCAAGGGTCTTCTACTCAACGCCGACGAGGACGGCTCCGGCGGAGTGTCGATTGCCGACACGCTCACGTACAGCTTCGTTGCCACCAACAACGGTGATGTGACTCTGAGTGCGGTCCGAGTATTCGATCCGTTGCCAGGCCTCTCGGCGATCTCCTGTGCACCGGCGCTACCGGCCGTCCTCGCTCCGGGTGAATCGATCTCATGCGTCGCCACCTACACGGTCACTCAAACCAACGTCGATCAGGGCCAGATCTTGAATACCGCGACGGCCGACGGGCTTGCCCCCGACTCCAGCCTCGTGTCAGCTACCGACGGCGAGACGGTCCTCATAGCTCAGATCCCTTCGATATCGCTCGACAAGTTCGTGGCCGGCAATGCCGACGAGGACGGCTCCGGAGGAATCACTCGCGACGACACTCTTACTTACCAGTTCGAAGCAACCAACACCGGCAACGTCACCTTGACCGGAGTCACTATCAGCGATCCGCTACCCGGTCTCGGGGCGTTCTCCTGTGTGCCGGCTCAACCGGCGACGCTGCTACCGGGCGATTCGCTGATCTGTACCGCCGACTATGTGGTCACCCAGATCGACGTCGACAACACTCAGATCTTCAACACCGCTACCGCAATGGGGACCGATCCTGACTCCGCAACAGTCAGTGACGACGACACGGTGGTAACCCCGATCGAGGGTGGACCCGCCATCACCCTCGACAAATCCCTGGCCGGCAACGCCGACGAGGACGGTACCGGTGATGTCTCGATCGGTGACACCTTGACCTACCAGTTCGATGTAGAGAACACCGGCGACACCAGCCTGACCAACGTCACCGTCACCGACCCGCTGCCGGGTCTCGGCACCGTTGGCTGCGTGCCCGCTCAAGGCTCCACTCTGGCCCCGACTGCAACCATGACCTGTGCCGCTACCTACACCGTGACCGCGGCCGATGCTGCCGCCGGCCAGATCGACAACACTGCCACCGTTGTTGGGTTGGCTCCGGCAGGTACGCCGACTTCTGCCGATGATTCGGAGACTGTGTTGACCGCTCGGGCCGACCTGTCCCTCTTCAAGTCTGTGTCGGACCCGACGCCCAACGTCGGGGATGTCGTCACGTTCATTCTGTCGCTGGTCAACGACGGTCCGGATACTGCAACCAACGTTGATGTCGTCGACGTTCTCCCCTCCGGCTACAGCTATCAGGCAGGCTCGATCTCCGGCGGTGACTCGCGCAGCGATAGCAGCGCCCCGCTTCTCAACTGGACGGTCGACGCCCTCTCGTCAGGTACGTCGGTCAACCTCACGTTCTCCGCCATCGTTCAGGCACCAACGGGTGCAGCGGACGAGTATCTGAACATCGCCGAAGTCGCTGCCACCGACACCCTCGACCCAGATTCAACCCCGGGCAACGACGACGGCGATCAGTCCGAGGACGACGAAGACAGCGCCAGTGTCACGCCGCAGAGCGCAGACCTGTCGGTGGTCAAGAGCGTTTCCGACACAACTCCGAATGTGGGGGATACGGTGACATTCACGATCACGGTCTGGAACGGTGGACCGGATGACGCCACCGGAGTGAGTGTCGAGGACCGTGTCCCCGCCGGATACTCAGGTATCTCCAACATCTCCTCCGGCGGAACCGCCGTCGGCTCGACGGTCACCTGGGCCGGCCTCAGTGTGGCATCCGGCGGGTCAACCGCCGTGACCTTCGACGCAGTTGTGGCGGCACCGCCGGCCGACTACAACAACGTCGCCGAGGTGACCGCCTCGGATCAGCACGACCCAGATTCAACCCCGGGCAACGACGACGGCGATCAGTCCGAGGACGACGAAGACAGCGTGGACCTGATACCGCAGGTTGCCGACCTGTCACTGAGCAAGATTGTTTCGAATCCGGCACCGAACGTGGGGGATACGGTCACGTTCACGATCACGGTATCCAATGCCGGTCCGGATGGCGCCGCCGGAGTTGCCGTCGAGGATGTGGTCCCTGCCGGATACTCAGGTATCTCCAACGTCTCGTCCGGCGGAACCGCCGTCGGCGCGACTGTCACCTGGAACGGGTTGAGCGTCTCCAGCGGTGCTTCGATCAGCATCACCTTTGATGCGCTGGTAGAGGCCCCGCCAACCGACTACGTCAACATCGCGGAGGTGACGGCCGCCGACCAACACGATCCCGACTCGACGCCGGACAACGACGACGGCGATCAGTCGGAGGATGACGAAGACTCTGCCTCTGTCGCCCCACAGAGTTCAGATCTGTCTTTGAACAAGGTTGTTTCTGGCACGACTCCGAACGTGGGGGACACGGTCACGTTCACGATCACCGTGACCAATGCCGGTCCGGATCACGCCACCGGGGTTGCCGTCGAGGATGTGGTCCCTGCCGGGTATTCAACGGTCGGCAACATCTCTGCGGGCGGTTCGCTGGTTGGCTCAACGGTCGCCTGGAGCGGGCTCGCAGTTCCCGCAGGTGGTTCCACCGTCCTGACGTTCGATGTGGTCGTGGAGGCGCCGCCTGCAGACCACAACAATGTGGCCCAGTTGACCGCTGCTGATCAGCACGATCCGGATTCGACGCCTGCCAACGACGATGGCGACCAGTCTGAGGACGATGAGGACAACGCGTCCGTCGTCCCCCAGGTTGCGGATCTGTCGCTGGTCAAGGCCGTGTCGGATCCGGCACCAAACGTTGGCGACATTGTCACGTTTGCCATCACCGTGACCAATGCCGGTCCGGATGACGCCACCGGAGTGAGCATCGTCGATCCGCTCCCAACCGGCTACAGCTACCAATCGGGCTCGATGGCCGGCGGAGTTGCCCAAGACGAGACGGGTGCTCCGACCCTGCGCTGGACCGTCGGTACGCTCTCTGCGGGGTCATCGGTGGTGCTCACCTTTGCCGCCGGCGTCGATGCTCCCTCGGGTGCGCCGGGCGAGTACACCAATGCGGCCGAGGTGGCTTCGTCCGATCAGCATGATCCCGACTCGACACCCGCCAACGACGACGGCGACCAATCCGAGGACGATGAAGACAACGCATCCGTGGTTCCGCAGAGCGCCGACCTGTCGCTGGTCAAGGCCGTATCGGACGCGACGCCAAACATCGGAGAAACGGTCACCTTCACGATCACCCTGTCGAACGCCGGTCCGGACGATGCGTCCGGGGTTGCCGTTGCGGATGTGGTTCCCGACGGATACTCCGGAGTCTTCAATGTCTCGTCTGGTGGTGCGCTGGTTGGCTCGACTATCGGCTGGTCCGGGCTGAACATCGCCACTGGTGCTTCGGTCGACTTGACGTTTGAAGCCGTCGTGGATGCGCCACCGGCCGACTACGTCAACATCGCCCAAATCACAGCCGCGGATCAGCACGATCCGGATTCGTCTCCCGACAACGACGACGGGGACCAGTCCGAAGATGACGAGGACCGCGCGGCGGCCGCTCCACAGGTTGCCGACCTGTCACTCGACAAGTCCGTATCGAACTCGGCACCCAACTTGGGTGAGGTTGTGACATTCACGATCGTGGTGAACAACGACGGTCCCGACGATGCAACCGGAGTTGCGGTCGAGGACGTTGTGCCGGTCGGATTCAGCGGGATCGCCAACGTCTCGTCGGGTGGCGCTCTGGTGGGTTCGACGATCACGTGGAGCGGACTGTCGGTTGCCGCAGGCGGTTCGGCCACTGTGACGTTCGACGCAACGATCGAGGCCCCGCCAACCGACTATGTCAACGTCGCCCAAGTGACGGCTGTCAACCAGTTCGATCCGGATTCGACACCGGATAACGACGATGGGGATCAGTCGGAGGATGACGAAGACTCGGCGGCGGTTGTTCCGCAGGCTGCGGATCTGTCGCTGAACAAGGTGGTTTCTGGCCCCGCTCCGAATGTGGGGGAGACGGTCACCTTCACGATCACCGTGACCAATGCCGGCCCGGATGACGCCACCGGGGTGAGCATCGAAGACGACCTCCCGGTCGGATACTCAGGCATCTCCAACATCTCCTCCGGCGGGACTCTGGTTGGGTCAACCGTCATCTGGTCCGGGCTCGGCGTTCCCGCAGGTGGTTCCGTTGTTGTCACCTTTGATGCGCTGGTGGATGCCCTGCCAACCGACTACGTCAACATCGCGGAAGTAACCGCCGCCGACCAGCACGATCCGGACTCGACTCCGGACAACGATGATGGGGACCAATCGGAGGACGACGAGGACAACGCGGCAGTGATCCCCGCCGTTATCGGGTTGGCGAAAAGCGTGGCCGGGGCAGTCAACAACGGCGACGGTACCTACACGGTCGTCTACTTGCTCACATTCGAGAACCTCGGCGGTGTCACGATCAGCGACTTGGAGATCTACGACGACGTGACAACGCAGCTTGCGCTGCTTGCTCCGACCGGCTTTGCCGCAACCGACGGCACATATGTCGCCAACCTCGCCTGGGACGGTACTGCGGGTTCCAACATCCTTTCTCCCGGGCAGACGATCGACCCAGGGGAGATCGGCAACGTCCGCATCTCGTTCTCGGTGATCCCCGGGCCCGACGTCGGGCCGCATGAGAACACAGCGGTGGTTGTTGGATCGACCCCGACGGGGGGCACCGTCACCGATGACTCAACTGTCGGCATCGACCCCGATACCGACGGCGACGGCATGCCGGACGAAGAGGACCCCACGCCGGTGTCATTCGATGAAGGCCCGGCACTCGGCATCGCCAAGGTCGTCAGCGGTGCACCGGTCTCGAACGGTGACGGATCCTACGATCTCACCTACACCCTCCTGATCCAGAACTACGGCGACGTGGTCCTCACAGAGATCCAGGTGACGGACGACCTCGCAACGACTTTCACAACGGTTGAATCCTGGCTGCTGGTCAGTGCCACCTCAGAAGATCTCGCGGTTTCGCCCACATACGATGGCGCCACCGATGTCTGGCTGCTGGCAGGCAACGACACGATGCCGGTTGGGAGTAGTGCCACAATCGACGTCACGGTCCGGGTGACGCCGGCAGGCGAGCTGGGGCCGCACTGGAACTCGGCTACGGTGCAGGGCGTTTCGCCGGCCGATACAACCTTGAGTGACATCTCCCAGGACGGCGCCGACCCTGATCCAGATGGCAATAACGACCCTTCCGACAACAACGACCCAACTCCGATTGTCTTCCCGAACATAGGCAGCGTCGCGGGCACTGTCTGGAAGGATGCGGACGCCGATACTGCTATCGGAGGGGACGAAACCGGGCTCAAGGGGGTTCTGGTCTCGCTGGTTGATCCAGGTCCCGACGGCGAGGTTGGCTCGGCTGATGATGCCATGGTGGCGACCGCGGTCACCGCAACTGATGGGTCCTTCACCTTTGCCGGCGTGCCCGCCGGCGCATACGTCGTGGTTGTCGATCCAACAACTCTGCCGCCACTGATGCAGGCAACGTTCGATCCAGATGGCTACTTGGACCACATGACGTCTGTCAACGTTGCTGCTGGAGAGGTCAGCACCGACAACGATTTTGGCTACGTCCCTGGGTTCAACCTCTGGCTGACCAAGACATCGCATGGTGGGGAGCAGGTCGGCGAGCGGGTCGAATACGTGATCACGGTTGGCAACGACGGTCCCGGACCGGCTCTCGGGCCAATAACGGTCCGGGACGTAGTTCCGGCAGCACTGCCGATAACCGGGGTGTCCGGTGACGATTGGACTTGCAGCATCCTGGACCAGACTGTGGATTGCGTGCTCGACGGTGATCTCGGGCCCGATGCAGAGTCGATCATTACCATCGCGACCGTCATCAGCGGATCGGCTACCGGGGCGATCGACAACACTGCTGATGTCGAGTCCGACGGCCCCATCGTCGAACCGGACATGACCGACAACTCTGATGTAGACACCGTGTCGATCGGGGAGCTGCCCCGGACAGGGACCGATGTGGTGCGGTTTGCCGTCTTCGGCCTCTTGCTCCTGTTCGCCGGAGCCGCCTTGGTCATCGGCGCGCGCCGGGCAACGGCGTCGGACCGGCAAGCGGGCCGTTCCCGGCGGCCGTAGCGATCAGGCCTGATGACGATCAGGCCTGACGACCATCAGGCCTGATAGCGTTGCCTCCATGAGTTTCGAGATACGCCCGATGACTGCCGACGACGTTGCGGCATTTCGCACGGCGCTTGCGGCGACGTTCGGGTATGACGCAGATCTAGAGGATGAGGGAGACGCCGACCGGTTTGCCGCCATATTCGATATCGAGAGGCTGTATCCCGCTTTCGACGGTGACCAGGTCGTAGGTACCGGTGGAGACTTCGGCTTTCAGATGACGGTTCCCGGTGGAGGCCAGGTGGCGACGACGGGGTTGACCGTGGTAACGGTGCGCCCGACGCATACCCGGCAGGGGATGCTGACCGCCATGATGCGCAGGCATTTCGATCTGGCGCAGGAGAGAGGCGAGATCCTCGGCGGGCTGTGGGCATCCGAGGCACCCATCTACGGCCGTTACGGCTATGGCCCCTCCGCTTCAATCGTGAACGCGAAACTCGACGTCCGCCATAGCGGACACGGAAGTGCCGAGGAAGGGGTGACGGTGCGGCTGGTTGAAGGCCCTGAAGCCGAGCGGCTGTTGCCGGCGATCTTCGATCGTGTGCAACCAACCCGGCCGGGTATGTATCAGCGCACGGCCGACTGGTGGACCCACAGGTTGTTCTACGACCCTGAGAAGTACCGTGACGGAGCCAGCTCCATGAGGCACGCCGTCGCCGAGAGCGACGGGGAACCCATCGGATACGTTTCCTATCGGCAGAAAGCCAGCTGGGACGTGTTGGCAGATGGGCAGATCAGGATCCGTGAGTTGATGCCGGCGACCGATGCCGCCTACCGGGCACTGTGGCATTACCTCGTCACGATCGACCTGTTCCCGATAGTCGAGTATTGGAACAATCCGGCGGACGATCCATTGCCATTCATGCTGCGCAACGGGCGCGCTGCGGAAACCAAAGTCTCGGACGGACTGTGGACACGACTTGTCAATCTGCCGGCGGCGCTCGAAGCCCGGCGCTACCAGACCGACGGCCGTCTTACCGTGCAGGTGGCGGACTCATTCTGCGGCTGGAACGAAGGCACTTATCTGCTCGAGGTCAACGACGGAGTAGGGCAGTGCGAGCGGGTCACCGCCGAGTCCGATGTCTCGATGCCGTCGAGCACGCTCGGTTCGCTCTACTTGGGGGGCCAGGGAGCCCGGGGCTTGGCCCGGGCCGGCCAACTCCGGGGTGATGTCGCGTCGATCCAACTGCTCGACCATATGTTTCGCAGCTACCCGGCGCCCTGGTGCCCTGAGATCTTCTGAGCCTGTTCCCGGCGGGCCACCTCGGCCGCGATGTCCGTGGTGGCGGCAGAATCGACAAAGACGAAGTCGGGGGCAGCTTTGCGTAGAGCGGCAGCAAGCTCCAAGTCCGCACGGGTACCGACGAAGATGATTCGTCCGATGCCTGCGTCGCTGAGGCCGTCGGCCCACTGGGCATACACCGCTTCGGGTGTCGGTGCAAAGCTCCGCTCCCGATTGTCGGCGGCGGCGGTAGCAATCGTGATTGCGCAGAAAGCGCCAATGGCGGCCCCGCCTACGTGACTTCCATCTGACACGTCACCTACGGCAACCTTGGCTTTGGGCCGCAGCTGCTCGCCGAATTCGGGGTCTGACACAAAGACACGAATCTCACCGGATTGCGGCTCGAGCGCCGGCATGATGGCCCGGCCGTGGGCGGTATCGGCTCCGATGACGATCACAGGCATGAGCCCAGCCTAAGCCCCGGCGGCGGCGAAGGCTGCATGGTCAACGCACCGACATTTCCGGGATCGATTCTCGGACGTGCGACGTTAGGTATATACCAAGGATGATCCGTCGAGGCGGACCCGGTCTTCCCCCACTCCCACACGACCGCCTCGACGGCGTCCTGGTCCGCGTTTGTCGTGCGCCTTCTCGGTCTACGTTCCCGGTGGCGGGGCCTCTATGCTCGAGTCCCGGTCGCAACGGCGGCCAGAGTAAACACTATCGCTATAGTGGTAATGGTTCCACGGACGTCGCGAAAGGGCCTTACACATGACAACGGTCGACATTGATCTCGGCGGCTATCAGCTCGGCTGGGCCGATGAAGAGGACTATGTCTTCAAGCCGCAAAAAGGGCTCGACGAGGACATCATCCGGCAGATGTCGAAGATGAAGAGCGAGCCGGCTTGGATGCTCGATTTCCGCTTGAAGGCGTACAAGCGCTTCCTGCGCAAGCCGATGCCCACGTGGGGTGGCGGCGAGATGCTGCAATCGATCGACTTCGACGACATCTATTACTACATCAAGCCAACCGAGGGTCAGGCAAAAGATTGGGACATGGTTCCCGATTCCATCAAGGAGACCTACGAGAAGCTGGGCATCCCGGAGGCGGAGCGCAAATACCTTGCCGGGGTGACGGCGCAATACGAGTCCGAGGTTGTGTACCACCGCAATCGGGAGGATCTCGAGAGCCTGGGCGTCATCTTCTGCGACATGGATACCGCAGTACGTGAGTACCCGGAATTGGTCAAGGAGTACTGGGCGACCGTCATCCCCCCTAACGACAACAAGTTTGCGGCGCTCAACTCGGCAGTCTGGTCCGGGGGCAGCTTCATCTACGTGCCGCCGGGAGTTCACATCGAGCAGCCGTTGCAGGCCTATTTCCGCATCAACGCGGAGAATATGGGCCAGTTCGAGCGGACGCTGATCATCGTCGACGAGGGTTCCTTCTGTCACTACGTCGAAGGCTGCTCGGCACCGGTGTACACCAGCGATTCGTTGCACGCTGCCGTCGTCGAGGTTGTCGTCAAAGAAGGTGGTCGGTGCCGCTATACCACCATCCAGAACTGGTCCAACAATGTTCTCAATCTGGTGACCAAGCGGGCCGCGGCTTATCGGAATGCCACTATGGAATGGGTCGACGGCAACCTAGGAAGCAGCCTCACGATGAAGTACCCCGCGGTGTGGCTGCTCGACGAGGGCGCCCATGGCGAGGTGCTTTCAATTGCATTTGCGAACGAAGGGCAGCATCTCGATGCGGGGGCCAAGATGGTCCACGCCGCTCCCAACACATCGTCGCTCATTACTTCGAAGTCGATCTCCAAAGGTGGGGGCAGGTCGGCGTACCGCGGTCTGGTGCGAGTGGAAAACGACGCCGAGCAAGCCAAGTCGTTCGTCCGCTGTGACGCCCTCATCTTGGACGAGGACTCGCGTTCCGACACGTATCCATACATGGAGATCGAGGAGTCGGATGTCGACCTCGGCCACGAGGCGACCGTCTCGAAGGTCGGAGAGGAGCAGCTGTTCTACCTGATGAGCCGTGGACTCTCGGAGGAGGAAGCGACTGCAATGATCGTCGCCGGCTTCATCGAGCCGATCGTGCGCGAGCTTCCGATGGAGTACGCCGTCGAGCTCAACCGACTGATCGAATTGCAGATGGAGGGCTCGGTCGGCTGATCAGCGGATCAGGCTTCGCTACCAGCCATCCCGCGGAGGCGGCGCCAACCCGATTCCCAGATGGCGCGGAAACGCGGCTCGAAGAATCGAGCTTCGAGGACGCGGCCGATACCCAGGAGATTCGGGATGCGCACGGTCTCTTGGCCGGTAATACGGGTTCCATGCTCTCCCGGTTCGAGGTTGATCTCGCCGTGACCCCTCCAAAAGCCGGACAACTCCCAGGCGACCCTTTGCTCGGGCACGTCTTCCACGATGCGAGCCACCAACGGAAACGGCGACCTCCGCAACGGAACCGCGTACCAGCCGTCGCCACGATCTTCGATTTCGCCGAAGGAGCCGTACAGGCGGGTCCAGTCCCGGGGGCTGCGCATGAAGCCGTAGATCTCGGCGGGGGAGAGCGGGATCTCTTCGCGGAACTCGAGCTGCATGTTCCTCCTACGGTTGGGTCGACCGCACAGCTGCAGTGGCGATCGAGGCGATGGTCGTGTCGTCCAGCTCTTCGGTTCCAGACAGCCACGCTCGCGAGAGCGCATGGGCCGGCCCCAGAATGAGCGCCAGCAGAACTAGCGGAGACACATTAAGTAGTCGGCGGGCAGCGATGTGGGGTTCGGCCCATCCGGCCAGTTGGTCCAGTAGTACTCGGTTGTGGTCGCGCACCGCGGTGAGTGCCTCCACGGTCGCCGGTGCGTGCCCCATCAGTAGGAGGTAACGCGCCCAGCCCGGATTGGTTCGCACCCAGTCGACATGGTGGCGGACGAGGGCAGGTACAACGGTGTCGGGTGATCCTCCACTGGCGAGTATCGCGAGGAGCTCCTTCTGATACCCGGCAATCCCCTCTGCATACAGGGCAGCAGCGACGCCCTCCTTGCTGCCGTAGTGGTGATAGACACTCCCGACGCTCGCTCCGGAGAGCTCGCAGATCTCCTCGATCGACGTGGCGTCATAGCCGTCGGCTGCAAAACACTCGAGAGCCGCTTCGAGGATGGTCTGCCTGCGCTGGTCGGAATCAGTTCTCATTAGAACACGATTCTAGAATCCTGTTCTAGTAAGTCAACCGTCTCCGCGTCGCTAGCCTCGGGCTCATGAGGATTCTGGTTGCCGATTGCACCGTTGACTACGACGGACGGCTCAACGCCCACCTTCCGATGGCTACCCGTTTGGTGATGGTGAAAGCCGACGGGTGTGTGGCGATCCACGCCGATGGGGGCGCCTACAAGCCGCTCAATTGGATGAACGCTCCGAATCACCTCGTCGAGGAGGACGGACGGTGGATCGTGACCAATCCAAAGGGTGAGACTCTCACGATCACCTTTGGCGAGGTGCACTTCGAGACGGCGATGGATATGGGAGAGGACCCAGGCCTGCAAAAGGACGGCGTCGAACTCGAATTGCAGCGCCTTCTTGCCGAGACTCCGGAGGTGATGGAGCCCGGTCTGGTTCTGATCCGTCGCGAATTCCCAACGCCGGTGGGTCCGGTCGACCTGTTGTGCCGTGATGCGGATGGTGGGTCGGTTGCCGTAGAAGTCAAGCGACGCGGCGAGATCGACGGTGTGGAGCAACTGACTCGCTATCTCGAGTTTCTCAATAGGGACGAACGTCTGGCTCCGGTACGGGGCTTGTTTGTTGCCCAGATGGTCAAGCCACAGGCCCGTACGCTTGCTGAGGACCGCAATATCGGCTGGGTCGAGGTTGACTACGACGAGCTGCGCGGTGTCGACTCGCCGATGTTGAAACTCTTCTGATATTCGCCCGGTCCGTGCCCGCTACAACAGGCTCTGCAAGTCGTAGGCGAACGATGGATGGCGTAGCTTGGTGAGAGCTCGGCGTTCAATCTGGCGGATGCGTTCCCGGGTAACGTCGAGCTGACGTCCCACGTCCGAGAGTGTTCTGGGACCGCCACCGCTCAGCCCGTAGCGAAGCGTGATGACCTCTCGCTCCTGGGGTTCGAGCATCTCGAGCGCCCGATCGAGCTCGTCGCGACGCACCATGTCTGCCGCAACCACGAACGGATCATCTGCTTGGAGATCCTCGACGAAGTCCCCCAAGCTGGCATCTCCCGCATCACCGACCGGATGATCGAGGGACACGCAGTCGTCCGGGCAATCCATGGCGACGATGACCTGGTCGAGGTCCAGGCCGCTGACCTCGGAGATCTCCTCGGCGGTCGGGCGGCGACCCATCTTCTCGTAGAGGGATGTACCGGTCTCCTGGACGGCCCGCACCACATCCACCAAGTGAACCGGTAGGCGGATCGTCCTGGCGGTGTTGCCCAACCCGCGAGTTATCGCCTGGCGTATCCACCACGTCGCGTATGTGGAGAACTTGAACCCCTTGCGCCAGTCGAATTTCTCTACGGCCCGGATCAGGCCGAGGTTTCCCTCCTGGACGAGGTCGAGCAGGTCGAGGCCCCGTCCCGTGTACTTCTTGGCGATCGAGATAACGAGCCTGAGGTTGGATCGTATGAATTCGGCGCGAGCTTCCTCGCCTGCATGAACCTTGCGACGGAGCTCGAAGCGTTCCTGAGAGGGGAGCTTCTCGGTTTCCAGGCGGACGGCCGCTTGTTTGCCGGCCTCCATGATTCTGGCGAGCCGCACCTCGTCATCTGCGGTGAGGAGGCCGTGGCCGGCGACTTCGTCCAGATACAGACCGACGCCGTCGGCCTGAATCGCCCTCCGAGCCTTCTGTGTCATGGGCCCCCCTCATGACGCTGTCTGTTTTTTCAAGCTATCACGGCCTTCCAGGGTCTTCAACGAATCGTGAAGGACTGTGGAATCGGTTTGGCCCGCCCCAACACGCATGTCCGATCTGCTCTACTACCCTGAGGCGACATCGGACCGGTGCGTTGCCGGTTTTGGTCTGCCGAGGTCACCACTTCTCGCAATGCGAAGATTGCCACTCCCGATTGCTGCCGTCGCCCTGCTGCTCTCTGCCTGCGCGGGCCCCTCTGTGCTGCTCGCCGGCGAGTCGATGCGTCCCCCGGAACCGCCGCCGCCAACCTTGTCCTTCGCCGTTGTAGGCGCTGATGACCTGACCCCGGTCGTTGCCGACATTGCCGTTGGTGAAGAAGCGGTCACCACCGATGAAGACGGCCTGGTGACAGTCATCTGGAATGAAGAACCCGTGTCCGTCACCGCATCTGCTGCAGGTTTCCACGAGGGGGCTATCAGCGTCACCGAGCAGCCGCTGGAGGGCCCGATCGAGATCCGCCTTGACCCGGTGGTGCTCAACGGCAGGGTGCTGTCGGCGGACGGGCGTCCATTGCCGGCCTCAACCGTGAGGCTCGGCAACCTCGAGGCGGTCAGCGACGGAGACGGTGAGTTTGCCTTCTTCCGGGCGATTCCAGGGAACGTCGCGGTGGAAAGGCCGGCATGGGAACCCAACGAGGTGGCGTGGGACGGGTCGACCGAAGACATCACGGTCGAGCTCCAGCCGCGCATGATCAACGCCCTCCGCGTCGCGGGCGACAACTCGGGCGCCGGCAACGCGACCAAGTGGCAAGAGTTGCTCGACCTTGCGGACCGGACCGGCATCAACGCGTTTGTCGTCGACACCACAGAAGAAGGTGGACTGGTGCTGCACGACACGGACGTAGCGCTGGCCTACGAGATAGGTGCGGTGATTCCGTTCTATGACGTCGAGCAGGTTCTCGCCGACATGGACGCTCACAACCTTTACAAGATCACCCGAATCGTGACCTTCCAGAGTGACTTCCTCGCCCGGGCGCGCCCGGAGATCGCGGCGACCGACGTCACGACGGGCAAGCCTTGGGTGAACAACAAGAACCTGGCTTGGCTCGATCCGACAGACCGCAGCTCGTGGGACTACCCACTAGCGCTCGCAGAGGAGGCATGCCGGCTCGGCTTCGACGAAATCCAGTTCGACTACGTGCGCTTCCCGTCGGATGGTCCGATCAGCAACCTGAGCTTCGACGAGCTCTCAGCGGAGGATTACTACTCGGAGGCATCCCAGCAGAAACGTGTCGAAACCATCTCGGCGTTCCTTGCCGAGGCTCACAGCAGGCTCAACCCGATGGGATGCGCAGTGGCGGCAGACATCTTTGCCATCACGCTCGAAAGCACATCGGACGAAGGTATCGGCCAGGCCCCGGGTCCGTTCTCCCACCACGTGGATGTGCTCAGCCCGATGATCTACACGTACACGTACGGTCCCGGCTGGAAGGGCTGGGACGATCCCGACGAACACGCAACAGAATTGGTGGAAGCGGCGCTCGACGCGGGGATCCCGCGCCTCGACGGATTCGCGCTCTACCGCCCCTGGCTGCAGCGTGCGTTCTTGGAGGACAGCGAGATTCTGGCCATTCAAAACGTTGCGGAGGAACGTGACCTCGGCTGGATGTTGTGGAGCGCCGGGACCATCTTCGACGCCGGGCATCTCCCGCCTGCTGAATGACCGACGCTGTGCCCGAATCGCTTGACGAACTCAGCACACGGCTCGTCGCCTGTCGCAAGTGCCCCCGGCTCGTCGACTGGCGAGAGCAAATAGCTCGAGAGAAGCGGGCGGCGTTTCGCGAGGATGACTACTGGGGCCGTCCGGTTCCCGGCTTCGGTGATCTACGGGCTGCGTTGGTTGTGGTCGGACTGGCGCCGGCAGCCCACGGAGCCAACAGGACGGGCCGGATGTTCACCGGCGATCGCAGCGGCGAGTGGCTCTATCGAGCCCTAAACGATGCCGGGTTTGCCAATCAGCCGGAATCCACCGGTGTGGATGACGGGTTGCAGCTGCGGAACGCATGGGTCACCGCCGCGGTGCGCTGTGCTCCGCCCGCCAACAAGCCGTTGCCGACAGAGCGTGATAACTGTGCAGACTGGTTCGCTGCCGAGCTGCGCCTGCTCCGAACTGCCCGAGTGTTCGTGTGTTTGGGGCAGTATGGCTATCACTCGCTGTGGCGGCACTTTGCAGGGGAGGGGATGGATTTGCCGCGGCCGCGACCCAAGTTCGGCCACGGGGTCGAGATCGACGTTGGGGATGGGTGGACGGTGTTGCTTTCGTTTCATCCGAGTCAGCAGAACACGTTCACCGGGAAGCTAACCAGGGAGATGTTCGATTCGGTGTTTAGACGGGCACGAGACCTCTGCTGACGGCCTCGGTGAGTGCTCGCACCCTCTCCCAGCGCTCGAATGCGTCTGCCAGATAGGGGTAGGGATTGACAGCGCGTCGGCCGTTGTGCAGCTCGAAATGGGTGTGGGCGGTGCCGCCCTCGGCGTTGCCCGAATTGCCGATGTAGCCGATGATCGTTCCCGCCGGCACGTACATGCCGATTTCGAGTCCCGGAGCGAATGCCCCTGCCGCACCGGCGGCACCATCGTTGGTGCCGGGAGTGTCGTTGTTGAGGTGCATGTACCAGCTCTCCCAGCCGTCCCGATGGGCGATCCGGATGTTGTAGCCGGCGCGATAGCTTTCCTTCATCCCCATGACGAATCCATCGGCCACGGCAACGACGGCGCTGTGCTTCTCTCCGAAGACGTCGGTGCCTTGGTGGGATCGCCCGCCCGGGCGGGAATCTCCCCAGTCGTTTGTGAAGTGGGACTCGGTGTCCTCGTGCGGGAAGAAGTCGAGGCGAAAGTCCTCAACCGCCCGCGCTGGTATGGCGGTTGCGATAAGCAGCGTCGTCGCGACTGCGACGAGGATGATGGCTCTGGTCTTTGACATCGGGTATACCTGGCCCGTGGCCGGTGCATTCAAATGAGTGAATCAGGCTATGTAGCTCCGGTTCTTATGCGAAATCCGCAATGACCAGGTATCGGTTGTTCGGTATCTAGGGGTCGCGGCCGCTGGTGGTGTATTGGTGGCCGAGGGGTGAGGTGAATTTGAAGTCGTTGTTGGGGAGGTGTTGGTATTGCCAGCCTGCGTGGTGTTTGAGGGTGTGGTGGTGTCTACATAGCGGTGCGAGATCATCGGTGCAGGTGGTTCGGGTTTCGGTGTGGGGGTTGGTGTGGTCGAGGTCGCAGGCGTAGGCGGGCATGCGGCATCCGGGGTGGATACAGGTGGGATGCAGGGTGGTGACCTTGCGGCGTTGGGTTGTGGTGGGTCGTCTGCGGGTGATGCCACCGTCGATGGGTTGCCCTGTGTCTGGGTCTTTGAGGGCCCACCGCCATTTGGTGTCGGTCTGGTGTTGGGTGATTTGACGGGCGATGTCGGCTATCACTGGGCCGTAGCCGGCTAGTTCGCCTGGGTTGTTGGCTAGTTCGGTGAGTGTGGGGAGGTCGACGGTGATGAGTACCCCTGCCTGGTTGTCTTTCAAGTGTCCGGTGCCCTCAAGCAGGTCTAAAAGCACGTCGGCGCGGAGTTGGTCGATGGTGCGGGTGTCGCCGTTGTGTCTGAGGTCTAGCGCGAGCCGGTTGATTCTGCGCATGGCGGCTTGTACTCGGTGTGGCGGCAGATCCAATCCGCGGAGGTCGGCAACACCATCAATGGTGGGTTCAGCTACTACTCGTCTGTCTTCCACGGCTTGCCGGTAGCGTTGTTTGGCGTCCTCGGGATCGACTTGTATGCAGAGTTTGCGGAGCTTGGCGCGTAACTGTCCGGTAGTCATTTGTGCAGCGTCATCCAACACACCAGCGACCAGTTCCTGAGCGTTTGCGGTTGACAGGTGCAACGTGCCGTCAACCAGGACCCGGGCGCGGCGCACATCAACCCTGCCGTCCAAGAGTGCTTGCCATACCTGGGGGAGCCGCCGCTGTAACTCGATGGCTAGGTTCATTTCGATATCGGCAGAACGTCGGGTCAATCGCAGCGCGGCGGCCACTTCTGAGGCAGCGGCTTGTTCGACCATGTCGGTGGCCATGTCTTGGGGGTCGATGGCATCGAGCACCTTGGTCATGGTGTGATACGACCTGGCTGCATAGTGTGACCGCATCTTCGCTTGGGCCTTGAGTACCCGGACCCGATCGAAACCAGAGCACACATCGATGTCGATGTCGTCGAGTACCGCAGCCAGCACATAACCAGGTGGGATTGCCTCCAGATTGGAAGGTACCCCCACCACAACTGCAGTTTCGCTGTCGCACACAACGTCTGTACCGAACATACGTTCGACACTATCAGCA
>JASJAS010000150.1 GCA_030066875.1 Acidimicrobiia bacterium | reverse complement strand
GGCAACGTGTGGCGACCCGTCCACCAGTGTTCGTGCCAGGTACTTCGCTGCGGGAAGCTCGCCCACGGTGCGGAAGGCAGCGGTGACATCGAACGCGCCGCCCGAGGCCATCGCCGATCCCTTGACATCACGAATGATCCCGGCGACGTGTTCGTCACAAGCGACGCGTAGCTCGTCTTTTGAGCCGAAGTGATGGATGACCAAGCCGGGGGAGACACCGGCGGCGGCGGCGATGGTTCTGATACTGGTGCCATCGACACCGTTGTTGGCGAACTCGGTGATTGCCGCATCTCGAATCCGGGCGATTGTCGTGCGATCGTCGCTTGAACGCATGTTCAACATACTAAACGATCGTTCAGTCAAGTACAAGGCCTCGTCTACAAGGCCTCATGTGCAAGGCCCTCCGGTCGGGTGACCGGTCAGGGGGACGTACCGACCAGGGCTGCAGTGACCGCGAGAACAACAACCAGGACGCCGGCTTCGATACGGACCAATTGTCGTAGTCGGTCGGACGTTGCCTCGGCGGCCGGGCTCTCGTCGAGGGCAGGCACGACCTTGAAGTGGTTGTAGATGCCCAGCGTGGCAACGATGGCCACCATGGCGACTTTGGCGAGGAGGAGTCGGCCCCAGGTGCTGGAGACGAGATCGGCCGCTGACTCGACGATCGTCCACGCGAGAGCAATACCTGCCAGCGCTGCTCCGACCAACGCCAGAGTCGCGGCCCGTGAGAAGCGGATCGCCATCGGGGCCGCCTCCAGTGGCAAATCATCCTGCCGGCGTTTCGCCAGTGTCGCGGCCATCACGACGAGTCCACCGAACCAAACCCCAGCGGCAAGCACGTGCACGAGCGATCCAATCCGTGCCACCACGGACTGGTCCACCGATACGCTATGGCCGTCAAACATGAACGAGGCGGCCACCGCAAGGACGCCAGCAGCCGCGACCCACTCCTGGCTCATGCGCAAACGGAAGCGCTGACCTGGTGGGGCGGTAGCTACGGCGACAGCGTCCGTGGGCTCCAGCGACGCTTCGGTTGTTCCGGGGCCAGCATTATCTGCCGTCGGCATAATGGAGCGAGTCGCCGCGAACCTAGGATCCTGCAGCAGTGCCACCCCGCCGGCCAGCCGCAGCAGCAGTGCGATGCCGATGGAGCCGGCCAGCAAGTCGACGAGCGTTGAGCGTGTCAGCGCGTCACCGAAGGAGCCGCTGCGTGCGACCGCGGTGCCCCAGACTTCGGCGATGGCGCCCACCAGCACCAACACGCCACCACGCCGCATCCAGCGGATTGCGCCCCGGACTTCGCCTGCGGAGCCGACCAGCGCCGTACCGGCGAATACGAACGCTCCGATGGCCAGCAGTCCACCCAGCATGAGGGCCCAACGACCGATGCGCGCGATCCACGTTCCGACCGAGTTCTCCGGCCGAACAACCTCAATGTCCTGGGGCTTCAAAGCCCGCTCCGGGAGTCTTTCGGAGACCATGGGGAGCGAAGTGGTCGTCACGCGTGCAGCCGTTGTTGGCGGGGGTTCGGTCGTCTCTTCGGCATCGGAGGTGGCTTCGACCGCGGACTCTGCCCCAGCAGCGGGCTCGTCATCGCCGGCCGCCGACGTTGGAGTTTCCGCGGCGACCGTCACGGTGATGGTGCCTTCGATCTGATGGGCATCTGCCGACTCGGCCCTCCAGAGCACGACGTAGCGACCGTCTGTCAAAGGTTCGGCCGGCTGGACGACGATCTTGTCGTCCGACGGTTGAAACACCGTTATCACGACCGGACTGACTTCACCGAGAACCTGGATGCCGCCGGGGATCGGCGAGATGGCTGCCGTGAATGCCAGTTCTATCTGTTCGACCGGCTCGGTCAACTCGGCTCCATCTTCGGGGGTAGAGCCGACAAAGTCGGCGTGGGCCAAAGCGGATCCGAGGCCCAAGAGCAGAAAGCCGACGGCGAGAACGATTGTGGCCGGGAAGCGAGTTCTGAAACGGTCCACCGGCGATCTCAGTCCTCGAGACCACACGCCCGTTCACACAGGAGTGGGTTGACGTTGTGGAACCGGCCGTAATCGTTCTCCAGTCCGGGAACCACCCAGGCATGGAGCATCCAGAGATCCATGCCGTTTATCCAATCGCCTGGACACTGCTCGCGCAAGACGTGCTCATCCTTGATGTAACCGTTGACGAAACAGACCCCGAGATGCCGATGCCACGAATCCTCTTCTCCCACGAACCCGTCGGGGGGTCCATCGGACGACACCCAATACGAGTACGCGATGAGCTCCATCTCTTCCCCCCGCTTCAGCTCTTCAAAAAGCAACATCGAGGGCTCTGCCGGATCGAACGGCCTATCGACGATCGACCACTTGACGTAATGGACACCGGCGCCGTCGCTGTTTCCGGAGGCGAGGACATACCCGGCCGCCTCCACCTCGGCGATCGTGTCGAACTTGGGAACGGAGTCCGTCGCAGCAGCCCACTGCTCGTCAAAGAGCTCCTGCTCGGCGGGAGTCAGCTCCCGTGCTGGTCCCGAGCCGTGGTCGTGGTCATGGTCGGCGAGCTCGCTCTCGGGCACCGGCGTGCTGCGTTCGAGAGCGAGCCGCGCAATGGCGACGGCCTCCTCGCGGCTGAGGCGAGACCGATCCACACCGTCCTTCAGTAGGTCGGCGTCTGCGGCGGCTTCGGCCGCTTCGGCGGCAAAGAAGATGGCCAGCGCACCTGCTCCGATAGCGAGCGCAAGTAGGAGCAATGCTACGTAGCGGGGTACTCCCGGCGTCGTGGCGATGTCGTCCGAATGGTCGTCCACTGCACCTTTCCCGGCTTCAGGGGGTGGTCGTGGGCGTCAACCATAGCGAGGGCCGTTGCTCGGCGCCGCGAACACGGTGCCGCATGTCGGGAGTCCGGTGTGCCGAGCATCCCGAGGCGAATAGATCCGGGGCCGATGCGTAATAGAAGGTATGGCGGTTACGATCGATGTAGTGAGCAAAGGGGTTCCAGTACCGGATGGCGCTCTGCTTGCTGCGGTCCGAGAAGGGGATCGGGCAGCACGGGAGGCCTTGGCGAAGCGGGTTGGTGACACTGCCTACGTATTCGCGCTGCAGCTAACCGGTGGCTCCGAGGCGGCCCGGGACATCGCACAAGACAGCGTGCTCAGGTTCTTTCAGCACCTCGATCGGTTTGATGAGAAGCGCCCTGTTGAGCCGTGGCTATATCAGATTGTGCGCAACCAGATGCGCGACCACAACCGGCGGGATCGGGTTCGGCGGCACCAATCATTGGATGCCTGGCTGGAAGCCGGCCATCCTGAAGCAGCCGATCCGTTCGCCGACCCGGCTGCGGACGCCGAACGCGCCGACCTACGGCGCCAGGTGTGGCACGCCATTTCCCAACTCTCCGAACCCCATCGCGAGATCATCGTGCTGCGGGACTTCCACGACCTCTCCTATCGCGCCATCGCCGAGGTGCTGTCGATTCCGGCAGGTACCGTGATGTCACGATTGCATGCAGCCCGGAAGAGCCTGCGCGACGTCATTGTCGCTAGGGGAGGTTCGTTTCCAGACCAGCCGCCCACCAGGAGGGGCGACTCATGACCAATCACCAATTCGATGAAGCGCTGCTGTCCGGATATCTCGACGGCGAGCTGACCCAGGGAGACGCGCAGCGGGTGCGACTGCATCTCGAAGGGTGTGCAGCTTGCGTGAGCACGATGGAGCAGCTCAGCACACTCAGGGAGACAACGATGAATACTGAGTTTCAGATTCCGGAGGACACACAATGGGATGAGACGCCGCGCGGCGCCCTGTCGCGGCTGTTCCACAATTTCGGCTGGCTGATCGCCGCCGGCTGGGTTGTCGGTCTCGTGGCGTATGTCATCTGGCAGATGGCAACAGGGTCTGAATCGGTGCAGTGGGAAGGCGTGCTCGGTTTTGCCTTGCTGCTGGCACTCGGTTTGATCGTCCTGTCTGCCTTGCTCGACCGACTGAAGACACGCAAGAACGATCCATACAGGAAGGTGCTGAAATGATTGTCTCGACGACCGAGAACGTTGCCGGTCACCGCATCACCAAGACACTCGGTCTGGTGCGGGGGAACACGATCCGGGCTCGCCACATTGGTCGCGACATAAAGGCCATGGGTCGAAACATCGTCGGCGGTGAAATCGCCGAGTACACCAAGCTTCTTGCCGAGGCCCGCGAACAGGCCCTGGACCGCATGCTCGAAGAAGCCAAGGAACTGGGAGCCAATGCGATTGTGACCACGCGGTTTGCCACCTCTATGGTTACCAGCGGTGGCGCCGAGCTGCTCGCCTTCGGTACTGCCGTGTTCGTCGAGCCCGAGTAGTCGCCGAGGAGAGTACCCGTGGAAGCTGCAGCCGTTCTGGTTGGCGGGATTCTGCTTCAGGTCGTTGCCGGGTTCCAGGTGGCGCTTGCGTTTGGTGCCCCTTGGGGAGAGCATGCGTACGGCGGCCGCGCACAGACGGTCAACGGCCGGCTACCGCCTGCGTACCGGGTGATGAGTGCGGCGGCGGTCCCCATCCTCCTGTTGGCAGCATGGATCATCCTTGCCAAGGCTGATCTGGTGCGCGGTGGGGATGGCTGGGTGGACGTTGCTGTGTGGTTTGTGTTCGGCTACCTGGTGCTGAACACGGTCGGCAACCTCGCATCGAGCAGCAAGATCGAGCGGTATTTGATGGGTACGGTCTCCGCGGTCGCCGCTGTGGGTACGCTTGTGGTCGCTGTTGGGGCCTGACCTGGCTACAGGTAGCGACCAACCGAAGCTACGACAGCTCCAGTTGACGTCGTGTTCCTTCGCCATGGCGCGGTCGAGTGCCGACGCGCCGTCAATAGCGACATCCGTGGCATAGCCGTCGCGACGCGGCTTGCTGCTCTACGCTGCACGGCGATGGAGCGGCACGGCAACGGATGGCGGGAGCGAATTCGCCACGTCATCTTCGACCACGACACACGAGAGTCACGCGCTTTCGACGTGGCCCTCATGGCTCTCATCACCTTCAGCGTCGTGTTGGTGATGCTGGAAACGGTCGAGGAGATCGAGGCCCGGTACGGCACGCTGCTTCTGGTTCTCGAGTGGGTGGTGACGATCTTGTTCACCATCGAGTACATCGCCCGATTGGTCACGGTCGAGAACCGGGGACGTTATGCCCGGAGTTTCTTCGGCATCGTCGACCTGATGGCGATCCTGCCGGTGTACCTCAGTGTGTTGTGGCCCGGTACACAGTCATTGCTGGTCATTCGTTCGTTGCGTCTGCTCCGGGTCTTCCGTGTGTTCAAGATGGCCCACTGGCTCAGCGAGGCCAACTATCTGATCAGGGCGATTCGGGCCAGCTCGCGCAAGATCGTCGTATTCCTCGTGGTGGTGATTCTGATCAACGTAATCGTCGGTTCGACCATGTATCTCATCGAGGGTCCGGAGAACGGTTTCGATTCCATGTTTCGTGGCTTGTACTGGTCGATCGTCACGATGAGCACGGTTGGGTTCGGAGACATCGCTCCCTCGACTCCGCTAGGCCAGGTGCTGGCGGCGATCCTGATGATCACCGGCTACAGCGTCATTGCCGTACCCACGGGCATCGTCTCGGCAGAGGTTGCCGTTTCGGGTCAGCGAGAGAAGTCTTGCCCCGGCTGTGGCTCTGCCGTGCACTCCAGAACGGCGCGTTTCTGCGACGCTTGCGGGAGCGCGTTGGCCATCGGGAGCGAGCGGCCGTAACTCACCTGCGTGCGATCTGGGCCGACGGTGTCGGCGCCGGCGAATCTGCGCTTCCACTCGCCGCGAGAGCGATGGCCAACACGAGCAGCGGCACTCTCTTGAGCATGGTCGTTCTCTCGAGTGACATCTCCAACGACAGCCACCGACGCGATACGCTCTGGATGGGCAACCCAGAAGGGATGAGATGCGGGCGTACGAGCTGTCCACGCCGGGATCGGTGGAGTTGCCGCGTTTGCATGCGGTAGACCGGCTCGACTTCGAACCCGGCGACGGTGAGGTCTCGATCAGCATTGCTGCTTGTGCTGTCTGTCGGACCGACCTGCAGATTGTCGAGGGTGACCTCGAAGCGCGTCGCCTGCCGATCGTTCCGGGGCATCAGGCCTCCCGGAGTTTCCCTACGAGCTCATGTCCAAGGAGCGGCGGTCCTGACCGTCTAGCTACTCCTCTGCTCGAGCGCGACGGCCCCGACCAAGCAGAGCGGAACCACCGCAAACGCGTAGCGAATCTCAATGACCCGGTCGAGGATGCCGAGCATCGTTGGGGTGACGGTGATGGCTACACCCGAGGCAAACGCGGCCAGCGCGATCAGTCGGCTCTCCGGCAGTGCCGCATCGTCGAGCAAGTGGGCCAGCGAGACCGGATACAGGACGGCAATCCCAAGACCGGCGACTGTGAGGGCCGCGACTAGGAGCGGAATCGAGACATCGAGCATCACCACCACCGCGGCGCCTCCGCAGAAGATCACCGATAGCGGGAGAGGGCCGAACCGGCCGACGGAGCGAGGCCCGATTATTCGGCCCACGCCCATTCCAATCGCAAACGCGGCCGTCAGGCCGCTGGCAGCATCGACCGCGGCCCCACCGTCGACGAGCCTGGCCGCACCCCAGGTCCAGAAACAGAACTCAGCTGATACTGCCAGAACGATGACCGACCAGCGTCGCCAGGTGTCGCTTGTCATCTTCCCAGCCGGTTCCGCTGCGGCGTCGGGCCGATCGACTCCGAGTCCTTCGACTATGTGCAGCCGGCGGAACGCCACGAAGACGAGCCAGAGGCCGGGCACGATGAGACCGACCCGGCCAGTGGATAGCGGTCGGTCGGCCAGTGCGATCACTCCCGGGGCAACCAAGCCAGCAATTGAGGAAACGCCAACCGCCAAAGCGAGTCGCTTCGCTCGATCCTCGATTCCGATCAGTGCTGGTGTTGCGATCAGGAACGCCGCGCACCCGATACCCTGCAGCAGCCCTCCCGCGACGAGCATGGGGACGTTCGTCCCCAAGCCGAGTAGGAGCACGCCTACGGTCACGACGACGGCTCCGACTCTGGTCACCGGCTCCGTTCCATAGCCGAGAACACGACGTCCCAGCAGCCCTGCTCCCAGCAGGCCAAATCCGAACGCAGAGCCCAGCCAGGCCAATTGATAGCGAGGGACGTCGAGGTCGCGGGCACCCAGGATGAGAACCGGGCCCAGTCCGCCAAGACACCAGCCGATGGCCGCCTGGATAGCGAGGGCGTGCCGATCGCGGGCCACCCGCTGCAGCGTTGTCACCGCCAGGAGTTCGCGAGACACATGTTTGCGAGTGTAGGAACGCAAAGAACGTCGCCCGTCCAGGGGCGTACGATGGTCTATCTGGGGTGAGGGTCCCACGGACTAGGTGTTAATACGATCCGGATTAGCCTGATCACAGAAGTGTCGGAGAGAGCATCGTGACCCGAGTAGGTCGTCCGGGGGCACATTCGGCCAAGAAGTCGGCAGCAGCGGCCGGCGTCGCTTCCCTAGCCTTCGCGGGCCGCAGTTGCGGTTGGTGTTGGCGCTCTTGGTGGCACTGTTGCTCAGCGGGTGTCGGATTTGGGGCGACCGCTTCGACTATGTCGGGTGTCAATGCCCCATGACCGAGGATTTGGTTGCGCACATCGACTGGCTAGGCGACGGCAGCGCACCAGACGCGCAGCGCTCATACAGCACTGACGATGACACTTTTGTTCACGTCGACACAACCTATTCGGCCTTCACCGATTTCGACGATGCCGCTGCATGAGTACAACCACCTTCTTCGTCGGCTCGAGGCTTCGGGCATTGATCTCGAGTTGTATTGCAGCATTTCGACGCGCTCGGAATATGAGCTCCGTGTGGAACCGCCGTATGAAGGGGCAGAGGAAGGCCTGCGGATCGAGATCTCGATCCGCACCTACGGCTCCGACCGCAATGCGGTCGAGATCCTGACCCCCCTTGCAGAGGCGATCGGGACGCGCAACTGACGCTAGTGTCCGCTC
>JASJAS010000149.1 GCA_030066875.1 Acidimicrobiia bacterium | reverse complement strand
CAAGCTGGACGGTGACGCCCGCGGCGGAGCTGCAATCTCGGCACGAGAGGTCACCGGTTGCCCCATCAAGTTCGTCGGACTTGGTGAGGGACTCGACGACCTCGACGTCTTCTATCCGGAACGGATGGCGTCACGGATCCTCGGCATGGGAGACGTGCTCACCTTGATCGAGAAGGCGGAAACGGCCTACGACGAGGATCAGGCCGCGGCGGCGGCGGAGAAACTGCGTACGGCAACCTTTGATCTCGAGGACTTCTTGGAGCAGTTCCAGCAGTTGAGGAAAATGGGCCCGCTGCAGAACCTGGTTAGTATGCTGCCCGGCGCCGGGCAGGCGCTTCGTGACGTTGAGGTCAATGAGAAGGACCTGAACCGCGTCGAGGCCATCATCAGGTCGATGACCCCGTCGGAGCGTCATAATCCGAAAACCATCAATGGGAGTCGGAAACGCCGGATCGCGGCCGGCTCGGGAACCCGGCCGCAGGACGTCAACGCCGTCCTCAAGCAGTTCTCGGAAGCACAGAAGATGATGAAGATGATCGCAGGAGGCAAGAGCCCGATACCGGGGCTCAACCTCCCGGGTCTGAGTCGCAGTAAGAAGAGGTGAAGTAGATGCCGGTCAAGATCCGTCTGACGCGGATGGGCAAGAAGAAGCAACCGTCATATCGCGTCGTCGTGGTGGACTCGCGCAAGCCGCGCGATGGGGCATATATCGAACAGATAGGCCGGTATGACCCGAGGCAAGATCCTTCCCTGGTCGAGATCGACAACGAGCGAGCCCTCGATTGGTTGCAGAAGGGCGCCCAACCTACCGAGCGTGCAAGAAAGCTCCTCGAGATCTCCGGGGCCTGGACTCGTTTTGCCATAGATCGCGGCGAGATCCATACGGTCGGCACATCAGCCACACCCGAACCCGATTCGATCGAACCCGAAACGCCCGAACCGGAGGTCGTTGCGGAACCTGAGTCCGCCGAGCCGGAATCCGTTGCCGACGAGCAGGCGGCATCCGCAGAAGAACCCGAAGAAGAGAGCAACTAGTGGAACAAGGCGAGATCGTCGAGAAGGTTGTCCGCTACGTTACGGAACAGATCGTCGACGATGCTTCTAGCGTCGAGGTCGAGGTCGTCAACGACGGACAGGACTCGGTTGTTGCCGAGGTTCGTACCGCAAAGAAGGACATGGGGCGCGTCATCGGGCGACGCGGCCGGGTCGCGCGGGCAATCCGCGCCGTCGCACGCGCCGCCGGTGACGAGGAGGGTCTCGACGTCCAGGTTGAGTTCCTCGACTGATCCCGGACGCACCGGGCCGCCTCAGCAATCCATCAAAGTGGGCTACATCCGACGCGCTCACGGTGTGAACGGTGCAGTGGTAATCAGACCGCTGCGCACCGATCCCGGCCTATTTGCGGTCGGGCGCATATTGGGTACGGACGATCCGGAGATGACTCGAGCAACGCTGCTAAGCGTGCGTTCCCATAACGAAGGTCTGCTCGTCGTCGTAGAAGGTGTTGCCAACCGCACGAAGGCCGAAGCGCTGCGTGGAACGTCGCTGTACGTTCCACGATCGGAACTCAACGCGATCGATCCCGACGAATTCTGGCCGAATGAGCTGATGGGATTGGCGGTCTTTGATTCAGCGGGGCGCCGTCTGGGCCGCGTGGTCGATGTCGTGGCCGGGGAATCTCAGGATCGATTGACCGTGTCCGGTGAAGCCGGTTCGTTCGAGGTTCCGTTTGTCACTGAGCTCGTGATCGAAGTCGATGTGGGACAAGGGCAGATCGTGGTCGATCTACCTGAGGGCCTCGTGGACCTCTAGCGGTCGTGGGACTGCTCAGGTATCACTCTCGTCGAGCTCCTGGGCGGGTCCGGTGTCGATGCTGATCCAAACCCCGGATGAGTCTTGGCGCGACGATGGCTCCCCGACGAAGAGCTCATGAGTTCCCGAAAGGGGATCAACTATCCCGACGCTGAACTCGCCCCATGCCTGGTTGGAGCCGGCCACGGTTGCCGGAGTTGTCACGGCGGGATCGCTTGCCGCATGATCGTGGATACTCACCTCGACTTGCGAGATGCCGGGTCTGGCGTAGCCGGTGACCAGCAGAGGGTTCTTGCCGGGGCCTGAGGCAGGATTGGTGACAACGACATAGTCGTTGCTGGCCACCCCCTGAACCGGCGGCACGTCAGTATCGGTCTTGAGGTCAACGACGATCCGACTAGGTCCCGTCATCTCGAACGCTCGCAGCGCAACCGAGCTGCCCGGTACCGCGTGGATGTCGAGGGCGAGGTTTCCCTCGCTGGTTTGGACGACGTAGGCACGGTCGGCGAGATCGCCGTCAAGAAGGAGATCGGCGACTGATGTCACAGTGATGCTGGGTGGCAGATTGATGCGCACGATGCCGATCTCGGAGTCGTACTCCACGCCGACCAGTCCGAGTGACCCCGCAGGGGCACCGTCGGCGGTGAGGAGATCGAGAACAATCCGCTCGCATCCAGGGTGGCGTGCGGCGCGGAGGCCCGAGATTTGCACGGCATCGCCGCTCGCTCCGCCAAATGCGGAGATGACCCCACTCGACGAGAAGGGCCGATCTCCGGTGAGACACGGCGAAGCCGGCTGTGTGCTCGCGGGAGCTGTGGTGGTCGTCGACGCGGGAGGGGAGGTTGCCGGTGGATTGGTCGTGGTGACGTCGCCGGGAGGGGTCACGGCGGTGTCGGCGCAACCAGCGACGCCACCGGTGAGAACACCGAGCAGCACGAGGATTGCGAACGGCCGGAACATCGTGTGCGAGCATACCGATCGAGCAGGGCAAACCGAGTTGGCCCAGCGGTCACCCGCGTCGTCACCGGACAGCAGGACCGGTGATACCGTATCGAGATGTCCTTCCCACAGCCCGACCCCGACCTGGCTGTTGAGCTGATCACGGGTCGGCGAAATCCGTCGGCCTTGTTCCGGGAAGCTCAGCGCTTGCGCGACGCAGGCAAGGGACGCGTGGTGACGTATTCGCGCAAGGTATTCGTACCGGTGACAACGATGTGCCGGGATACCTGTACCTACTGCACTTTCGCCAAGCCACCAGGGGGAGGGGGCGAGTACCTAAAACCGGCCGACGTGATGGCCATTGTGCGCGCCGGAGAGGCTCACGGGTGCACCGAAGCTCTCTTTACATTGGGGGACCGGCCTGAGGATCGATGGGACCAGGCAAGAGCGTTCCTTGCCGAGCAAGGAGCGTCATCGACGCTCGACTACGTCCGAAGACTCACGGAACAGGTCAACGCGGAGACAGCGCTGTTCCCTCATGCCAACCCCGGTCTCATGGACGATGCCGCGATGGCAGCGTTGCGACCGTCGAACCCTTCGATGGGTCTGATGCTCGAGAACATCTCGCCGCGGCTCATGGAGCCGGGAATGCCACACCACGACTGTCCCGACAAGGATCCGCAACGGCGCGTGGCGACAATCGAGGCATCGTCCCGGCAGAGGGTGCCGTTCACGACAGGCGTCCTCGTTGGCATCGGCGAGACGCCGCGCGAGGTGGTTGACTCACTGTTTGCGCTGGCAGAGCTGAGTCAGAGGCTGGGGTCCATTCAAGAGGTCATCGTGCAGAACTTCCGCGCCAAAGCCGACACCCGGATGCGGCGCAGCCCTGAACCGACCCCCGACTACATGGCGCGCGTCGTCGCCGTTGCTCGCTGGATCCTCGGCCCGGAGATGAATCTGCAGGTTCCGCCGAACCTAACGGAGGATTACGGCGACTACCTCGACGCAGGAATCAACGACTGGGGTGGTGTTTCCCCTCTCACGATCGATTGGGTCAACCCTGAAGCCCCTTGGCCGCATCTCGAGCAACTGCGCCACGTGACTGGGGCACGCGGTTTCCGGCTCGAGGCTCGACTACCGGTCTACCCGGAATTCATCGGCGACAGCTGGATCGACCAGGCGTTGCTGCCGAAGGTGTCATCGGCTGTCGACCGGCGGGGCTACGCTCTGGCGGCGACCATGGAGGAATCGCGCAGATGAGATCTACCGTCACGTTTCTGCGTCTTCGGCCGGCCGACAACGTGAGCGTTTTGTGGGCGGCCGCCCGGCGCCGCGAAGGCGCCACCGCTGTCGAGGTCGCAAGACTCCCTCTCGATCAGCGCACCGCTATCCACGATGGCGGACTGGTGGCGGTTGCGACCAGGCACGTCTCCGCCGAACCACTGGCATGGGTTGCCGATCCCGACGAGATCGCCCGTCTCGTCAAGCAGGGTGTCGCCGGGTGGCGATTGACTGTCCGCGACACCGGGGAGCGTTCGGCAGTTCTCGACGCGCTGGCGCGCAGCCGGGCTCCTTTCCTCCGCACCGGGCGCAGCAGGGTGCGTGAGGCGGCCCAGATCGCGGCGCTCCCCGGGATCGAGACCCGGGTGTCAGTGTTCGTCGACACGCCAGAGGAGGCCGAACGTGCCGTAGGGCGCGGGGCTCGTGATCTGTTGCTGCGCGGCTGGGATACCGAAGCCGTCGGGCGGCTGCGTCTCCGGCTGGCGAGCTACGAACTCATGGAGCGAACTGCGCTACCCCCTGGAGTTTCGGTTGACGCGGCCCGGGCTGAGCTCGAGGCCGAGCTGTTTGCTGCTTATCTCGACCAAGTCGACGGAGTCGGTGCTGTGCGGCCCCGCTACGACTGGGCTCCCGGGATGGACCGCGCGGCTCCCATCCCCTCGCGCCGCCTGTCGGCTCAGTGGCCCGACACCGCTTGGACGGAGTCGGACTACACGCTCGAGCTGGCTGCACTCGATACAGGCCTCGCCGGGATTCTGACCAGGTCGCTCGATGGCACACCGCCGACTCGCGATGAGGTCGAGCGACTGTTTCGTTGTCGGGGCGATGAGGTGGATGCTGTCGCCGCTGTTGCCGACGAACTACGGCGCCGTGTCTGCGGGGAGACGGTCACCTACGTCGTCAACCGCAACATCAACTACACGAATCAATGCACCTTCAAGTGCGGGTTCTGTGCGTTCTCCAAGGGGCCCCGTTCCCTGAACCTGCGCGGCGAGCCTTATCTGATGGCAATCCCACAGGTTGTCGAGCGAGCCGTCGAGGCGTGGCATCGCGGGGCCACTGAGGTCTGCCTCCAAGGCGGGATTCACCCCGAATTCACAGGTGACTTCTACGTGAGTCTCGTCGAGGCGATCAAGGAGCATGTGCCCGACGTCCATATCCACGGGTTCACGCCTCTCGAAGTCTGGCAGGGGGCGGAGACCCTCGATACTCCGGTGCGTGACTATCTCATCCGGCTGCGCGATGCCGGGCTGGGGACGTTGCCCGGAACAGCCGCCGAGATCCTGGATGACGATGTTCGCCTGTACCTGTGTGCGGACAAGATACGGACCGCCCAATGGGCCGAAGTGATGCTCACTGCCCACGAGCTGGGGCTCAAGTCGACTGCAACCATCATGTTCGGCCACATAGACTCTCCAGCCTCCTGGGCCAACCACTTCGAGGTGCTGCGCTCGATTCAGCGGCGTACTGGAGGGATGACCGAGGTCGTGCCGCTGCCGTTCGTCCACATGGGGGCACCGATCTATCTTCGCGGCCGCGCTCGCCCGGGTCCAACATGGGACGAAGTCGTCTTGATGCACTCAGTTGCGAGAGTCGCGTTCGATGGTCTGATCGACAATATCCAGGCGTCGTGGGTGAAGCTCGGGCTCGGAGCTGGGGGGCGACTGTTGCGAGCCGGGTGCAATGATCTGGGTGGCACCCTGATGGACGAGACAATCTCCAGGTCGGCAGGCGCCTCGCACGGAACGTCGGTCGAAGCCGGCGATTTGGAAGAGGTAATCAGAGCTGCAGGTCGGGTCGCTGCGCGTCGCGACACGCTTTATGACCTACTGGAGCTGTCGGAGAGTACGTAGGCCGCCTGCCTAGCTTCGGCGAGGTTTGAGGTCTGCTGACGGCTATCACCGGTTCGGCCGGGTGTCGGGCGGTCGCAGAACTCAGTAGCTTCATTGTGCCGAGTTCGGCTACAGCGCTTTCTCCTGCAACGTCACAGCAGTGCCGGTCATCGTAATGAGCATGCGGGTGCCGACCGGGGTGTACTGCATCGCCACGCCGATGACCGCGTGGGCTCCCCGCTCGACGGCCTCGTCAACGAGTCCCTCGATGCCGACCTGGCGGCCCTTAGCCAGCGTGGCACCGACCTGACGGAGATCACCGCCGGGAGCTTCGACAGCTACCTCAGCCGTAACGACACCTAGATAGGTATGGACGTCCCAGCTTGCGAGTTCCTCTGTAGTCGTGACTACTGGACGCCACGTTGCGCGCCCATCGGGTGCCGTGACCCAACCCTGGGCCGATCTCTGCCACTCTGCACCCCAGCGTCTTCCTAGGCCGTAGTCCGTCTCGCGAATGGCCGGCATCGGGCCCGGGATGCGGTCGGCATCAGGACGGAGATCGACCACAACATGTGGTTTTTGTTCGGGGACAGTCTCCGGCGGCGATGCCGGCTGGGTTCCCTCCCTGGCCGAGCCCCACTCACTCGACTGCGGGTCATCATGCTGACGGTTCTGCCGGGGAGTTGTCGCAACTTGCTTGCCGGCTTCGATGCGCTTCTGGGCGACCGTCATCGCCTGATCAAGTCGCGAACGGCCCGTGAGCCGATCGTCGGATGAACGCCCGCCGCCGCCCACGTTGTCGGCAGACGCAGACGGAACGACCCGGTCATTACCCCCTGCCGGTGTCTCTGCAGATGTGATCGGTCCCGCCAACTCGCTAACCCCCGTACCCCTGATCAGAATACCCTGTTGATATGCGATTCACCGTGATAACTATGTTTCCGGAGTTCTTCGACTCCCCACTGCAGGTCAGTCTGGTGGGTCGTGCCCTTCAAGATGGACTGCTGGGCGTCGAGATCGTTGACCTTCGCGAGTTTGGCAAGGGGTTCCACCGTCAACTCGACGACGCTCCGTTCGGCGGAGGGCCGGGGATGGTGATGATGGTCGAGCCGCTGGATGCGGCGCTGCAACCACTCAGCTCGACTCGCCGCGTGCTGCTCTCCGCTGCCGGCCGTCCGTTGAATCAAGACCGGCTCGATGAATGGGCGACGTTGGACAGAATCACATTGGTCTGCGGACGGTACGAAGGAGTCGATCAGCGAGTTGCGGACCACCTTGTGGACGAGGAGGTGTCAGTGGGTGATTACGTCCTATTGGGCGGCGAGGTGGGCGCGCTGGCCATCATCGAGGGAGTGACCCGCCTGCTGCCCGGCGTGATCGGCAATCCCGAGTCGATAGCCACCGAGAGTTTCCGCTCCGGGCTGCTGGAGGAACCGCAATACACCAGGCCCGCCGAATACCGCGGCTGGGCCGTTCCCGAGGTGTTGCTGTCGGGGGATCACGGCAAGATCGAAGAATGGCGTCTGCAACAACGCGTCGCCCGCACTGCGGAACGGCGGCCGGACCTCCTGACCGACACCGATCCCCCCTGAATTCGGTCCGCCGGCAGGGATAATCGGGCAGCTAGCGGAATCCCGAGACCTCGGTTAGACTCCCGCCCTCGAGTTTTCTATTTCCCTCTCTCGGAGGACCCCGTGAACACGGTCGACCAAATCGAGTCCGCATTCTTGCGCGACGACATCCCGGATTTCGCGCCGGGAGACACTATTCGTGTCAATGTGCGAGTCGTTGAGGGGGGTCGGGAACGTATCCAAATATTCGAAGGTATCGTCATCGCCCGAAGCGGCGGCGGTGCCCGTGCGTCGTTCACCGTTCGGAAGCTGAGCTTTGGAGTCGGGGTGGAGCGGATCTTCCCGCTGCACGCCCCGATCAT
>JASJAS010000148.1 GCA_030066875.1 Acidimicrobiia bacterium | reverse complement strand
GCGCGCAACGCCGGCGGCCAGACGGCGGTCGTGGCGTCATACCGGGTCTATGTGAACGGCGTGCTCGACGGTTCGACAGCGTCGACCAGCTACACCATCGACGGGCTCACCAGCGGTGTGACGTACACCGCCAAGGTCGAAGCGGTCGATGGTGCCGGTAATCAGTCGACCGACGGACCCTCGATAACCTTCACGACTCTGAAGCCGCTGCCGCCCGGGGGCACCTTCTGGGACGACAACGACAGTGTCCACGAGGGCAACATCGAGGCGATCGCGGCGCAAGGGATCACCCGCGGCTGCAACCCGCCGGTGAACGATCAGTACTGTCCCGAGAAGAATGTGACTCGTGGGCAGATGGCGGCGTTCTTGGTGAGGGCGTTGAATCTGACCGATGACGGTGGGGGCAACACGTTCATCGATGATGACGGTTCGACGTTCGAAGATGACATCGCCAAGTTGGCCGCAGCCGGGATCACCCGCGGCTGCAATCCGCCTGCGAACACGATGTATTGCCCGGACAAGAATGTGACCCGTGGGCAGATGGCGGCGTTCCTGGTGAGGGCGTTGAATCTGACCGATGACGGTGGGGGCAACACATTCATCGATGACGACGGGTCGACGTTCGAAGATGACATCGCCAAGCTGGCTGCCGCCGGGATCACGCTCGGCTGCAACCCACCGACCAACGACCGGTATTGCCCCGACAATGCGGTCAAGCGTGGCCAGATGGCCTCGTTCCTGGCCCGGGCGCTCAACCTGAGTCCGATCATTCCACCGGACGAGATCACGTTCGGGGACGGAGTGTGGACCGTGCCCGCACAGGTTCCACCGGGCACCTACCGCAACTCCGATTCCTCCAATTTCTGCGAGTGGAAGCGGCTCAGCGGTTTCGGCGGCGGGGATGCCGACGTGATTGAAGATTGGCTCACCCAAGAGATCGACATCGTCACCATCGCCCCAACCGATGTCGGCTTCTCATCTGAGGACTGCGGTACGTGGTCGTCCGACCTTTCGCCACGGACCACATCGCCAACCGCAGACTTCGGCGGCGGCACCTTCCAAGTGGGATCCGAGGTAGCGGCCGGGACGTGGCGCAACAGCGACTCTTCGGGCAACTGCTACTGGGAGCGACTCAGCGGCTTTGGCGGCTCCATCGCGGAGATCATCGACAACGAATTCTCCGCGTCGATCCAAACGGTGACCTTGATGTCGTCGGACCTCGGGTTCTCTTCGGAGAGGTGTGGAACATGGACCAAGATCTCGTAGTGAACAAAGCATTCGGGGGCTTTCCCGCAAGCGTTCACAGATGACTAACGTACGGTGCTGCTCGGCTCTGCCGAGCAGCACGCTCCTCGCGAGCGAGACCTGCTGGGATGCCCGAGCGGCCAAAGGGAGCAGACTGTAAATCTGCCGGCAATGCCTTCGGAGGTTCAAATCCTTCTCCCAGCACTGCGGGGTCCCCGCAACGGACTCTGGCGTGAGTTTCAACGCGCCAGGCGCGGGATTATCCTTCCGCGATCTGCCCTCTTAGCTCAGTGGTAGAGCGCCTCCATGGTAAGGAGGAGGTCCTGGGTTCAATCCCCAGAGAGGGCTCTGAAGCTTGGCGACAGGTTGACGAAGCGCCGCAGGTGGTTCGTCTAACGTGAGCGAAGCTTCACGCACGGCGGCGTAGCTCAGTAGGTAAGAGCGCGCGACTCATAATCGCGAGGTCGGCAGTTCGAGTCTGCCCGCCGCTACGCAGCAGACAGCGTCCAACCAGAGGGAGCCAAGAGATGGCTAAGGAGAAGTTCGAGCGGACTAAGCCGCATGTGAATATTGGCACGATGGGTCATATTGATCATGGGAAGACGACGTTGACGGCGGCGATTACGAAGGTGTTGGCTGAGGCTGGTACTGGGGCTACTGAGTTCACTGCGTTTGATGATATTGATAAGGCTCCTGAGGAGCGGGAGCGGGGTATCACGATTGCGATTGCGCATGTGGAGTATGAGACGGTGAATCGTCATTATGCGCATGTGGATATGCCGGGTCATGCTGATTATGTGAAGAACATGATTACGGGGGCGGCTCAGGTGGATGGGGCGATTTTGGTGGTGTCGGCTGCTGATGGTCCGATGCCGCAGACTCGTGAGCATGTGTTGTTGGCTCGTCAGGTGGGTGTTCCTTACATCGTTGTGTATATGAATAAGACTGATCAGGTTGATGATGAGGAGCTTCTGGATTTGGTGGAGCTTGAGGTTCGGGATTTGTTGACTGAGTATGAGTTTCCGGGGGATGACATTCCGGTGGTGCGGGGTTCGGCGTTGAAGGCGTTGGAGGAGGGGGATGAGACGGCGGTTGCTTCTATTAATGAGTTGATGGAGGCGGTTGATTCGTATATTCCGGAGCCGGTGCGGGAGACGGATAAGCCGTTCATGATGGCTATTGAGGATGTGTTTTCGATTACGGGTCGGGGGACGGTGGTGACTGGTCGGATTGAGACTGGTGTGATTCATGTTGGTGAGGGTGTGGAGATTGTTGGTTTGCGTGATTTGCAGACGACGACTGTCACTGGTGTGGAGATGTTCCGTAAGTTGTTGGATGAGGGTCAGGCCGGTGACAATGTTGGGTTGTTGTTGCGGGGGATTGGTAAGGATGAGGTGGAGCGGGGTCAGGTGGTGGCGGTTCCGGGTTCGATTACGCCTCATACCGAGTTTGATGCTCAGGTGTATGTGTTGACTAAGGAGGAGGGTGGTCGGCATAACCCGTTTTTTGATGGGTATCGGCCGCAGTTTTATTTCCGGACGACGGATGTGACCGGGACAGTGAATTTGCCTTCTGGTACCGAGATGGTGATGCCTGGGGATAACACCGAAATGAGTGTTGTCTTGGGTAAACAGATCGCGATGGATGAAGGACTCCGGTTTGCTATCCGTGAGGGTGGCCGCACCGTCGGCGCCGGCCGCGTAACCAAAATCACCAAGTAAGAAACGAAACGACTAGATGGCTTCTGACAAGAGACCTCCGTTGACGATGGCTTGCGAGAAATGCAAGCGACGCAACTACGTGACAACGAAGAGCAAGAGCAACACGCGGGAGCGGCTTGAGCTGAAGAAGTACTGCCGCTGGTGCCGTACGCACACGCCTCACAAGGAGACCCGCTAGGCGTCTTCGCCAACTCATTCAAACGGACTCGCTTCGGCGAGTCCGTTTGCATTGCCCTACCGGACCGAGCTTCCAGCCGTTACCCTCGCAGCCAATGAGTCTCGAAGAAGTCGTTGGTGCCCGCTACGGGCCTTACCGTCTGCGCATCTCACCGGAGAAGGTCGCCGAATACGTGGACGCGACCGGCGACGAATCGGACAGATGGCTGCGGCATGCCCCGCCCTCCTACGCCGGGGCTCTCCTGTTCGTCGCGGCACCACACTTCCTCGAAGACGCCAGGGTGCGCCCCTACACGGGCGTGCTGGTTCATGTCGACCAAACCTTCACCTGGCATGCTCCGCTCGCGCTCGGTGCCGAGATCCTCGTGACCGGCACAGTCGACAAAGTGCGGGAACGCGCGGGCCGCTACTTCGTGTCGTTTGCAGCTGAAGTGACCGAGGCTTCTGGAGATCCATTGCTCAACGCCGGCGCGACCTTCCTCATGGGGGAGGCGGCCGAACTCGAGACCCCCGACGAACCGGAACCGGCAGTGTGGCGGCGCGAACTCAACGAGATTCCCAGCCCCAAGCCTTGGCCAGGAGTCGGGCCCCTTCCCGGCCTCACCAAGTCAGCGAGCCGCATCGACCTTGTGAAGTACGCGGCGGCGTCCGGCGACTACAACCCGGTTCACTTCGATCACGAGGCGGCCCGGGGAGCAGGGCTCCCCGGCATCGTCGTCCACGGGTTGTTGATGACGGCTTGGGGCCTGCAGGCCGTCGCGGCGGTGAGCGGCCGTCCCGACCCGGTGGCCCACGCCAAGCTGCGCTTCCGCAACCCGCTCCGTCCCGCCGCTCAGGCGATGGTCAGCGGCGACGTGCGCGACATCGCCGAGGACGCGGCAGACGCCCAGGTTTCCTTCACCGTCAGTGCGGATGACCAACAACTGGTCGCCGGCAACTGCGTCGTGCGGCTGACTGGGTAACGCGATGACACAAGGTGGAGTCAGACCAGATGGTGGAGAGTTGCTGCACAGAGCTCAAGCGGGCGACCAAGCAGCATTCTCCGAGCTAGTCAGAATCCACCAAGACGAGGTCTATACCTTGGCACTGCGATTGACAGCCGATCGTGAGCTGGCAGCGGACGTCTCCCAGGAAGCTTTCGTACGGGCTTGGCGCGCTCTGCCCAAGTTCCGCGGCGATGCCAAGTTTTCGACCTGGATGCACCGGATCGTTGTCAACGTCGCCTGGACGCAACGCCGCAAACAGCGGAAACACCGGGCCGACCCCATCGACGAATCCTTCGCGGAACCGGTGTCTGAGGCCATTTCTCCAGAACGGGCAGCCGAATCTGCGGCCATGCAGGGTCGGATCCGATCAGCGCTTCGAGAACTCCCGCTACCGGTCAGAACCGTCGTGGTCCTCAAGGACGTGTACGGGTGGAGCCACGGCGAGATCTCCGAACACCTCGAGATCACTGTCGCAGCCGCCAAGGTGCGGCTCCATCGCGGTCGCAAGCAGCTGCGTTCTCGACTGTGGAAAGAGGTGGAGGTCGAAGCATGAGAGGCATCTGCGTCATTGTCCGATCGATCGCCCCATCTGCCGACCCTGCCGGCCTGCCCGGGCCGCTCGGGAACCATGCGGCAACCTGCCTGAGATGCCAGGCGGAGCTTGCCCGCTACAGCAAGCTGCGTCGCCAGCTGGCCGTTATGGCAGACGTGACCGAACCCGCTCCCGACCCACTGGCGGCATCCGTCGCGGACGCGATTGCTACAGACCCGCCGGAAGCTGGCGACTCAGAGTCCCGTCCCCGACCAACCCGAGCTGCTGCCGCCGGAGCGGTGGCGGCAGCTGCGGCCGGCGCGGTTGCCGTTGCGGTGTGGCGTCAATCCAAGGCCGCGGTGTAGCCGGGAGCGCCTGACTACGATTTAGGCGGTCGGTGATCCGGATTCAGGTTTACACTTGGGTCCCTGACCTCATATACTCCCCGCCGGGCCCGAGGCCTATGTTGAGGGGTGTAGCTCCAACTGGCTAGAGCGACGGTCTCCAAAACCGTAGGTTGTGGGTTCGAATCCCGCCACCCCTGCTCCCTAGGAAGGATTGAACGTGAACCGAGAAATGCGACGCCTCCAGGCGAAGGAGGAGGAGCGCGCGAAGAAGCGACGCCAAGCTGGCCCGCAGCAGCGTAAGCGTGAGCGCGTCGGTTTCCGTCAATTCCTGCGCGAGGTTCGTCAAGAGCTGAAGAAGGTCGCCTGGCCAACGCGCGAAGAAACCACCACCTTCACCGTCGTCGTACTGGTCGTCACCGCCGTGGTGACCGCCTACACATTTGCGCTCGACTTCGGGCTCAAGAACTCGATCCTCCGATTGCTAGACGCGGTGTAGCGATGACGCTCGAAATCCCGGACAGCCAAGAGACACCCGCGGCAGACGCCCTCGAAGAGACCGCGGTTTCAGAGGCTCCTCCTTCGGACGGCCCGGCCGCAGAGGCTGCTCCGGCGGAGGCTGCTGCCGAGACTGTGGACGACGAGGCGGCAGCCGAAGAAGCTGAGGAAGCGGCCGAGGTCGCCGCGCTGACCACCCCGGCCAGCCCATACGATCTTCCTGGTGGCTGGTACGTGGTGCATTCCTACTCGGGATACGAGAAGAAGGTCAAGGCCAACCTGCAGACTCGGGTGAAGTCGATGCACCTGGAGGACCGGGTCTTCGATGTGGTCATCCCGATGGAGGAGGTCGTCGAGTTCAAGAGCGGCCGCAAGGTCACCGTCGAACGGAAGAAGTTCCCCGGCTACATCCTGGTTCGGCTCTACATGGACGACGACACCTGGTACGCGGTGCGCAACACGCCGGGTGTCACCGGGTTTGTCGGGTCAGGGTCAAAGCCGACCCCGCTCTCGCGACGCGAGGTGGAACGCATTCTCGGTGTCCGCAAGGAAGAGGAGCCGGGTGCGGAGAAGAAGGAACCTACCTTCAAGCCGGCCTGGGAAGTGGGCGAGACCATCCGGGTCGTCGAAGGGCCGTTCGCCGACTTCAACGGCGTCATCGAAGACATCAACGTCGATCAGTCGAAGGTTCGGGTTCTCGTCGACATCTTTGGACGGGAAACTCCGGTCGAGCTCAACTTCGATCAGATCCTCAAGTACTGAAACCAAGCGAGGTTTAACCAATGGGCCGCAAGAAGCTGATGACCATGCTCAAGCTGCAGATCCCCGCCGGGCAGGCGAGTCCCGCCCCTCCGGTTGGTCCGGCGTTGGGCCAGCACGGAGTCAACATCATGGACTTCGTCAGGGCGTACAACGAGGCAACCGGCGGGCAGGCAGGCACGATCATCCCCGTGGAGATCTCGATCTACGAGGACCGCAGCTTCACGTTCATCACCAAGACGCCGCCGGCAGCGGTGATGCTGCGGCAGGCAGCCAAACTCGAAAAGGGATCGCCGGAGCCGCACAAGGAGAAGGTCGGCAGCGTCACCCGTGACCAGGTCAGGCACATTGCCGAAACCAAGATGGTCGATCTCAACGCAAATGACATCGATGCCGCAATGAAGATCGTCGAGGGTACAGCCCGTTCCATGGGCATCACCGTCGACGGCTAGAAGCAGGACGCCGGCGAGCGCAAGGATGCTCGCAGGCATCTCGAGTGGGAGGGGAGCCATCCCCACTGACCACGGAGGTACACAAATGGCAAAGAAGACCAAGAACACAACGGCCGCAAAACGGCAGTACGACAAGAGCGCTCTCTACGGTCCGCACGATGCGCTCGGTCTGGTCCGCAGCATGGCGTTCGCCAAGTTCGACGAGAGTGTCGACGCGGTGTTCGCGCTGGGCATCGACGCCCGCAAAGCTGATCAGCTGGTGCGGGGGACGGTCAGCCTTCCGCACGGCACCGGCAAAGAGGTGCGTGTCATCGCCTTTGTCGGCGGTGAGAAGCTTGCCGAGGCGGAGGAAGCCGGCGCAGACATCGTTGGTGGCAAGGAACTCGCCGAAGGGATCTCGGCGGGTGGGCCGCTCGACTTCGACGTCGCCATTGCCGCTCCCGACATGATGCCGCACGTTGGCAAGCTCGGTTCCATCCTCGGGCCGCGTGGCCTGATGCCGAATCCGAAGAGCGGAACGGTTACTCCCGACGTCGGGAAAGCCATCAAGGAATTCAAGGCGGGCCGGGTGGAATACCGTAACGACCGGTACGGCAATGTGCATGTGCCGGTGGGCAAGGTCTCATTCGATGCGGAGCAGTTGACAGCCAATTTTGCCGCGGTGGCCGACGAAATCATCCGGGCGAGACCGGCCGCGGCCAAGGGTCGTTTTGTGCGCAAGGTCTCCGTGTCGTCGACGATGGGCCCAGGTGTCCAGATCGATCCGTCACAGGTCGAGGATCTGGTCAAGAGCCTTCACTAGGGCCTCGACAAACCGACCACGCATAGTGGTCAGTTGACGCCATTTGACCACAGAACCACTGGATTATCCGGTATCGCCGCGATATGATCTTATGCACAACTTAAGATCACAGATCAACGGGGACACCCCAAGGCCGGTGGCAGGGACGATCCACCACCGTTCCGAGGGCGGGTTTCGACCACTCTGATCTACGCCAGCCCCTACCCTGGTCGTTTGGAGTGGTGCGTGTAGATGGCTTCCTGGCCCGCCGTCTGCCCGAATCCTCAAGAGCGAGCCGCTCTCCCGACCTGGGGTT
>JASJAS010000147.1 GCA_030066875.1 Acidimicrobiia bacterium | reverse complement strand
TACTTCCCGTTCACCGAGCCCTCGGCGGAACTCGATGTCTCCTGTTTCAACTGCGATGGTGGGGAAAGCACTTGCAGAGTATGCAAGGGCGTCGGCTGGCTGGAGATGCTGGGATGCGGTCTGGTCGATCCACGGGTATTCGAGGCTGTTGGCTATGACCCGGAGGCCGTCACCGGCTTCGCATTCGGCATGGGTGTTGAGCGTCTTGCCATGGTCCGTCACGGCATCGATTCGATCAGGCACTTCGTCGACAACGACGTCCGCTTCCTCGATCAGTTCCCGGGCTAGCCGATGCGAGTATCACTGAACTGGCTCGAGGAGTACATCGATCTCCCCACAACCGATATCGATGAGCTCACGCATGCGTTCGATATGCTCGGCCACGCCGTTGAGGAAGTCGAGGTCTTCGAGGCGGACTGGACCGACGTGATCATCGGGAGAGTGCTCCGCGTCGAGCGGCACCCCAACGCCGACAACATCCGGGTGACCCACGTCGACATCGGTGACGGCGAGGAGCACCAGATCATTTGCGGAGCGTGGAACTTCGACGAAGGCGCCATGGTGCCGGTGTCGATTCCCGGGGCAGTATTGCCGGGCGGTTTCGAAATAGGCTCCCGCAAGATCCGGGGCGTTGTGTCGCACGGCATGATTTGCTCGGAGCGCGAGCTCGGTCTGGGCGAAATGCACGAGGGAATCATGGTCCTCGAGGACGATGCACCGATCGGGGAGCCGTTCGAGTCCATCCTCGATCTGCCCGACGTCGTATTCGACCTCGAGATAACCAGTAATCGGCCCGACGTCATGGGAATGGTCGGCGTCGCCCGGGAGCTGGCAGCGTGGTACGACATCCCGATGCGCCTGCCCGAGGTGGACCTGCCAACAGTTGCGGGAACACCTGGCCTGCAGGTGACCATCTCGGCGCCCGACGGGTGCAATCGATTCGTCGCGCGTGAGATGCGGGACGTGACCATCGGCCCGTCCCCCTTGTGGATGACCGAACGTCTCCGCAAGGCGGGGGTTCGTGCCATCTCCAACATCGTCGACGTGAGCAACTACGTCATGCTCGAGACGGGCCACCCCATGCATGCCTTTGATGCAGATGCGATTGCGGGGGAGAAGCTCGACGTGCGATGGGCTGTGGCGGGAGAAACACTGGAAACGCTCGACGGCACGGTCCGGCAGCTCGGACCCGAGGATCTCGCAATCGCTGACGACGACGGACCCACTTCGCTGGCTGCGGTCATGGGTGGTGCCCGCTCCGAGGTAAGAGACACGACGCACCGGGTCATCATGGAGGCGGCTTCCTGGAACGCACCGACGGTCATGTATACCTCGCGTCGACACGATCTCCGATCAGAGGCATCTGCGAGATTCGAGCGCGGGGTTGATCCCAACCTCGCACCCGTCGCCAACGCCCGAGCCTGCCAGCTCTTGCTCGAGGTCGGCGGTGGCACGGTGCTCGAAGACGTCATCGACGTGGTGGCAAATCCGGTTGAGCCGTGGCAGGTCGATCTACATCTGCGCGACGTGACCCGGGTATTGGGCGATCGCTTCACTCAGGAAACCTGTGCGGGCTTACTGCGCCGGCTGCAGCTCGAGGTTGTCGTCGGTGACGACTCGCTTGCTGTGACGGTTCCGACATATCGGCCGGACCTAACGATCGGTGCAGACCTAATCGAAGAGATCGCCCGCCTCGCCGACTTCGACACGTTTGAAGAGACCGTGCCTACCGGTCCGGCGGGGGGGTTGCTGGTCGAGCAGCGACGTGGCCGTGAGCTGCGCGAGTTGCTCAGAGGCCAGGGGTTGATGCAGGCGATCAACCTTCCGTTCGTGTCGGAGGAGGAGCTTGCGGCATTCGGCGAAAACGGTGCCGCCGGAGTGGTCACCGTGCGCAATCCGCTCCGCGAGGATCAAGCCAAGCTTCGCCAGAGCGTATTACCCGGGCTGCTGCGACGGGTTCGGGAGAATCGCAACCGTGGTGCAGACGGCGTCGCTCTCTTCGAGACCGGCCGGGTGTTCTATGCACGCCCGTGGGCCGATGACCCGAGAGTTCCGGACCAGCCGATGCGGCTGGGAGTTGCGGTCGTCGGGCCTTTCGGATCCGGGGTTGTCGGAGGCAGGTCGGCCGCGGCCGACGCCACCACGGCGATGGGCATCGTGAGTGCTCTCGCCGACGGCCTCGGCGTTGTCATTGAGCGCGAGGGCGCAGCAGCTCCAGGCTTCCACCCGACGCGAACCGCAGCGCTGCGGATCGACGGCGCGACGATCGGCTATGCCGGTGAGCTACATCCCGATCTCGCTGCCGCGTACGAGGTGGGAGCGAGGGTCGGCATCATCGAGATGGATCTGGCCCCGCTCGTGGTGGGCAGGGCCAGCGTACAGATGGCGGCGGTGTCGACGTTCCCGCACGTCGATTTCGATCTGTCTTTCGAGGTGGCGCTGGACACTGCTGGCGGAGACCTGGCGGCCGCTACGCAAAGCGTCTCCGACCTCGTCGAGCGGGCAGTGATCTTTGATGACTATCGAGAGAAGGACACCGAGCTGCGTGCGGTTGCGGTCCGCTACCGGTTGCGTGCTCCCGATCGGACACTCGATGCGGACGAAATCGCAGATGTGCGGGCGAGAATGATCGAGGTTGCCGCAGCTCGGGGTGCGACGCTCCGAGGCGCTCAGGATTGAGTGCCAACCCACTCGACGTTCTGCTCGACAGGAGTGTCTGGGAAGTGGCTGAGCGGCTCTTGGGTTGGACCCTCGAGTCGACGGTCGACGGTGAGACAGTCACGGTCACGATCACCGAGACAGAGGCATACGCCGGGGACCTCGACCCGGCCAGCCACGCGTTTCGGGGTCGGACGGCCCGCAATCGGTCCATGTACGGACCGCCGGGGACCCTCTATGTCTACAGGTCGTACGGTATTCACTGGTGCATGAACGTGGTCGTCGGGCACGAAGGCCTGCCCCATGCCGTGCTCCTTCGGGGAGGCGAACCGACGAGCGGCGAAGTCGTGATGGCGCAACGGAGGGGAAGGGACCGGAATCTGGTCGATGGTCCGGGCAAGCTGTGTCAAGCGCTCGGCGTGAGCGGAGTCCACGACGGCGTTGATTTGCGGCGCCCGCCGCTGTGTCTGCTCCCCGGGCCGGGAAGCGGCGGGAGACGGATCATCCGGGCGCCGCGAGTCGGGATCACCAAGGGTGCCGACATGCCTTGGCGGTTCATCCTGAGTGGGTAGCGCTAACCTCCGCGACACGATGCACACCGCCGAAGAACAATTGGCCTACCTGACAGACGGTGTCGATACCCTCGTACCCGAAGGAGAACTCCTGGAGAGACTCGGGGCCGGCCGCCCGTTGCGCGCCAAGCTAGGCGTCGATCCAACTGCACCGGACGTGACTCTGGGATGGGCCGTGGTATTCGAGCGTCTGCGTAGGTTCCAGGAGTGCGGACACACAGCGGTTCTCATCGTCGGGGACTTCACCGCACAGGTCGGCGATCCCAGCGGCAAGAGCGAGACCCGCCGTCGCTTGGGAGAAGACGAGGTAGGCGGGTACGTGAGCGGGGTTCTCGAAACCATCAAAGAGCTGCTGCTGCCCGACAACCTCGAAATCCGCTACAACTCGGAATGGCTCGGTCAGCTCGACATGCGTGACGTGCTCGACCTGACCTCCCATTTCACGATCTCGCGCATCATGGACCGCGAAGACTTCTCCAACCGTTGGGACGCTCATGAGCCGATCTCGATGATCGAGTTCATGTATCCACTCCTGCAAGGGATGGACTCGGTGGCTATCGAGTCGGATATCGAACTGGGTGGCAGCGATCAGCTCTTCAACAACCTCGTGGGTCGCGATCTGCAGGAGCGCAAGGGTCAGCGTGGCCAGATGGTGATGACCGTGCCGCTCCTCGTGGGCACCGACGGGGTGAAGAAGATGTCGCAGTCGCTGAACAACTACATCTCCGTGAAGGACACGCCGAACGACATGTTCGGCAAGACGATGAGCATCCCCGACGAGGCAATGGTGCAGTGGTTCCGGCTTGCCGCCTACTACCCAAACAATGAGGTGGCCGCGATCGAGCGGGAACTGGCAGATGGCGCACGCCATCCCGGCGAGACCAAGCGCCTCCTGGCTCGCGAGATCGTGACCCGCTATTGGGGGAGTGAGGCCGCAACGGCGGCAGAGGCACATTTCGATCGGCTCTTCAAAGAGCACGGAGCGCCAGACGAGATACCTGTCTTCCAAGTCCCGGGTGAAGAATCCGTCTGGATCCCCGGGTTGCTCAACGCCGCCGGGCTCGTTTCCTCCAATTCGGAGGGTCGCCGCCTGGTTGCCCAGGGAGCGGTCAAGGTGGACGGCGCCAAACTGGATGCGGAGACCGTTGCCCGCGGTGATCTCGTGGGCGTGGTCGTCCAGGTTGGTAAGCGGCGTTTCGTGCGCCTGGTCGATTGATGCGGCGCCTGAGAAACGTGCTCGCCGATGTCTTGGTGGGTGTCGTCCTTGTGGTTGCGGCCCTATGGCTGTTGCGCGGAGTGTTCCGCCTGGTCTACTGGGGGGCCAGCCTCATCGTGCTGCTGATCCTGGTTGCGGTCGTGTTGCGGGTTGCGTCGAAGTTACGAGGGTAGAAAAGGGGATGGCCCGCCCCGGTGGGAGCGGGCCATCAGTGCAATCGTCGGGAAGGCGCTTTACACGAGTGGCAGCAGGCGGCGCCTCCGGTTGTGCTCGAGAGCCAGTAGCAACCCGCCCGCGTACAAGAGGGCGACGCCGATTACTGCAAAGGCCTCGATTTCCATGCCGGTGATCGGAAGCACCTCGACGATACCGAAGTCTGCATCTAGGAAGCTTTCGTCATCCTGCAAGGTCACGGTGTAGTTGCCCACCGTCGTCAGGTTGTGGTTGTCCGGGAACGTCGATGTCAACACCTCGACGAAATACGTCCCGGCGTCCAGACCGGAGAACAGGTACAGACCGTTGGCGTTGGTAACCATTGTCGAGACTTCGCTGGTGGCCTGGTTCGTCAAACGAACCGTTACCCCCGGAACTCCGTCTTCACCCGCGTCCTGGATGCCGTCCTGGTCGTCGTCGAACCAGACAAAGTCACCGATGGTGGAGGATGCTTGAACAGCAATTGACTCCACGGAGGCGTCGTCCTGATCGTCCTCGGTGAGGACGTCGTTACCGGGTGTCGAATCGATGTCGAACTCGTTGTGTTCCATCACCTCAGCGACGTTGGTGAAGATGCCGATGTCGGTCACTGTCACAACCAGGTCGAGGGTTACCGTTTCATTTACACCCAGATCGCCGATCGTCCATACGAACGCTCCGGCATCGAACGAACGGTCTCCGCTGTGCGACACGTAGGTGAGGCCGGCCGGGAGCCGATCTTGGACGACGACGCCGGTGGCGGGAGCCGGTCCTTCGTTGGTGACAGTGACCGTAAAGGTGACGTCGCTGTCGACCGGCACTTTCTCGTCCTCCGGAACGTTGACCGACTTCGTGAGCTCGATGTCGATCGGCTGCGAAGCGGTGACGGTGGCGTCGTCTTGATCATCCTCGGACGGCACGTTGTTGCCCGGGGTGGAGTCCCGGTCAACCTCATTGTGTTCCATCACCTCAGCGACATTGGTGTACGTGCCCTCCTGTTCGACGACGACAACCATGTCCAGGGTGTATGTGACCCCGACCGGTGCGTCACCTATGGTCCACAACCCGGTTGTGGAGTCGAAGGTGCCGTCTCCGCTGTGCGACACGTAGGTGAGGCCGGCGGGGAGCCGGTCTTGGACGACGACGCCGGTGGCGTCGTTCGGACCCTGATTGACCAAGGTCACCGTGAAGGTGGTCTGCCCGCCAACCGGAACGGCCGCCGGCGATGCGGTCTTGTCCAACTCAACATCGATCAGCGGTGCCTCGCCGGAGATCTCGATGTTGTCGACGATCCCGGAACCACCGAGGTCGACAATCATCGAGCCGACGCCGGCAACGCCCGGCGTGATCGTGGTGGCCTCAGCATCAGCCGATGTGGGAACCGGAACCGTCGTGATCACGGCGCCGTTGGAATCGAAGAATGTGATCAAACCCGTTTGAACGGGATTCACGTCTCCGGTGGTGAGGCGATTGACGGTCACCACACCGGTGCCCCACGCCGAGAAGTCGAAGGTCCAATCGGATATGTGATTCTCTTCGTCATCCGGATCCGACGAATCGAAGTCCTCGGTGATGATGAGAGTCTGTCCCAGCGACGGCAGATAGATGTCCCAGTCGCCGCCGCTGCACAGTGAGCGGTCCAGATCGGCAAACGGAACGCTCTGACCGCCGCAAGTCGAGTCGAAGATCATCGCGGTGTTCCCCGGGAGACCCGGATTCGAGCCGACCACCGAGACCGCGCCGAGGTTTGCGCCGGTCATGCCGTTGCCGACTGACAGGGTCGATACGAGGTCGCCCGGTGCCAGTCCGGATTCAAAGTCAATCACCGAGGTCTGTACAGCCGCACCGGCGGGTGCGCTTCCAACAACTCCGACCAGCGCGGTCAAGAGAAGTGTTACGACGGCGATTGCAGTCAGTCGTTGGCCCGGTCGGGCCTTGTGTGACGTATGCAACTTGCTGCCTTCCAATTGCCCTATTCCCCTTTGCGCCGGGGGAGAGAGCCCGCCCTCTCCCGGCTGCGGTACTTGGCACCCCCTCTCGAGGGAGCGCTCGCCCCCCACTTTACGTGGTAGCAAGACCGCTGTGCGTAGCCTTTATTCAAAACGCGTTAGCACTAGTCAGTCATACTACCTGAGAGGCATGGTCGCATCATCCCCGCGGAGCCCCCGTGGTTGATCGCGATCATGGATTGACTTGCATTGGGTCGAGGGGTGTGGTTGCATACCCGCCGCAACGGTCGCCGGCCCAAGCGGGGTGGCGGCCGAGTCTTGCCTGGTCTCTGGGATCGGGTTATGATGAGAGGCCCCTCGGGTGTTTATGCGCGCGGGGAATCCGGGCTCCTTGACAACTAAACAGCGTGTCAAAAGCCAGCATGCGTCTGGCTTCTTTCGCTCGCTTTGGCGAGGGGAGGGAGGTAGACGATGCAAAAACTATGTCGCACCAACGGGAGCTTCGGCTCTCGAGAGGATCCCCGTCCTCGGTGTGACATCCTTTGATGTTTGACTCCGAGGGACCTTCTCGTCCGTTCCAGCCTTTCGGCGGGAGCGGGTAGTCGAAGACCAAGGATGTCAGGCAAATCAAACTTTCGATGGAGAGTTTGATCCTGGCTCAGGACGAACGCTGGCGGCGCGCCTTATGCATGCAAGTCGAACGAGAACTAGATCATTCGTAAGACTGATTTAGGGACAGTGGCGAACGGGTGCGTAACACGTGAGAAACCTGCCCTGGAGATCGGGATAGCCCGAGGAAACTCGGATTAATACCGAATACCCTCATCGGATCGCATGGTCTGATGAGGAAACGGTCCGCCGCTCCAGGATGGTCTCGCGGCCTATCAGCTTGTTGGTGAGGTAACGGCTCACCAAGGCTCCGACGGGTAGCTGGTCTGAGAGGACGATCAGCCACACTGGGACTGAGACACGGCCCAGACT
>JASJAS010000146.1 GCA_030066875.1 Acidimicrobiia bacterium | reverse complement strand
GTCATTGACCCGTCGGACTGCAGAGTCGGAGGTCGGATTCTCCACGGAATTGCTGCGGCATCGTCCGACTGTCTTCGCAGCGCTGCTGCTCGGTCGGATCGATCGGCATCGAGCTCGTGTTCTCGTGGACGAGACCCTTCACGTCACAGACGCTGTCGCTGAGGCGGCGCTCTCGGAGTTGTTGCCTGAAGCGGCGGGGCTGACCACAGGTCAGCTACGAAACCGCATAGCCAAGCTTTGCATCGATGCGGACCCCGAGGCTGCTCAAAAGCGCTACGAGCGTTCGGTTTCGCATCGTCGATTGGAGCTGCGACCAACCGGTTCAGGCAGTGCCGACCTCATGGGCTTGGACCTTCCACCACACATTGCAGCGTCCATCAGCCGGTGGATCCACAAGGAAGCTCTCAAGCTGAGGAAGCTCGGCGATGACCGTTCGATGGACCAATTGCGGGCAGACATCTACCTCGACCTACTGCGGAGGCGGTACAAGGGCGGGAAGGTAACCCAGGCCGACTTCGGGAACCTCGACATGAAGGCGACCGCTGAGACCCTGCTCGGCCAGTCAGAGGAATCGGCGGAACTGGGCGGCTTTGGGCCTGTCGTTGCTGACGTGGCTCGCCAAGTCGCGGAGCACCAGGACCAAGCAAAGCGCCGCTGGATACTGGTCGATCCCGTCACCGGCCAGCCCCTCGACGGCGGAATCATCCGGCGGCGTCCCACCGCATCACAGCGACGCAGAATCGAGATGCTGCACCCCACCTGTATCCACCCCGGCTGTCGTATGCCGTCGGTCGAATGCGACATCGATCACCGCAGGCCTTGGGCCGGCCACCGGGTCACGTGTACAGCCGATTTGGGGCCCTTGTGTCGCCACCACCACGTCATCCGGCACCGCTTCGGATGGAGCTACGAGCTGGCCGGTGGTGGAGCCTTCGTCTTCACCAGCCCTTTTGGCCATCACTACGCCAGCAGCGGCAAACAACCCGCAACGGCTCGGTCACCGTAGTGCGACCACCCTGTTGGCGCTGATCGCAGATCCCTCGAGAACCAACCCCTACCCGGCTTCGTCGATCTCGATGTCGACCATTAGCTGAACGGCCAGCTCCTCCAGGACAGCTGTGAGCTCGTCAGCCGACACGTCCGGCGGGAGCACCAATGCCGCCTTTGCCCGGAACAGGATGCCGCCGTCCATCGGGGCAGCCACGGTCTCGGTCTCGAGCTCTTCGATGTTCACATTCCGAGAGGCGAGCGCATCCGACACGTGATGCACAATGCCCGGCTGGTCGATACCGACGAGCTCGAGCGTCAAGCTCGTACCCTCAATCGGCGACGGTGGCGACGAGATCTCGACGGTTATGTCGAGCAGGCCCTGATCCTCCAAGGGTTGAAGGCTCTTGATTAGCTCTTCGGCATTCTCGTCGGCCACCGTGACCATCACGATGCCGGCAAACTTGCCGGCGAGGTGCGCCATGCGGCTCGTTTCCCAATTGCCTCCATGGTCGTCGATGACAGCCGACAGAGCCTGAACCAGCCCGGCGTGATCGTCCCCGATAGCGGTGAGTACGAGTGTGGCCATGCGGCCAGGATAACCCCAGCTCATCCGGCGGCGTGTTCCACCGCTTCGAGCACACGCAGCGCGTTGTCGCCGAGAATCTTGCGGATCTCGGGCTCCTCCCAGCCACGCCGCAGAAGCTCAGCAGTGATGTTGGGGAAGCACGAAACGTCCTCCAGCCCCTCGGGCAAGAGATCCACACCGTCGAAATCTGAGCCGATTCCGACGCAGTCCACACCGCCGACGGCGGCGACATGCTCGATGTGGTCGACAATCATCCCCACATCGCATCCATGTGCGACGTCCGTCCAGCGACCTGCCAGTGCCTTTTCGACCGCGTCCGCATCCCCTAGCTCGGCGAGGAGTCTCCGAGCTTCGTCGTAGCCAGCAATCGACGATTCGACCAACTCGGGTGCTACGAAAGGCGGGTAGAAGTTCACCATGATCACGCCGCCCTGATCGGCAACACGCTCGATCACGTCGTCGGGAACGTTCCTGGGGTGAGGCGCCAGCGCAAACGCGCTCGAGTGCGACGCGACGATCGGGGCGCGGCTGACATCGAGCGCATCATGCATGGTCCCGACCGAGACGTGGGAGATGTCGACCATCATGCCGATACGGTTCATCTCTCGCACGACGTCCCGCCCGAACCCGGTCAGCCCACCGTGACTCTGGACGTCCGTCGCCGAGTCGGCCCAACTCAGGGTTTCGGTGTGGGTCAGCGTCATGTAACGCACCCCGCGGTTGTAGAGCAGCTGCAGATTCTCGAGCGAATCTTCGATGGTGTGCCCACCCTCGGCGCCAAGCAGGCAGGAGATCCTTCGTGCTTCCCGTAATCGGCGCACGTCAGATGCAGAAGCGGCATATGCGAGGTGGTCGGGGTTGTCCGCCACCATGCGGTCCACCAGGTCAATCTGATCAAGCGTCTTCCGCAGGGGGTGCTCCGAGTGAGTCGGAACATAGACCGACCAGAACTGCGCGCCGACGCCTCCCTCCAGCAGCCGTGGGATGTCCGTGTGATAGCCGGGAAGATGGCTCGACGGATCGACTGCTTCCAACGATCCACCTGCCCTGGTCCGGATGGCCCAGGGCAGATCGTTGTGGCCGTCGACGACCGGCAGATCGTGATGGATGGTTTTCGCCCGTTCCGCGTATGGATCACCCACCGCCGAACCAATCCTCAATCGTCACACTACGACCATCGGCGGTCCAAGCCACGCTCATCCTCTCGCTGGCGCGCACGGAACGCTAGACGGTCGCAGCGTCGGCTATTCGTCGGCTTCCGGGGCCAGCGCCACATCCAATGGCTCGGAAGTGACCACCGCACCGGCGACGGCCCCGTCTTTGTCGAAGAATGGCGCGCAGTAAGTGCGGGTATGCATATGGGTGCCGTCAGCGCGACGAACGATCAGGATGAAAGGGCCAGTTGCCTTGCCGGTGCGGATGGCGGTGGTCACCGGCGCATTGTCGACAGTGAGAGGAGTGCCGTCGGCAAACCGCACATCGAACAGGTCCTGACTGGCATCGAGTTCGCGGGGGCGGACCTCGCCCTGGCGCAATCTGAGCATTTCTCGCTCTTTTCGATTCATGTCGACCACTCGCGGCGGATCACCCGCAAAGATGGAAACCGCAATCGGCAGCTCGTCCATGACCGAAGAACGCAACCGCCGTTCGAACACGACGTCCTCCGAAAGCGCGGCTCGTACAACTGCCGGAGCAGTCAGATCCGCAAGGGCAGTCGTAACACTCACGGCAGTACCGGCTGGGAGCGAGTCGACACCCTTCCAGCCAACCGCAAGGACCGCGATCACCCGGTCACCATCGTGGACCGGGAGCAGCATGGCGGATTGCCCGCCCAGGGTTCGTTCGGATGCCCATTCCAGGTGAGATATGTCTTCGATACGCATCGGTTCCGCGTTCGAGATGACTGCTGCCAGCTCGGATGCGGAGTCGGCCGCCACGGACTTGCTCTTGGCGTAGGGGCCTGCGCTGACGAACGTCCCGTCTGCCTGGGCGACGAGAAGCACCCCTCCGGTGGCGCCGAGCAGTTCGGCATAGAGCTTGTGGATACCTCCAACGACGCTGTCCAGTGTCTGCTCAGCCAGGGCTTCGGCCAGGTCTACGAGCAGTCTGGCTCGCGGCGAGTAGGCGCGGCTCCTGTCTCCCGGTACGACATCTTGAATCTCAATGGTCTGGACCAGTTCGGAGCTCGCCGGAAGCACGAGCTTGAACGTTGCGCGTGGCGCGCCCGCGTTCTCGAGCCTGAGCTCCCCATCCATAGCGCGGGCCAGCTCGCGGCTCAGGCTCAGGCCGAGCCCGAGGCCCTGCGAACTACCCCCGTCGGTGAAGATCAGTTCTGCTCGGTAGGCAGGGACGCCGGGGCCCGAGTCGGTGAATGTTGTCTCCAACTGATCGCCGTGACGGGCGAACCCGATTCGCACTTCTCCGTCGGGGGCATAGCGCTCGATGTTCTGAATGAGGTTGGTGACGATCTGCATGATGAGCTGGGCATCGCCGCGGACGACGGCTTCGTCTCCCGGACTCAGGTAGCAGCGCCGGGCCACCCTGGGTGACCGCCCTAGAGCCTTCTTGACTATCGACCGCAAGTCGACCGCCGCCACCTCCGGGTCGAGGATTGCCCTGTCCAGCCTCGACCGGGCATGCAGGTTCCCAACGACGTGGAGAAGGTGGTTGGCATCACCGTGGGCGGCCACCAGCAATTCGTCGACCTCCGAGCCCTCGAGCGGGACGGTTGACTCGGTGAGCAGTTCGAGAGTTCCCAGGATGCCGGTCAGTGGGGTCCGCAGTTCGTGAGAGACCTCTGCGATCAGTGCCGAGTGACTGTCGTCCCCCGGTCGAGCAATCCACGCGCCGGCCGCTGCCAGAATCGCAACGGCGTTGGCCGGGATGATGACCGCATTACCCGATCCAAGAATCGCCGCTAGCACACCAAGTGCTGCGGCGACGATGGACAGTGCGATTAGTCCGCGTTGCAGATGGTACCTGTTCGGCAAACGTTTCCTAGATGAAGCTCAACAAGGGTTATCGGTATATTCGGAACCCGGTTTAGATCTCGGTGACGCAATCCGCTTCTTGGCCGAGATGCGGGTTGACTATCGGGACGCCCGATGCGTTGGTCGACTCGAGAAGGCCACTGACGATGCCCTGGTCGAGTTTGCAGACAATTTCCGAATGTTTTGCTGCCGTTTCGCCGAACGGACAGAACCGAGTCAGGAGGACACGGTCCTCGGCGCTGGCCTCGGTCTCGAAGCCGACTCCCAGCATCACCTTGGCAACGGCGGTGATTGCGGTGTCGAACCCCGTGTCCTTGGCGATGCCGACCTCGGCCGCCAGTTCTCGCCCGTACTCCCGGCCCACTTCCTCAGCGATCTCGGCAGCGGAGTCGGGCGCCACCCGTTCGACGATCCGAGCCAGCAGCTCGGCGAGAAGGTCATACCGGCGCGCTGGGAACTGGACCGAGATCTCCTTCTCCGTGGTCTCGTAGTGCTTTGCCGGGCGGCCGGCGCCGGGACCGCGACGCTCCGCTTTGCGTTTCCTCGTCACCTGCAAATAGCCGTCGGCAACGAGACGATCGAGGTGGTGGCGAGCGACATTGGTGTGGATATCGAACAACTCACCAATCTGACCCGCGGTGACGGGTTCGACTGATTCCCTCACTGTGATATAGATCCCGCGACGTGTCGCATCACCCAAGGTGGCAGCCAGGTCGCCGATCTGTTGATTCAGCCGTGTTGCATCCATTTCGACTCCCCACGCGGACCACAATCGATGGTTCCGCACACAACTATAGTTTCTATCCACTACGCGGATAGGAGAAGCAAACGTGGTCGATCTCGCAGCCGTGCGCGCCGCTATCGGCAAAGTCGAGGATCCCGAGATCCATCGCACTCTGGAAGAACTCAACATGCTGCGCGAGGTCGATGTCGCAGAGGACGGCTCGGTATCTGTTCTCGTTGCTCTGACTATCCCCGGCTGCCCCCTCAAGGACAAGCTCACCACCGACGTGACCGCCGCCGCAAAGAGCGTCCCGGGGGTGGGCGAGGTCACGGTCAACTTCACGTCGATGTCAGACGAAGAGCGCGCTGCTCTGGTGTCGGATCTTCGCGGTGGTGATCAACGCGAGATCGCGGTGGCCCGGGCCGGTAGCAAGACGCGAATCATTGCCATCTCCTCCGGAAAGGGTGGTGTCGGCAAGTCCTCGGTTACCACCAACCTCGCGGTCGCTCTCGCCGCCATGGGCCGCAGTGTCGGGGTCATCGACGCCGACGTTTGGGGATTCTCGATCCCGCGCATGCTCGGCATCGATCGACCGCCCACCGTTGTCGACGAGACATTGTTCCCTCCGGAAGCGCACGGAGTAAAAGCAATGTCCATGGACTTCTTCGTCGGCGACGATCAGGCTGTGATCTGGCGTGGCCCGATGCTGCACAAGGCTCTCGAGCAGTTCCTGGCCGATGTTCACTGGGGCGATCCGGATTACTTGCTGATCGACATGCCTCCTGGGACCGGTGACATCTCGATCTCGATTTCACAGTTCCTTCCGACGGCGCAAGCCTTGATTGTGACGACCCCCCAGTTGACGGCGCAGCGCGTCGCCAAACGTGCCGGGCTCATGGCACGCAAGGTCAATCAGGACATCCTCGGGGTGGTTGAGAACATGTCATGGTTCACCGGAGACGATGGCAAGCAGTATCCGATCTTCGGCGAGGGTGGGGGAGAAGCCCTGGCCGGCGAACTCGAGGTTCCATTGCTGGGACGGGTACCGCTGGTGCCGGAGGTCCGCTCGGGGGCCGATGCCGGGCTCCCTGCCGCGGTGGTCGATCCTGATGGGGAGGCCGCGACGGCATTCGCCTCAATTGCGTCCGAGGTGGAAGAGCGCAAGCCGCGGCTGCGCAGTCATCCGCAGTTGGTGATCACGTAGCAGAGCATGCGTCTGCGGTACGATCGATCAAGCACGAGGACAGGGAGAGCATGAGCAGTGCTGGCAAGATGCGAATCGGCATCGAAGGTGCTCGCGAACTCGAAATCGATGTCGATGATCTCGAGACCGCTGCAACCGATCTCGAGAAGGCCGTCGGTACGGACACCGTCGTTTGGATAGCCGACACCAAAGGGGATCGGCACGGGATCGTTGGTACCCGGGTGGCCTTTATCGAGGTGGAGGAAGCCAGCGACCGTTCAGTCGGGTTCGGTCTATAGAACCTGGTCGGCAAATGGCCGCAGCGCAGAGGTCAGGAGGCTTGGCGCTCAGCTTCCTGGCGACGGCGACGGCGGTCGGCGAGCCAGCGCTTGCGTAGACGGCGGCGGTCTTCCTCGGGATAGCCACCCCAAACGCCTGACTCCTGGTTGGTTTCCAGCGCATATTGCAGGCACTCTTCACGCACCGAACAGGCGGTACAGATTGCCCGGGCCTTTTCGATGTGGCCCACAGCCGGCCCTGTGGTCCCAATCGGAAAGAACACTTCCGGATCGCTATCTCTGCAAGCGGAGAGTTCTCTCCAGTCGGTCAATGTGAGCATGGCGCCTCGTTCTCCTCAACCTTGTGAATGTGAACGCATTCACAAGCCTTACTCCAATAAAGGGGACACACATATATATGTGGCCCCGAATGCGCAGTCTATAGGAGTGCCGGGGCGCGATTCAAGGGGGTATTCAGTCCTCGAAAAAAGTGACTGCCTCGTCAACTCTCGTGTGCTAGGCCGGTGCCCGCTACCCTTGCGCCGTTCCCAACTGGAGCCACGAATGACCATCGAAGAACAACTCGCAGACGAGTTGAAAGACGCCATGCGGGCGGGCGATGTGCCTCGCCGCAATGTCATCCGCCAGGTGCAGACCGAGGTTGCGGTCGCCAGATCCGCTCCTGGTTTCGGCGGCGAGGCGGACGATGAGCTCTAC
>JASJAS010000145.1 GCA_030066875.1 Acidimicrobiia bacterium | reverse complement strand
CGGTTTGCGACGCCAAGAAGCAGGTTGTCTACATGGTCAGTGCCATTACCGCTTTCTGGGCGTGCAGTCGGTTCTCGGCCTGGTCAAAGACCCGGCTCCAGCGACCATCGATGACCTCATCGGCCACCTCGATGTTGCGGTCTGCCGGCAGCGGGTGCATGTAGATGGCGTCCTCGTCGGCCATCTCCATCCGACGCGCATCGACGATCCAGTCCGTGTACTTCTCGGAGATCTTCGCCGACTCTTCGTGGTCGGAGGTGGTGAGCATGGAACCCCACGCCTTTGCATAGACGACGTCGGCTCCCGCCATACCCTCTTCGAAGTCTTCGAAGATCTCGAATCGGCCGTGCGCCTTCTTAGCGTTCTCTTCGGCCTGAGCGATGATCTCTGGGTACAGCTTGAACTCAGGCGGGCGAGTCAGGCGAACGTTGGCACCGTAACGGGTCATCAACAGGATGACCGACTGCGCCACACTGATCGGCTTCTGATAGCTGGCCGCATACGCATAGCTCATGTTGAAGGTCAACTTGCGGGGATCGCCCTTCTGCTCGATGACGGTGAGCAAGTCGGCAAGCGCCTGGAACGGGTGATACCAATCGCACTGCATGTTGAGCACCGGCGTCCGGCTGGCTTCTGCAACCGCACGGATGTACTTATTGCCGATATCCCAGTCGACGTTGCGGATGGCGATGCCGTCGTTGTAGCGACCGAGAATGTCACCGATTTCCTTCCACGTGTCGCCGTGACCGATCTGGGTGCTAGTCGAGTCGAGAAACATCGCATGCCCACCGAGCTGGGCCATACCGGCTTCGAAGCTTGCCCGGGTCCGCGTGCTTGCGTAGAAGAACAGCATCGCAAGAACCTTGTTGTCCAATAGGGCGTGCTGCTCGCCAAGAGCCCGCCGGCGCTTCAGATCGAGGGCGACATCGATGATCGTGTCGAGCTCGTCCTTGGTCCATTCCTGGGTCGTGATCATGTCACGCCCGTGCAGATGTGTCTGCATCAACTGCTCCTTTGCAGATTGCTCTTCCTCTGTGCCTAACTGGTCTGGTCCTATGCCCCAGCCTTGCGTCTTATCAGACGGAACCGAAGCAAATCATCGCGAAAGTACGAGGTGGCCTGAACGACCGCATCGTTGTTCTGGTCGAAACCCACCTCGACAAACGACAGCCCCGGCGTCCCTCTTTTGACGCCAAGCTTCTTGGCAAGGTCCGCGTCGAAGGCGATCGGGACGATCTCGGACACGTAGTAGTTCAGCCTCCGGTCGCAATACTCCTCGAGGTACTCGTAGATGGGCAGGTTCTTGCGCTTCCGGTGTGGTTCCTCGAGAAGAGCCGCCGGAATGCGGTTGCGGGTCAGCACCACCGGAGTGGAGTTCTCCAGGAACAGCTTCTCGATGACGAGAACCTCGTCGCCTTTGTCCAGACCGAGCGCCCCAGCAGTGTCCTGGTTGACCGGAAAGACTTCGTCGGTCAGGACCCTGACCACCGGCTTGTAGCCGTGGTCTTCGAGCACCTGCTCGTAGGACCAGATCTCCTCGAGACGAGACTTGATCTGCAGGCCCGCCTCGTTGACGAACGTTCCGGCCCCTTGCTTCCGGTAGATGGCCCCCTCGTGCTCCAGCTTCCCGAGAGCGTCGCGAATCGTTGTCCTGCTGACACCGAGATCCTCGGCGAGAGTTGCTTCTGGGGGAATCCTGCCGTCCTCGAACTCGTCGTTGACGATCCGCTCTTTGATGTGAGCCTTCACCTGGTCGGTGAGCGATGGGTTTCGGGTGATCATTCGGTGCCCACAAATTCGGGACTAGCCAGTACTGTGATCATATTGTAGTATGGTATGACCAATCCGACAAGACCCTAATAGGGAACGTGCCCGGCACGCTCCTCCGGGCCGGGTCTCGAGGCGAGACCCGTGACACGAATCTCGTGTCAATCCAGGCTCCTAAAGGAGGGCACACATAATGCGCAGTTTTGCGGGACGGGACATCCTGTCGCTGAAGGAATTCGAACGCAACGAATTCATGCACTTGTTCGAAATCGCCGACCGCGTTGAGCCTATTGCTCGCGAGCGTCGCAACTCCGACCTCCTCGCACACAAGACTCTGGTCACTGCCTTCTATCAGCCTTCGACCCGCACCCGGCTCGCCCACGAGGCCGCGATGCACCGCCTCGGCGGTCACGTCACAGGCTTCTCGGATGCCAAGATGACCCGAGCCGGCGACTTCTACCAGGAGTCCATCAAGGACACCGTCCATATGCTCGAGTTCTACGGCGATGTCATCGTGATGCGCCACTACGACCAGGGCGCTCCGCATGAGGCAGCCAAGTGGTCCTCGGTCCCGATCATCAACGGCGGCGACGGCTGGGGCGAGCACCCCACTCAGGTCCTCACCGACCTCTACACCGTTACCAAGGAAATGGGATCCGTCGACGGCAAGAGCTTCCTCGCCGTTGGTGACCACCGGATGCGCACCATGCACTCGCTCGGATATGCGCTGTCGCAGTTCGATGCCGAAATGGTCATCCTGGCTCCCGAAGAGATGTCGCCGCTCCCCGAGTTCTTGGCCGAACTCGACGAGAAGGGCACTAACTACCGCATCGTCGAACACATCGACGAAGCGATCGCCGACACCGACATCATCTACATGGAGCCGGTGGTCCAGCCTGATTACACGAAGGCTCGACAGGATAAGCAAGAGGTCTACGCCCATACCGATGCCGCTTATCAGGTGACCCAGGAGGTCATGAAGAAGGCCAAGGGCAGCTCGATCGTCCTCCACTCGCTCCCCCGGCGCGACGAACTGCTCCCCGAGGTCGACGATCTCAAGCACGCCCGCTACTGGCAAGAGGCATACAACGGCGTCGTTATGCGTATGGCCCTCCTGTCGTCGATCCTGGGAGTGTGGGAGTAATGCCCCGGGTAGTAATCGCCATAGGCGGCAATTCGCTGATCCCTGATGCCGACCACACGTCGGTGCAGGACCAGTATCTGGCCGCGGCCGAGACCGACGATCACATCGCCTCGCTAATCGAAGAAGGGTGGGACGTGGCCATCTCTCACGGCAACGGACCGCAGGTTGGGTTCATCCTGCGCCGCTCCGAGATGTCGAGCAGTGAGCTTCACGAGATCCCACTCGACTATTGCGGCGCCGACACCCAGGGCGCTATCGGCTACATGCTGCAGCAGAACCTGGTGAACGACTTCCGGCAACGCGGTATCAACAAGAGCGTGGCCACCGTCGTTACCCAGGTCGAGGTAGACGCCAATGACCCGGCGTTTGCCAGCCCGAGCAAGCCGATTGGTTCGTTCATGGATGAGACGCAGGCTATGCGCCGTCGTGACGATGAGGGCTGGGACGTCAAGGAGGACGCCGGGCGCGGTTGGCGCCGCGTCGTCGCCTCCCCCAAGCCGATGCGCATCGTCGAACTCGACGTGATCAAGCAGCTGCTTGACGCAGGTGTAGTCACCATCGCCGTCGGTGGCGGTGGGATTCCGGTGGTTGCCGATGAGAACGGCGACCTGAGCGGCATCGCGGCAGTAATCGACAAGGATCTCGCCTCTGCGCTGCTCGCCAGCCAGGTCGACGCCGACCTCTTGCTGATCTCCACCGCGGTAGAACAGGTGGCACTCAACTTCGGCAAGCCAAACCAGGAATGGGTGAGCCAGTTCACTCTCGACGAGGTCAAGCAGTACCTGGAGGAGGGCGGACATTTCGCCGAAGGTTCGATGGCCCCGAAGATGCGAGCTGTCGTCCAGTTCATGGAGGCTGGTGGCAAGGAAGCACTGATCACCAACCCGGAGAACCTCGAGCGAGCCATGGCAGGCGAAACTGGCACGCGGATCGTGCGATGACCAACGTCACAGGGCTCACCTGCGTGATCTGCGACAAGACGTACCCAGCGGACTTCGCTGGGTACGTCTGTACTGATCACGGGAACGAAGGCATCCTCGACGTCAGATACGACTACGAGCGAATCGCCGGTAGCTGGACCAAGGACGATCTCGACGCCAACCGCAATCGCACGATGTGGCGTTACCGCCCGCTGATGCCGGTACGTCCCGACGCCAGAGTGCCGCCCCTGACCGTCGGCGGGACCCCGATGTACGATGCCGCTCCGCTGGCTTCCGACCTCGGTATCGCCAGAGTGTGGGTCAAGGATGAGGGCCGTCAGCCGACGGCGTCACTCAAGGACCGCGCCTCGGCCATGGCCGTGGTCAAGGCGCAAGAACGAGGCGCTGAGGTGGTCACCACAGCCAGCACCGGCAACGCGGCGGCCGCGCTGTCCGGAATCTCGGCGAGTGTCGGGCTCAGCAACGTCATCTTCGTTCCCAAATCCGCCCCCGAGGCCAAGATCGCCCAATTGCTGGCATACGGCTCGACGGTGGCACTGGTAAACGGAAACTACGACTCCGCTTTCGAGCTGTGCCTGCTTGCGGCCGAGGAGTATGGCTGGTTCAACCGCAACACAGGGTTCAACCCCTTCATGACGGAAGGCAAAAAGACTGCCGGTCTCGAGATCTTGGAGGATCTGGAGTGGAGCCCGCCCGACGCCATCTTCGTCAGTGTCGGCGACGGTTCGATCATCGGTGGGGTCCACAAAGCCATGAAGGACGCCGTCGGGCTTGGCTGGATCGAGAAAGCGCCGCGCATCTACGGCATCCAATCCGCCGGCAGCGACTACATGGTCCAGGCCTTCGAGTCCGGTGAAGACGTGCTGACCAAGGCGCCTATCTCGGCCGATACTCTGGCCGACTCAATCAGCGCTGATCTCCCTCGGGACCGCATCAAAGCCATGGCCGCCGTCACCGAGACCAACGGCGCGTACGTTCGGGTGAGCGATGACGACATACTGGCGGCGGTGCCGGTATTGGCTCGGGGTTCAGGTGTCTTCGCCGAGCCCGCCGGAGCGGCAGCCTATGCCGGTCTCGTGGAAGCGGTGAACCGTGGACTCGTCAGTGCGACCGACGAGGTTGTCGTATTGTCGACGGGTAACGGTCTGAAAGACATTGCGGGCGCCATGAAGGCGGTGGCGGCCGTCGGCACCAAGCCAATGTACGTCGACCCCAACCTCGAAGCACTCAAAGAAGCACTAGCGAAGGGAACGAATCAATGATCGATCTCACGGTCTACGAATCGGTTCTGGATTCGGCTGCCAACGTGGCCCGCAACCAGTCGATTCGCATCCCCACGTTCAAGCAGATGCGGGATCCGGCGTTGATTCCGGACTCGATCAAGACCCAGCTCAGGGATGTCGGGCTTTGGGATCTTGATCCCTTGAACCTGTTCCGGATCACCTGGCACAACGAGCCCACGCCTCACGGCGGCGGCTATGGCCCGGTCAACTTCATGGAGTTGCCTCCGGAGCTGACCGGGGTTGCGGCACGGATTCTGGTTCTCGAGGGCAAGTGGTTTCCCACCGGCGCCCACAAGGTCGGTGCGGCATTCGGTTGCTTGGCCCCCCGACTGGTGACCGGCCAATTCGATCCGGCGACTCAGAAGGCGGTCTGGCCGTCGACCGGCAACTACTGCCGGGGTGGCGCCTACGACTCCAACCTCCTGGGCTGCGAGTCGATTGCCATCCTCCCTGAGGGAATGAGCAAAGAGCGTTTCGAGTGGCTGGAGAGTGTCGCCGGCGAGATCATCAAGACCCCTGGTTCCGAGTCCAACGTCAAAGAGATCTTCGACAAGTGCAACGAACTGCGGGCCTCAGGTCAGGACCTGGTCATCTTCAACCAGTTCGACGAGTTCGGGAACTACCTGTGGCACTACGCGGTGACCGGCCCCGCGATGGTCGAGGTCATCGAACAGGCTATGGGTCCCAACGATCGGTTTGCCGGAGTAACGCTGACGACGGGTTCTGCCGGGACAATTGCCTCGGGTGACTATCTCAAGCAGGTATATCCGACGTCAAAGATCGCCGCCGGCGAAGCCGTGCAGTGTCCGACAATTCTGTACAACGGCTTCGGCGAACACCGCATAGAAGGTATCGGCGACAAGCACATCCCGTGGGTGCACGATGTCAAGAACACCGACATGGCGATCGGTCTCGACGATGAGGCGTCGATGTCGATCATCCGGCTGTTCAACGAACCCGCCGGTCGCGAGTACTTGGTAGACCAGGGCGTAAAGCCCGATCTCGTCGAGCAGCTGCCGTTGCTCGGTATCTCAGGTGTCGGCAACATGCTTTCGGCGATCAAGTTCGCCAAGTATTACGAGCTCACCGGCAACGACGTTGTTGTCACGGTGGGTACCGACTCGATGGAGATGTACGGATCACGGATCAACGAGCTCAACGATGAGCGCGGTGCGTTCACCAGCGTTGACGCTGCGGCTGCATTCGCTCGGTATCTCCACGGCGAACGAATCGACCACGTGCACGAGCTGTCGTATTACGACAAGAAGCGGATCCACAATCTGAAGTACTACACCTGGGTTGAGCAGCAGGGCAAGACCTACGAGGAGATCCAGGCGCAGTGGTACGACGAGGATTACTGGACCTCGATTCAGGCCATGGCGGACCCGATCGATGAGCTGATCGTGGCCTTCAATGATCGAGTCGGGGAATAGCTCAGGCAGACATCCAGCCCCTCGACGTCACCGAGCCCGGCGTCGCCGCTCGGGTAGTTGAGCTGCAGCAAGCGGCATACGCCATCGAAGCCGAGCTGATCGGCTTCGATGGTATTCCGCCGCTGCATGACAGCGTGGAGGACATCCTCGGCCACGAGATCGTGTGGCTCGGCGCGTTCGCCGAAGACAAGCTCGTAGGCGGGATCGGCTACGCCGACCGGCCCGGCTACCGCGACATCGACCGGCTGTTCGTCGACCCCGGCTTCGCCAGACGCGGCATCGGCCGCGCTTTGGTTCTCAGCGCGCTGGGCAACGAGGAGACGCGGGTTTCCACGGGGACCGCGAACCACCCCGCCCACCGGCTCTACGAATCGCTCGGATTCACTCCCGCTGGGGTTCGGGAGATTGCCCCCGGTGTGACCGTCACCTCACTCATCCTGCAGGCGACCGGCTGATCGCCCACGAACCGGCCGTGCGGTCGACGGCCCACGCCGCCAGCGCGCCCCAGATCGTGCCGGCGCCGGCCCCGATGAGCACGTCCAGCGCCGTGTGCACCTCGAGCAACGGCCGCGAGTAGACCACGAGCAGCGCCCACACTGGGATCACGAAGATGGCCAGCCGGCGCCGCCATCCCATCAGCCAGCGGACACCGATGATCGCAAAGAATGTCGCAAGCGTCACAGCTGCGGTGGAGTGCCCCGAAGGGAAGCTGAATCCGGTCTCGTGGATCCAATGCGCCTCGACGAGGTCGGAAAGACCGAGATCGGGAATGAGCGCAAAGCGCTCGGCAAGCACTTCACGCCGATCGCCCTTGCCGCCCACCGCGTAGAAGCTCGCCGCGTCCGGGATGTCCTCACCGAGCAGCCCCCCATCGGCGAGCTCAACGATGTTCGGGCGAGGGACTCCAAAGGCCGGTTTGACGACGTGCTCATTGAGTAAACCGTTGCCGGCAAGG
>JASJAS010000144.1 GCA_030066875.1 Acidimicrobiia bacterium | reverse complement strand
CTCCAACCACCGGAGCCGCTGTCAGTACCGCAAAGTCGAAGAGGGATGTGAAGATCGCCATCGCGGAGCCTCGTTCGGCTTGGCGGGCTCTTGTCACCACCTGGGCGGTGAGGATCGGGAAGAGCAACCCGTGACCCAGGCCGAGCAGGACGCCACTGGTGGCGAATCCGGGTGTCTCCCTTGCTAGAGCCAGGGCAGCGAACCCGGCCCCATACGCAATCATGGATACCACGATCAGTGGCATCTGATTCCGTCGATCCAGTCGTCCACTGCTCAGAATCCGCACGGCTATGGCAACTCCGCCGTATATCAGGAAGAACAACCCGACGGACCCAACCTGTCGTTCATCGACGAACGTCCGAATGAAGGTGAAGAGCGCCTCTATACCAACTGCAAACAGCAAAGTGAGCCACCAGACGGGAAGAAGATTGGGTTGGCCTAGCGCCGACCAGAACCCCCGCCGCGGACCGCCCGCTCCGCCAACAGGATGAGCGGGAACGAAGAGAATCAACGTCCACGATGCCATCGAAACGAGGGCGGCAGTGAGGAATAGCGTGTCGAATCCACTGGCAGCGAGCAACCAATCGCCCAGCGCACCGCCCGTTGCCAGCGGTATCAGCCCGCCCAGCCCGTAAATGGCAAGACCCTGGGTTCTTCGGTCTTCAGGGAGGACGTCCGCGCCCAGGGTCAACAGCGCAGTGAACAACGCGATCTGCAGCACACGGTGAGCCACGAAGACGGCTGCGAGCACAGGCCCGAGATTCGAGGTGAGGCTGAGCGCCGCAAGCGCCAGCGCGTTGCCCACCCCGGCAGTGAGCAGGACAGGCCTCCTCCCGAGGTTGTCCATTAGGCGGCCGAGCATGGGCCGCAGCAAGAGGCCAAAAACGGCCGATAGGGAAAAGAGGAGCCCGATCCCGGTTTCGCTCGCCCCGAGATCACTGAGAAACCCGGGAAAATGGATCATGAGACTCCACGCCTGCTCCTGGAGCAGGCCGGCGATCCATACGAGCGTGAATACGGGTGTGAAGAGACGGGTTCCCCGCGACATAGCGCGGCGACGCTAACACGGATTGCCAGACCGTCGATCAGCGACGGTCGGCGCTCTAGAACGTCGGGCAGGCAATCGGCGAGACAGCCACATCCAACGGATGCCCCTCGTGGTGGGGTCGAAATGCCCCTTGCGCCGGCCGCGGAAACGGTAGACCGTGGTGGTTGGAGGTGGCATGTACCGCATAGTCCAAGCAACAGACGTCGGGCCGGGTGTCCGCCGGTTCTCGGTGGAGGCTCCGCACGTTGCCCGCCACTACCGGGCCGGACAGTTCGTCATCGTGCGGGTAGATCCCACCGGGGAGCGGATCCCCTTGACGGTCGCCGCCGCCGACACCGACACGGGCTTGATCGCGCTGTACGTCCAGGGCATCGGCAAGACGACTCGCAGGCTAAACATGCTCGAATCGGGAGATTCGCTGCACGACGTTGCCGGGCCGCTCGGCAAGCCATCTGAAATCGAGCACTACGGCACGGCGGTGGTCGTTGGAGGCGGAGTTGGTACGGCCATCGCCTATCCCGTGGTGAAGGCGTTGGTAGATGCCGGCAACCGGGTCATCAGCATCATCGGCGGACGCAGCCGCGATTTCGTCATCCTTGAGTCAGAACTCGAAGCAACCGGCGCCGAGGTCATCGTCTGCACAGACGACGGCTCGTACGGCCGTCCCGGGTTCGTCACAGACACGCTTGCCGACACCCTTGCAGGCACGCCGGTCGACATCGTCTTTGCTGCGGGGCCGGTACCCATGATGAAAGCCGTAGCCGCCGTCACCAAACCCGACGGGGTCCGCACGATCGCGTCCCTCAATCCGATAATGGTCGACGGCACCGGAATGTGTGGTGGGTGTCGAGTCGACGTCGGAGGGAAGACGCAGTTCGCATGCGTCGACGGTCCGGAGTTCGATGCTCACTTGGTCGACTTCGATCTGCTGGCTAGACGCAACCAGGCATATCACGATTTCGAGCAGGTGCGGAACGCCGAGCTCGAGGATCCTTCGTGCCGGGTGGAGTCATCGCCATGAGCGCCCCACTCACCAAGAAGGAGCGGATGAAGCTCGACCGCATCGATATGCCCGAGCGAGACGCCGTCGAGCGAGCCGGATCCTTCGAAGAGGTCAACCTGGGTCTAACCGCCAAGATGGCGCAGCTCGAAGCGATGCGGTGTTTGGAGTGCAAGAGACCCAAATGCATCGATGGTTGCCCGGTGGGTATCCAGATCGATGAGTTCATCCGGCTGGTGGCTGAAGGATCGGTCGCCGAGGCCGCCGAGGTCATTCAACGGGACAATCTGCTGCCGGCCATCTGCGGAAGGGTCTGTCCGCAGGAGAACCAATGCGAAGGGACCTGCGTACTCGCCAAGAAGGAGCGGCCCATCGCCATCGGTCACCTGGAACGGTACGTGGCGGACTACGTGCGCACTGAGGGCCTCCACCAGGTGGCGGAGATGCCCCGCCCCACGGGTAAGGCGATTGCCGTCATCGGAAGTGGACCGGCCGGTCTGGCTTGTGCCGGTGATCTCATCCAGTCGGGACACGCCGTCACGGTCTTCGAAGCGCTACATGAACCCGGCGGAGTGCTCGTATACGGCATACCGGAATTCCGTCTCCCCAAGGAGATCGTTCAGACAGAGATTGCCGGGCTCGAGACCCTGGGTGTTGTCTTCGAGATGAACGCCGTTGTGGGCAGAACTCACACGTTGGAGGAGTTGCTGGCCGAGTTCGACGCCGTGTTCATCGGAGTCGGCGCCGGTCTCCCCCGTTTCCTGGGCGTACCGGGTGAGAACCTGATCGGGGTGTACTCGGCCAATGAGTTCCTGACCAGGGTGAATCTGATGAAGGCGTATCTCAACGATGCCGACACCCCGGTGCTCGATGTGACCGGGAAGCGGATCGTTGTCTTCGGCGGGGGCAATACCGCCATGGATGCCGCCCGCACCGCGCTCCGCATGGGTGCAGCCGACGTCCGCATCCTGTACCGGAGAACCGAGGCGGAAATGCCGGCACGGCGAGAAGAGGTTCGCCACGCCCGCGAGGAGGGGATTGCCTTTGACTTTCTCGTGTCGCCAACCCAGCTGAGCGGGGAGGATGGACTGCTGCGCAGGGTCTCCCTGCAACGCATGGAATTGGGCGAGCCCGATGAGACAGGACGGCGCCGACCGCAGCCGATCGAGGGTGCAACCACCGAAGTCGAGGCGGATCTGGCCGTTGTCGCCATCGGCAACGGACCGAACCCGTTGCTGCTATCGACGGTCCCCGACCTCGAACGCACTAAATGGGGCACAATTGCGGTCGACGAAGCGACCGGGCGTACCAGCATTCCGGGCGTCTTCGCCGGAGGCGACATCGTGACCGGTGGCGCCACTGTGATCCTGGCCATGGGCGCGGGTCGGCGAGCCGCGGCGTCCGTCGAGAATTGGCTCGATACTGGAGTCTGGGAGCTACCTCCCTCCGAAGAGGAATCGGTCGAGTCCGCCTAGGCGGGTCGTGCTCACCCTCTCCGATTCTTGCGGATATGCCTTCGGCATTGCGAAGCTATGTCCGCAGGAACCCTGGGGCGTCCGCCCCTTCTGCTTCTTGCGGATATGCCTCCGGCATCGCGAAGCTATGTCCGCCGGAACCGGCGCAAGCTCTAGCTCTTGAACGGCCCCTCGATGTCCGGGGTAATCCAGCCACCGTAGAAGTCGCTCGGCTGAGCAACGACCAGATCGTCGTCCACCCAACATTCGTCCATCTTGGATGGGTAGAACGCCAAGTAGTCGGTGATGTCCTCATAGCCGCGGGCAGGGGTGGGGTAGAACCAGGCGGCTGCCTCGGCAGTGCGGTCGCCGACGACAAGGTCGACATACTTGGCGAAGCCCTTCCACTCGCACAGCGTGCGACGGTGATTGGGACGCAGCAGCGACTCGTCCACAGCCGAGCGGGGTATGTAGTACGCCGGCGGATGGCTGGTCTCGAGCACCCGATAGGCCTCCGTGGTGTCGACGATCGTGGAACCGCCGAACATGATTCTGATGCGACGGTCGGTCTTCTCAATGGCGGGTGGGCGCGGGTAGTCCCACACAGATTCCTTGTGCATACGAAGTGTTCGGTACAGACGGGCGGCCCGGATCTAATGCAAGAGGGCCGCCACCCGAAGGTGACGGCCCCAATGCTTCACACGTTTGCCACCTGCCCGAGCGCCCGATGCCAGAACGCGGCCATCTGTCCGCGGTTCAGAACATCATCCGGGCAGTAGTTGTCGTTGGCGGGCGGGTTACAGCCACGGGTGATCCCCGCGGCGGCCAACCGGTTGATGTCATCCCCAAAGATCGACGTGTCATCGTCCGTGAAGTAGTCCGTCGTCGTCGCCGGCAGATCCAACGCCCGGACAAACATCGCCGCAACTTGCCCACGGGTAACGTTGTCCAGCGGACAGAAGTTGTCGTTGGCGGGTGGGTTGCAACCACGGGTGATCCCCGCGGCGGCCAACCGGTTGATGTCATCCTCAAAGATCGACGTGTCATCGTCTGTGAAGAAATCGGTCGTCGTCGCCGGCAGGTGGAGTGCCCGCACGAACATGGCCGCAAGTTGACCCCGGGTCAGCAAGTCGGCCGGGCAGTACAGATCGTTGAGCGGCGGATTGCATCCACGGGTAATCCCCGCTTCGGCCACCCACTGGATGTCTGCCGCGAAGATGCTGCCTGTCGTGTCGAGGAATGGTGCCGGTACCCGCAGGCCCATCACGATCGGATCGTGATCCGAAGACCGGTACGGCCCCGGAGCCGACACGGCAGGGTTACTCCAGCCCAGCATGTTCGGCTCGTCACCGTTGATGTGCCAAGCGTCGATTCCCGACACCTTGTGAGCCATCTCCGGCGTCACCAGGATGTGATCCAGGTTCCCCCTGCCAATCCAGGGTGCGGACGAGGCAGCGAAGAAGTTGTACGTGTACGGATCATCGACCATTTCCGCGAACACGTTGGTCAACCCGGTCTCGAGTTCGAGGATCGGGTCCTCCGCCATGTAGGCGTTGAGATCGCCGAGCACGATCACATCCGGGTCTCCCGTCGATGTCTGCAGGTCGGTCACGAATTCGAGAACCCGTTCCGCTTGCAGCACCCTGCGAGCGTTGTAGCAGGCTTGGCCGTCACTCATGTCGGCGTCGGCACCGCTCGCCGCGGTGCAGCTCTTCGACTTGAAGTGATTGCTCATCACCGTGAAGGTCTCGCCGTTGACACTGAAGGTCTGCGCCACCGGTGGCCGACCCAGCTGGCTGGTCCCGCCCGGTGCAATGTCGTCAAATGCCGGATCCTCGATCGTCACCGGATCGCCGACAGGATCGACCGCACCGATCCGATAGATGATCTCATTGCGGATCGGATAGTCGTTGTAGTAGTCGACTTCGCCAACCCAGGCCCACACCGTGCTCCCCTCGGCCGCGTTGAGTTCGTCGACCAAGGTGGTTATAGGAGTATGCGTTGGGTCGTTCTCCATCTCCTGGAGACCGACGATGTCGGCTCCCAGATTCATGATCGCTGCGACCAAACCGTCGGTCTGCTCGGCAAGCTGATCTGCGCTGGAAGCACCCCGCCCACCCAGTGTCGTCCAGTAGTTGAGGACGTTGTAGGAGGCGACCACTACCTCACCGCCCACCGCAGGTGCCGTGAGCGGACGCGGGTTGGCCCCGATGAATGACACATCGACCGTCGGGTTGATACGGAACTGCCCGAAGCTGAAATGCATCACCCCGGTCACCGGAGTCGCAAGGTCACCCAAACGCAAGGTTCCCCCATCTGGCAGGTACGGAACCTCGGCTGGAGCCGAAGTCGACCCGTCGTCGAGGATGATGGAGCGAGCCATATTCTCGTCGGCCAGATCCTGCAAGCTTGCATCGCCGACCGGGAAGACGTTGGTCGGTTGAGGCACAACCGAATCCGCGGCAATCCAGACCTCGCCGAAATTCGGCAGGTTGAACGTATCTGTGGCGACCATCGTGTCGGCAAGCGTCACCAACATGCCTTCAAAAGGCTCTCGATCGGCTAGGGGGAAGTCAATCGCAGTCGGTGTGATCACAGGGCCTGCGCCGCAATCCAAGACTTCGTCGACAGAGTCGATCTGCGTCAGGCCGAACAGCTCCATCGTTCGTCCCAGCACGCGGACGGTGTCGCCGACCGTTACTCCTGTCGTGTCGGCCGACACGAAGATGCCGTCTGATGTCGCCGCGTTGCTGTCACCAGTGGCGTCCTGGATGTTGAAGCCGCTGTAGCCGGGGAAGACCCCGGTGACGACGCCTTCGGTCAGCGCCGGGGTGCCGTCATCAAAGGCTCCATCCGGGGTGGCCCCCTGCAGGTCGTAGATCGCGGTGAACGGGTCCCCGCATACACCCAGCGGCGGAAGCGGATCCAGGCCGCCTCCCGTAGGTGGAGGTGGCAACGTGGTGGCTGCGTTCGGTGTTGGGGCAGTCTCGCCCCATGTGATCGAATTGACTTCGGAGGTTTCGTCGTTGCCGGTGAGGCCGTTGCCGCCGGTGCGGGTCTCGACTCCCTCGGTCAGATCAGCACGCTGCCATGACAACCCAGCCGTATGCACCTGATCGGGAGCAACCGCATCCTGCGACGCCACCGAGGTATCCGGCAGATACGAAGACGTATCCGTATCGCCATCAGGACCATCAATAGCAACACCGGTCTTATCAACCGCCTCGTTCTTATCCCCAAACACCACATAGTCAAGGTCCATCACCAGATCAGTCGCGCCGTCCCAGTAATACAGAACAACAACCTCACCAGAAGACAAACCACCCTGACCATCAATCGAACCAGCAGTCGCCTCCAACATGTTCGGAATCGAATCCGCAGTCATGTCCTCATACAACTCATAAGTCGGGTCAACCCCATGAGCCGCAAAGAAATCATCACCGCCACTCAACGCAACGGTCTGATACACCCCCGGATCAATCGAAGCCCCAGCAGGGAACCGGGCATGGAAATCACCAAACCCGCCACCACCGCCACCACCTTCAACAATCTCGTAATAGAACGTCCCCCCAGGAGCAAACGTCGCATCCGTCAAATACACATTCGACAAATCAATCGTCGCCGCAGTCGGGTTGTAGATCTCAACAAACTCCCCAACATCAGCAGCAGGATCAACCAAAAACTCAGACAACAACAAATGATCCGCATCGAGCTTCTCCCCGCTCGGGGTCGGGGTCTGCGCAATCCAAGTCGTCGAGCCGTTCTCGGAGGTTTCGTCGTTGCCGGTGAGGCCGTTGCCGCCGGTGCGGGTCTCGACTCCCTCGGTCAGATCAGCACGCTGCCATGACAACCCAGCCGTATGCACCTGATCGGGAGCAACCGC
>JASJAS010000143.1 GCA_030066875.1 Acidimicrobiia bacterium | reverse complement strand
GGACGACCGACGGGTGGAAGATCGTCAACATCCTCTTCCGCAATCGAGGCTGACGGAATCGAGCAGTAGCCTCACCCCATGAGCCGCGAACCCTGGTGGCAGACCACCGTCATCTACCAGATCTATCCGCGGAGCTTTCGCGATACCACCGGCAACGGGATTGGGGACCTGCCCGGGATCACCGAGAAGCTCGAGTACTTGACGGAGACTCTCGGCGTGGGCGCCATCTGGATCTCCCCGTTCTATCCATCACCGATGGCGGACTTCGGGTACGACATCTCCCACTACACGAATGTCCATCCGATGTTCGGGACCTTGGCCGACTTCGACGAGCTTCTCGCTTCGGCCCACGACCGCAAGCTGAAGGTCATCATCGACTGGGTGCCGAACCACAGCTCCGACCAGCACCCTTGGTTCATCGAGTCGCGCTCGAGCCGCACCAACCCGAAACGTGATTGGTATGTGTGGCACGACCCGAAGCCCGACGGCTCCGAACCAAACAACTGGCTGGGATCCTTTGGTGGCTCGGCCTGGACCTACGACGAACCAACCGAGCAGTACTACCTCCACTCGTTTCTACCCGAGCAACCCAACCTGAACTGGCGCAACCCGGAAGTCCAAGAGGCCATGTTCGACGAGGTGCGCTTCTGGCTCGACCGGGGGGCCGATGGACTACGTGTCGACGTCGCTCACTTCGTCATGAAGGATCCGGGATTCCGCGACAACCCGCCGGTGCCCGAAGACTGGGCGGAGGTATTCAAGTCGCACGGAGCGGCCTACGACTCGCAACTCCACATTCACGACAAAGGGCACGCCGACAATCACCTGCTCTACCGCGACCTAAGGGCTTTGCTCGACAGCTATTCGCCCGAGCGCTACTCGGTTGGTGAGATCCACATCGCCGACTGGGACGAATGGGCCTCGTACTACGGCGAGGAACTCGACGAGCTCCACATGCCCTACAACTTCATGCTGGTGCACTCACCGTGGCAGGCCGACGAAATCGCCACCCGGATCGCGGCGCTGGAGGCCGCAATCCCACCGGGGGCGTGGCCCAACTACGTCCTGGGCAACCACGATGACACCCGTCTTGCCAGCCGCATCGGCAGGCACCAGGCCCGTACCGCCGCCATGCTGTTGCTTACACTGCGCGGCACTCCGACCATCTACTACGGCGACGAGCTGGCGATGCTCGAAGTCGAGATTGCGCCGGAGGATCAGCTGGATCCATGGGGCCGCAATACACCGGGAGCGGGGCGTGATGGTTGCCGGACGCCCATGCAATGGGACGCCTCGGCCAACGCCGGGTTCGCACCCGCAGGGGCCACCCCCTGGCTTCCATTGAACGAAGATTGGCGGGAATCGAACGTCGCCAATCAGCTGGATGACCCGGCATCCATCCTCAACCTCTACCGAGCACTCTTGGCCTACCGGAAGGAGTCCGCTCCGCTGCTTCTTGGCTCCTATGACCGACTCGATTCGCCCTCAGGTAGCTTCCTGTACCGGCGCAGCCACGAGAACGCGACCGTGCTGGTTGCCTTGAACTTCACCGCGGAGCCGCTCACGGCCGAGTTGCCCACAGAGGGCACGGTTGTGCTCACCACCGAGCCCGGCGAAATCGCTGCGGCACGGCCGTGCATGGTGGAGCTCCGGCCCTATGAGGGCGTGATCATCGAGGCCACCTAGGCGGACTCATCCTTCCCTGCGACGGGCACATCCATCTCAGCCGTGTCAAAAACAACCGACTCGAAGTCGTGGCTGCGGGCGCTCGAGACCAGGATCGTGCGAGGGAGCCCGCTCATGATGCGACTCATCCTGCGGTAGAAGCCGTCCGCCTGACGTATGTCGGTCGGCAGCAGAAAACCGAGAAAGACCAGGTCGGCCGGTCCGGATTCGTCGGCGAACACCTGATAGAGCGGCCGGCCCGCAGTGAGGATGACATTGATATCGGCGTCGATACGGGCTGCTTCGAGCAGCTTCCGGATCTTCTCCGTCGCGTCGTCGACATCTTCGGGGTTCTCGACGGCGGTGAGAACGGTGATGCGGGAGCGGCGCCACTGGTTGTGCTGGGTTACGAGGTGGGCCAGCAGAAGCATCAGGGAACCATTCGCAGTAGCCCCGGTCCACCACACGTGGATGCTGCCGCCGCGGGTGCCGGGCGCACTGCCGGGCCGGTCGCGTACCAGCAGGATGGTGCGTTCCAACAGATGCAGGTCGCGCAGCATGCGGAGGTACCCGGCAATCTGCTCGTCGCTCTTGGGCCAGCCCAGCATGACCGCATTCGCTTGGAAGTTGCCGATGCCGTAGGTCTGCGCTGCGGTAACCGCTCCCAGGTAGATGTCGCCCACGACCTCGGCCCGGTAGAAGACGTTGGGATACGTTTCCGCCAGTTGTGTCTTGTAGAGCTCGTTGAGAACCTTGCGTTCGTCGGCCCGCTCGGCAACCGAACCTTCGAGGAGATGGACGAACGTCACCAGGCCGCGGGACTGCACCAGTGCGCTGCTCGTGTCCAGGAGGTGCTGACGCTCACCGATGTCGCCCCCCATCACCACGAGGTTGGGACGCCAGTTGATCGGATGTTCTTTCGACATATGAACGTTGCGGAGGCCGGCCAGCACCAGCGCCGACCACAGCCCGTGACGGGCGTCGCCAAACGCCGAGTCCAGGGCACGACGTTGGGTGAATGCGAACAGGCCGATGAGGATGAGCGAGGAAACCAGCATGGCCGGAAGGTTGATGATGCTCATCACATAGAAGCAGGCGAGCGCCGCCAGGAGACTGATCGGCGCCGGTACGCGAAATGTCGGCCGGAAGCTCGGGTTGGCCGCCCACGTCTCGAGACCGGACGCCAGGTTGAGCGCACCGTATGTGGCCAGGAAGAACATCGTCAGCACAGGAGCAATTGCTTCGAGGCTGCCGGTCATCACCCCGATTTGGGCGAGTACAAAGGTGAGCATCGTCCCCACCCGGGGCTCGTTGTCCTTGCCGTAGCCGCGCCCGAAGAACCGGGGCACGTGGCCGTCGTTGGCAAGAGCCTGCAGAGTGCGTGGCGCGGACAGTATCGAGCCGAGCGCGCTCGACAGCGAGGCTCCAAAGACGCCGAGATAGATCAGCGCGGGGACCGACGAGACGAGAAAGACGGCATCGAGATTGTTGATGAGATCTTCGTTGCTGAAGTTGAGCGAGAACCAAATGGGAAAGGCGACGTACACGATGAGGCTGGCAGCGACCACGAGCATGATCCCTTTAGGGATGTCGCGTCGCGGGTTGCGCAGATCACCGGAAAGGGAGACGCCGGCCATGATCCCGGTTGCTGCGGGGAAGAACACCGAGAAGACGCGGATGAAGCTCGCACCATCGCGGTTGATCCACTCAATCGTTCGGGGGAACTCTCCGGTCGTCCCGGTGAAGAACGACAGCAGCGAGAGCCCGATTGCCGCCATCACGAAATACTGCGCCCTGATGGCGATCGAGGCATTCCAATACGCCAGGGCAAGCACGACCAGATTCGTGATCGTGCCGATCACGACAATCGGAACGCCCGGGATCAGCAGGTGCATGGCTTCAGCGAACCCGACAACGTAGAACGTGACGCTGAGCGCTTGAGCAAGGAACAGCGGGATCCCCACGGCAGATCCGACCGACGGTCCGAGCGAGCGGCTGATCATGAAGTAAGCACCGCCGGTTCCGACGGTGCGATTCGTAGCAATCGAAGAGACCGACAGCGCGGTGGCTCCGGTAATGAGGTGGGTGATGAAGACGATGACCAACATCATCCCGAGACCGGCTTGTCCGGTGGTCCACCCGAGCAGCAGGTACATGACGACGCCGAGGACCGTAAGAATGCTTGGCGTGAAGACCCCGGAGAACCAGTTGAAGCGGCCTCCCGCCGGCGCGCTCGGCGCCTGGGTTTGACTCACTCCGACTCCGGCGCCGATTCGTGTTTCGTCCAGATGACCCGCTGCGGGAAGGGAATCTCGATGCCCTCGCGTTCGAACGCCGCCTTGACTCGGCCCCTGATCAACCGGCTTGTCGCCCACTGCTCCCCCGGTTCGACTTTGCAGACGAGACGGATGGCGATGGAGCTTTCCCCGAACATCTCGACCCCCCAGATCTCCGGCTCCTCGATGATGGTCGCGTTGGCAACGTGCTCGTGCCACACCTCGTCCGCCACCTCTTTGATGACCCGGCTGGCGAGTTCGATATCCGTGTCGTAAGCGACTTCGATATCGAGCACGGCCCGGGCCCACTGCTGTGACTTGTTGGCAACCCGGTGGATCTCGCCATTGGGCACGTACCAGAGCGTGCCGTTGACATCTCGGATCTGTGTCGTTCGCAGCCCAATCTCCTCGACCACGCCTGCGGCTTCTCCTACGTCGATGATGTCCCCGACCGCGTACTGATCCTCGACGAGCATGAAGAACCCGGAGAGAAAGTCCTTCACGATCGACTGTGCCCCGAATCCGAGGGCGACGCCTGCAATACCTGCACCGGCAATGAGTGGACCCAGGTTCACGTTGAACTCCGCAAGCGACATGAGAATGGCGAACGTGAAGATGACGGCTGATGCAGCGGAGCGCATCACCGAGCCGAGAGTACGGGCCCGCTGTTTGGACTGCTCGGTTGCCTGGGTGAGCTCGATGGCCTTCTGCCGCGCCTTCAGTTCCATATCCTCGAAGCGGCCGTCCTCGACTTCCTCTGCCCGGCGTTCCTCGAGGCGCTTCTCCCGGTCCCGCACCATCCGATCCTCGCCACGCGAGATAGCGCGCCGCACGAGGCGATTGACGACGATCGCAACGGCCCAGATGAGAAGAACGGTGAGCGGCCGTTCCACGAACCAATCGACGACCTCGGCCACGGTCTCGTTCCCGGTTACGTCATACACCCAATCGCAAATGAAGTCGTTCTCACCGCTGCACACATCGGTTGTGGCGCTGTCGACCTGATACACGAGTTCCTCCTGGACCGTCACTGTCGGCGGCGTCTGTCGCCGGCAGGGTATACGTCAGGTTTCGTGCCGGCCACCTTTCTGCAGCGCCTACGATCGGTCCCGTGTTTGGTCGCAGGCGCAATCCTCCAAGCCGTTCGGAGCTCATAGACAAGAAACATCGGCTCGAAGGTGAGATCCGCATGCTGTCTGCTGAGGTCCGGCGGCTGCGGGGTCGAGGTGCCGACACCCCATCGCAGGAGTCGCGATTGGAGCGCCTCCGCAGCGAGCACCATCAAACGCGGCTGGCGATCGACCGGGCCGAGCGGGAGTAGCGCGGCCGGCCGAAACGTGTCACACCCCTGTGATACGTTGGTGACACTTCCCCACCAGGGCTTTTGATTGGAGCAATGCGATGGGGATCACCCCGCTGTACGACACGGATCGCTATACCGCGATGGACCGGTGGCACACTGTGCAGTGCGCGGCTCATCTCGAGTTGCTCGATGATGTGGCCCGGATGGACCAGGCCGAGGACTGGACGTTTGACGGGGCCAGCTCCATGGGCCACTGGCTGGTGAACCGCTACGGGCTGACACATCGCACAGCAAACGAATGGGTACGGGTGGCCGGTGCGATCCAAGACCTACCGGCGCTGCGAGCCGCCTACCGGGCCGGCCGCATATCGTGGGATCAGCTCCGGGCGGTGACCAGGCTTGCCACCCCGGAAACTGATGACGAGCTGGCCGCTGAGGCTCCCTCGTTGTCAATGCGCGAGTTGAACCGGCGGGCCCGAGAGCTGACTCTGCGGGATGTCCAGAAAGTCCATCGGGATCGCAGCTTCACGTGGGAGTTCGACGAGACGAACCCGGTACTGCGTTTCAACGGCCAGATGGTCGACGCAGACGGAGTGGAGTTCGTCAAGACCATCACCCGATTGGCGTCACAGATGCCGCCACAGCCGGGCGGCACTCACGAACCTTTCGAGGCACGCTGTCTCGATGCCGTTTTGATGCTGGCGTCGCAGCAGCGCGGCGCAGACTCTGACCCGGATCGGGTAAGCGCCGTGATTCACGTCCCCGTCGCCGCACTCACGGAGGATGAAGGCAGCGCCGAGTTCGAAGAGGGCACCCGGCTCCTCCCTGAGACACTGCACCGGTTGTTGTGCGATGCCCGACTGCAGATACAGGCCGACGGTGTGGACGGCTCCGCGGTTGGGGTTGGGCGCACGACGAGGACCATCCCTCCGTGGCTCGCCCGAATTGTGCGCAAACGGGATCCGGGCTGCCGCTACCCCGGCTGCGGACGTAGCCGCTGGATTCACATCCACCACCTCATCCACTGGGCCCACGGAGGCCCTACCAACCTCGACAATCTCATTTCGCTGTGCCTCTACCACCACAGACTCGTCCACGAAGACGGCTGGCGCATCTCCGGAGACCCCAACGGCGAGGTCGTTTGGATCCGCCCAGGAGGTGAACCGTTCATCCCCGGGTGGCGCGACGAACAGGCCAACAACGGTGTGACCATCCTCGACGACTTCTCCATCCCCCCTCGACTCCGGGGACCCGAGATCGATGACACGTCCTAACAGGTTGGCGACCCTTGCTAGGCCTCCCGGACAGTGGCGACGGGCATGAATCGCTAGCGTTGCCGCGGAGCGTCGACCTGGAGGGAATTCGTGATCGTGCGAATCTGGCGGGGCTGGACCCGGCCCGAGGACACCGACACCTACGCCGAGTACATCCGGAACACCGGGATCGTTGAGTATGAGGAAACGCCTGGAAACCAGGGCGCGTGCGTTGTCAGTCGACCCGATGGCGACCGAACCGAGTTCTTGACAATCAGCTTCTGGGATGACCTGGAGTCGATCGTGGCATTCGCCGGTGATGACATTGACCAGGCTGTCTTCTATCCCGAGGACGACCGGTACCTCATCGCCCGAGAAACCAGCGTGAGGCACTTCACCGTCCATTGATCCGCCCATGTCGCGCTGTCAGCAAGGTGACCACTCGAGTCGCCACAGCAACCCCCGCCTACGTCTTCGGTGCGCCGACGGGACAAACGTAGAATCGGTCGGGTTGAGGAAGGGAGCCGGGCATGCTGTGGGGACTCATCGGGACCAACGTTGGCGCCTTTGCCCAGCCCGAACCCGCAGTGTCACTGGCGCAGACAGCCGAAGCCGCCGGGTTTGACTCGCTCTGGACCTTCGAACACGTCGTGGTGCCATTGGAGCACGAGTCGCGCTACCCCTACTCCTCGACGGGCACTGCGCCGGGCCTCCAGAACGCACCAATGTCTGACCCGTTGGTGTGGCTTGGCTTTGTAGCCGGACACACCACGACGATCGCGCTGGGAACCGGGGTCCTGATCCTTCCTTTGCGCAACCCGGTTGTACTTGCCAAGCAAGTTGCTTCGCTCGATGTCTTATCGGGCGGGCGAGTCCGACTAGGTCTTGGCGCT
>JASJAS010000142.1 GCA_030066875.1 Acidimicrobiia bacterium | reverse complement strand
GCGTAGCGCCGCGGAGAACATCAGCTTCGTCGTCAACTTCGAGGCAATCGGTGGATCGGGAGCATCGCTGCTCGTCGAAACGAGTGGACCGGAATCCTGGATCATCGAGCACTACTCGGCCGCGGTGGAGCGTCCGGCCGCATTCTCCTTCGCCACCGAGATCGCCCGGCTGATGGGGGACATAGGCACCGACTTCGACCCATTTCGCAATGCGGGGGTGCCCGGGCTCCACTTTGCCTACATGCGGGGTTCGCCGATCTATCACACCTCAGCCGACAACATCGAGTCGGTCAGCCTGCGCTCGCTGCAACACCATGGCGACGCCGCGGTTGGGGTGATACGCCACTTCGGCAACCTCGATCTGCGCCCGGAGCGCTCCAACGGCACCCCGACATACTTCACGGTCGGTCCTCTCCTCATCAAGTACCCGGCGTGGGCAGCTTGGGTCGGCCTGCTGGCTGCAGCTGCCCTTCTGGTGGCAGCGCTGCGACGCGCTCGCCTGTCGCTGGGCCGGGTTGTCGCCGCCGCGGGAAGGAATGCGGCCGGGATCCTCGGTGCGACGATCGTGGCGACGCTTCTCTGGATCCTCGCTACTGCCGTCCGCAACACACCCTCGGCGGCGGAGGCGTACGCCCTACTGTTTCTAATCGGCGGCTTTGCGCTGTGGGTGGCGCACCGACTGGTCGGCGGCGAACGCAACTCGGAGTTCCTCCCAGGAACAGCGGTCATCTGGATCGCATTGAGTCTCGTTACCGTTCTGTTCCTTCCCGGAAGCAGCTATCTGTTCGTATGGCCGGCGCTCGCGGCAGCGATCGCCTTGAGCGTCGAACCGCTATCCCGCGGGCGGTTTGTCGGGTTTGTCGCAGTCGCAGCGATCGCATTGCTTCTGCTGACACCGGCCGTCGAGTTCTTCTTCCAGCTTGGCCAGCCCCGCCCCGGCAACCCCGATTCCAGCATCCCCGCAGTAGCCGTAGTGGCGTTCCTGTTCGTTGTGCTCGGAGGCCGGCTGCTCCGCGGCGTGTGGTGGAAACCCTCGATCGGGTCCGGGCCTTTTACCGCACCACCTCCGCCGAGGCTCGAGCGCCCTTCAGAGACTTAAGCCTGCTGACGTCGACGCAGCTGGGCTGTAATCACATCAACGGGGCAAATCACTGTGTCCCATCAGGAATTCGTCAACCGCACGAGCGCATTGTCGGCCCTCTTTGATCGCCCACACCACGAGCGACTGGCCGCGCCTCATGTCGCCGGCAGCAAAGACGCCCGGGACGTTGGTTGCATAGTCACTGGTTTCGGCAGCGACGTTGCCTTGGTCGTCCGTTTCGACCTGAAGGTGCTGGATCAGGCCGGCGTGGACCGGACTCACAAAGCCCATAGCCAGCAGCACGAGGTCTGCCTTCAGCTCAAACTCGCTGCCGGGAATCTCCGTCATCTCCGAGTGGCCATCGACCGGCTGCCAGTCCACCGCAACCCCTTGCAGAGCCTGCACCCTGCCGTTACCGGAGAACGAAGTGGTAGAAACCGACCACAGCCTCTCGCAGCCTTCCTCATGAGAGGTCGACGTACGCATCCGGTTTGGCCAGTTGGGCCACGTCAACAGCTTGTCGGGCTGCTCGGGGGGACGCGCCAACAGCTCCAGCTGAGTTACCGACGCCGCGCCCTGCCGGTTAGCGGTTCCGACACAGTCAGCTCCGGTGTCTCCCCCACCGATGACGACTACGTGTTTTCCCTCGGCAAGAATCGGCTCCGCCCCGGCGAGTGACTCGCGCCCCTCGCGACGGTTCTGCTGTGTCAGAAACCGCATAGCGAAGTGAACTCCATTGAGCTCGCGGCCCGGTACCACTAGGTCGCGAGGCTTCTCACATCCGGTTGCCAGGATGAGAGCATCGTGATCTGCGACGAGCCGATCGACCGGTAGGTTGACGCCGACGTGGCTGTTGACCCGGAACTCGACCCCTTCAGCCTGCATCTGGGCCAGGCGCCGATCGATAGCACTCTTGTCGAGCTTGAAGTCGGGGATCCCGTAGCGCAGTAACCCACCTATCTTTGCGTTCTTCTCAAAGACCTTTACTGCGTGGCCGGCTCGCGCCAGCTGCTGGGCTGCGGCCAGCCCGGCGGGACCAGACCCGATAACCGCGACTCGCTTGCCGGTGCGCCGGCCCGGGATCTTCGGCTCGATCCAGTGGTTCTGCCACGCCTTCTCGATGATCGAGAGCTCGATCGTCTTGATGGTCACCGGGGCGTTGTGCAGATTCAGGGTGCAAGCTTCCTCGCACGGAGCTGGGCACACGCGGCCGGTGAACTCGGGGAAGTTGTTGGTGGCATGCAGTACAGCGATGGCCTCGCGCCAGTCGTCCCGGTAGACGAGGTCATTCCAGTCGGGGATGATGTTGTCAACCGGACACCCGAAGTGGCAGTACGGCACCCCGCAGTCAATGCAACGTGCTCCCTGTTGGGCGACGGCCTCGTCTGTCAGCGGAATTGCGAACTCCCGGTAGTTCTGCTTTCGCTCGGCAACGGGCAGGTAGCCGCGATCCTTGCGCTCGATCTCCTGAAACCCTGTCGGCGAGCCCATCAGCGCTCCGATCCGACTGCGACGGGCTCGACCTCGCTCAACGCCCGACGGAATTCCTGAGGCACCACCTTGTAGAAACGAGGCAGATAGTCGTCGAAGCTCTCCAGGATCTCCTCTGCTCGCGAGCTGTTGGTGAGCCGGGCATGACGGGCGACAAGGGTCTTGAGCCGCCAAACATCGAAGCTGAGCGGATCGGCCAGCAGTTCTTCGGGAGTCGGGTCGTCACCGACACTGAGCGGCACCGATTCGTCGGGGTCGATCCGCTCGAGATCGACCATCTGGTGGTTGACCCGCTGCTCGAAGTCGCCGGCGTCATCGACAACGTAGGCGATGCCGCCGCTCATACCGGCACCGAAGTTGCGGCCCGATTTGCCGATCACCACGACACATCCACCGGTCATGTACTCGCACCCGTGGTCGCCGACTCGCTCGACAACTGCGATCGCACCGGAATTGCGCACCGCAAACCGCTCCCCAGCGCCACCATTGAAGTAGCAGTCTCCAGAGATCGCTCCGTACAGCACAGTGTTACCCAGGATGATGTTCTCCTTGGGAACGGTCGGCCCAACGGGTTGGGCTTCGATGACGATCCTGCCCCCAGACAAGCCCTTGCCGACGTAGTCGTTGGCATCGCCTTCGAGGTGCAGTGTCACTCCGTGCGCCAGCCAGGCGCCGAAGCTCTGCCCTGCGGTCCCGTTGAGCTTGATGTGAATTGTGTCGGCCGGCAGCCCAGCATGGCCGTAGCGTCGAGCCACCTCGCCCGACAGCATCGCACCTACCGCCAGGTTGGTGTTGCTCACCGGCGTTTCGATGCTCACCAGCTGCCGGCGTTCGAGAGCCGGCATGGCCTTCTTGATGAGGCCGTTGTCCAATGCCCTGTGATAGGTGTGCTGCTGTTCCTCAGTGTTGCTGATGGCTACGCCTTCCCGAGGTTGCGGCTTGTGAAGCACCGCGGAGAAGTCGAGTCCTCGCGCCTTCCAATGATCGACCGCATCCTTCATACGGATCCGGTCACTCTGGCCGATCATCTCGGCATAGGTGTAAAAACCGAGTGAGGCCATGATCTCTCGGGTCTCCTCGGCGATAAACATGAAGAAGTTCACCACGTGCTCCGGTTGCCCTGGGAAGAGTTTGCGCAGCTCGGGATCCTGGGTCGCCACCCCGACCGGACACGTGTTGAGATGACACTTGCGCATCATGATGCAGCCCTGGGCGATCAGTGCGCCCGTGCCGAAGCCCACCTCATCCGCGCCGAGGAGTGCCGCGATCACAACATCGCGCCCGGTGCGGATCCCGCCATCGGCCTGTACGGCGATTCGACCGCGCAACTCGTTGGCGATCAAGGTCTGATGAGTCTCAGCAAGGCCGAGTTCCCAGTGCGAGCCGGCTTGCATCACCGAAGTGAGCGGGCTGGCACCGGTTCCGCCCTCGTTTCCTGATATCAAGACATGGTCGGCGTAGGCCTTGGCAACGCCGGCCGCGATGGTGCCGACTCCAACCTCGGACACGAGCTTGACGCTGATGCGCGCCTGGGTGTTCACGTTCTTCAGATCCAGAATGAGCTGTTTCAGATCCTCGATCGAGTAGATGTCGTGGTGAGGAGGCGGTGAAATCAGGCCGACTCCCGGGGTCGAATGCCGCACTTTGGCGATCCACTCGTTGACCTTGTGCCCGGGAAGCTGTCCACCTTCGCCCGGCTTGGCTCCCTGCGCCATCTTGATCTGGATGTCATCAGCGTTCACCAGGTACTCGGTCGTAACGCCAAAACGGCCCGAGGCAACTTGCTTGACCGCCGAACGCATCGAGTCGCCGTTCTCCAGCGGGGTGTACCGGCTGGGTTCTTCGCCACCTTCGCCTGTGTTGCTCTTCGCGCCCAGACGGTTCATCGCAATGGCGAGGTTGGTATGCGCCTCCCACGAGATCGACCCAAACGACATTGCTCCCGTTGCGAAACGTTTCACGATCTCTGAAGCCGGTTCGACCTCATCGAGGGGAATCGGGTCGTCAAGGACATCGAGATCGAAGAGACCCCGCAGGTTCTTCAGGCTCCGGCTCTGATCGTCGACCGCACGCGTGTAGTCCTTGAACAGTGCGTAGTCGCCCGCCCGGACCGCATGCTGCAGTGTGGAAATTGTCTCCGGGGTCCACACGTGCTGCTCGCCGCGCAGCCGGTAGGCATAGTCGCCACCGACGTCGAGCTGGCCCGTTGTATAGGTCTTGGTGCCGAAGGCCGCTTCATGTCTGCGCACCGTTTCGCCTGCGATCTCATCCAGACCAATACCTTCGATCAAAGAAGGGGTGCCGGTGAAGTACTGGGCAATGAACTCGCTGTCGAGGCCGATCGCATCGAAGATCTGGGCACCGCAGTACGACTGGAACGTTGAGATGCCCATCTTGGACATGACCTTCAACATGCCCTTCTTGACGGCGTTGATATACCGCTTCTCGGCCTCGGCTCGGGTGAGTCCCCCGGGCAACTCATCGACGAGCGCATGGATGCTGTCGAAGGCGAGGTAGGGATTGATGGCCTCAGCTCCGTAGCCGCCCAGCAGACAGAAGTCATGCACCTGCCGCGCTTCGCCGGTCTCGACAACCAACCCTGCTTCTGTCCGCAATCCGGCACGAATCAGGTGGTGATGCACCGCGGCGGTGGCAAGCAACGCGGGAATGGCGACACGATCCACCTCCTGGCAACGGTCGGAGAGGATGACGATGTTGTGACCTTGTCGCACCGCCTCGGTGGCCTGCTCGCAGAGCCGCTGCAGCGCTCCTTGCATGCCGGAGGCCCCTTCTGCCACCGGGTAGCAGATCCCCAGCTTCTTCGTGACAAAGGCGTGATCGACGTGGTTGTGAATGCGCCGAATGCGCTCCAGATCGACGTTGGTGAGGATCGGATGCGTCACCTCGAGCCGTTTGTGAGTGCCACCGGTGTCGAGATCCAGCAGGTTGGGGCGCGGACCGATGAGAGACACGAGCGACATCACGGTTTCCTCACGGATCGGATCGATCGGGGGATTGGTCACCTGGGCGAACCGCTCTTTGAAATAGTCGTACAGCATCTTCGGCCGGTCCGACAGCACCGCGGGTGGGGTATCCCTCCCCATCGACCCGACGGGGTCTTCACCCCCGCTGGCCATCGGCTTGAGGAAGAACTCGATGTCCTCGCGGGTGTAGCCGAACGCCTTCTGCGCGTTGCGCAGAGTCTGGGCATCGGGACCCATGGCGGCAACCTCGGGCGGGAGTTCGGCAATGTGGATCTGGGTCTCGTCGAGCCACTGCTGGTACGGCTTGGCCTTGGACAGACTGTCTTTGAGTTCGGGGTCGTCGATGATGCGACCCTCTTCGAGATCGATGAGCAGCATCTTCCCCGGTTGGAGACGCCATTTCTTGACGATCTTCTCCTCCGGGATGTCGAGCACACCTGTTTCGGACGCCATGACAACCAGGTCGTCGTCGGTTACGAAATAACGAGCAGGACGCAGACCATTCCGGTCGAGGGTTGCCCCGATCTGACGGCCGTCTGTGAAGGCCACAGCAGCAGGACCGTCCCACGGTTCCATCAATGCGGCGTGGTACTCATAGAAGGCTCTGCGCTCGCGGTCCATGAGCGGATTGTCTGCCCATGCCTCAGGAATCATCAGCATCATCGCGTGACCCAGCGAGTAGCCCCCGGCGAGTAGAAGCTCGAGAGCGTTGTCGAACGTCGCGGAATCGGACGCACCGTCGCCGATCAACGGCCACAGCTTCTCCAGGTCGTCACCGATGACTTCTGACGACATGTTGTGGCGTCGCGCCAACATCCAGTTGACGTTGCCCTGAACGGTGTTGATCTCACCGTTGTGACACAGGAAGCGGAAAGGCTGGGCAAGCCTCCAAGACGGTGACGTGTTTGTCGAGAATCGTTGGTGGATCAGGGCCAATGCGGATTCGACACGTTCGTCGTCCAGGTCCTCGTAATAGACCGCCAGATTCTTGGCGAGCATCATGCCTTTGTAAGTGACGGTCCGAGCCGACAGCGAGACCACGTAGAACTCGCCCCGTTCGATGAGGTCGGGGGCGCGCCGGCCCAGTTGGCTGTGCGCCTGCTTTCGAATCACGAACAGCTTTCTTTCGAAGGCATCTGCGTCGGGCGTCGCCTCCCCCCGCCCGATGAAGAGTTGCCGGATCACCGGCTCGATGGGCTTGACACTCTCGCCGAGACAAGAGGAATCAACCGGGACATCACGCCAGCCCAGCAGTTGTTGGCCTTCGCGGATCACCAACTCGACCAGTAGGTTCTCGCACACGACCCGGTCGATGGGATCCTGCGGCAAGAAGATCATCCCGACGCCGTACTCACCCACCGGAGGCAGCTCCACGCCGAGATCTGCCATCTCAGGTCGCAAAAAGCCATCCGGGACTTGGAGAAGAATGCCGGCTCCGTCGCCGGCAAGAGGGTCCGCCCCGACCGCTCCACGGTGAGTCAGGTTGGCAAGGACCGTTAGACCTTGGGTGATGATCTGATGGCTCTTGCGCCCCTTGATATCGGCGACGAACCCGATCCCGCAGGCGTCACGTTCGAGCGCAGGGTTGTAGAGCCCCCGTGCCCCCATCGGCTGGTGGTGCTCCGTATTCATCGTCATCACAACCCGTCTGCTCACCGACCGGGATTGGTTGAGCGTACCCAGCGGTTGGCTCCTCTGCGAAGACAGGACCATAGACGCTCTGCATGGCAAGCGATCACCACACGACGAACCAGCCGATCTGGTCGCACCCGACCCGGCGGCGTACAATCGAATTAGACCCGTACGG
>JASJAS010000141.1 GCA_030066875.1 Acidimicrobiia bacterium | reverse complement strand
GGCAGCAACTCCGCCACCTACAACCGCCTCTACGATGCTTTCCGTCGGATCCACAAGAAGAACCGGCGGACATATCGCAGATTGAATGGCTGAAGTTGGAACTCACTGACCTCGCGGAGAAGCTCCTCGCCAAGCTCCCGCCCCGGCTGGCTGAAGCTGTGTTCGGGGGTGCCCGGCGCATCCCGGGCGTGCAACGGTTGCTCGAATCCGAATACGAAGCGATGCTGCAGTCCGCACCACTGGAACGCCCGGCCGGTGATCACGACGTCTTCACCTCCATCCCACCTGAACCGCTCAGCCACGATGACATCCTCGCGTCGATCGGCTCGCTCGCCGCGAACGAGGACGCCGACTGGCGTGAAGGGCGCGCCTCCGGAGCCGTCTACCACGGAGATCAAAGGCACATCGACCTGCTGAACGAGGTCTACGCACTGCACTCCCAATCGAACCCGCTCCACATCGACCTGTGGCCGTCAGGGGTGAAGTTCGAGGGAGAAGTCGTGGCCATGACTGCGGCCATGCTTGGATCGGGGTCGACGCCGGACAACGTCACCGGGAACGTGACCTCCGGCGGCACCGAATCGATCATCATGGCCATGAAGGCCTATCGGGATCAAGCCCGGACCAGCAAACCCGAAATGGTCATCCCGGACTCGGCGCACGTTGCGTTCGACAAGGCAGCTCAATACCTCGGATACGGGCAGATCCGCGTCCCGGTCGGCGCCGACTACCGGGCCGATGTGAAGGCGATGACGAGGGCCGTCAGCCGCAACACGGTCGTCGTTGCCGGCTCGGCACCGGGATTCCCACACGGCGTCATCGACCCGATTGAAGAACTGGCCGACATGGCCCGAGAGCGCGGCATCGGTTTCCACACCGATGCCTGCCTCGGAGGTTTCCTGCTTCCCTGGGCCGCGAAGCTCGGCTACGACGTCCCCGCATTCGATTTCCAGCTTCCCGGAGTGACGTCGATGTCGGTTGACACGCACAAGTACGGCTACGCCGCCAAGGGAACGTCGGTGGTCTTGTACAGGGGGCATGAACTGCGCCGTCATCAGTACTTCGTCTCGGCCGACTGGCCGGGTGGGCTGTACTACTCAACCGCGATGGCGGGGAGCCGCCCTGGGGCGCTCATAGCGACTGCCTGGGCGGCCCTGCTCGCCATGGGCGAGTCCGGCTACATGGACGCCACCGAAGCGATCCTGCGCGCCGCGGCCGAGATCAAAGCCGGTCTTTCCGAGATACCTGAGATCAGGGTGCTCGGCGATCCCCTCTGGGTGATCGCCTTCACCTCCGACGAGGTCAACATCTACGAGGTCATGGCCCGCATGGCACAACGCGGTTGGAGTCTCAACGGGCTGCACCATCCGCCGGCGGTGCACATCGCAGTAACCCTGCGTCACACGGAACCCGGAGTGCCTGGCACCTTTCTCAGCGATCTGAGAGGAGCAGTCGGCGAGGCGAGGACAACCGGCACCGAGCCACAAACCGGCTCCGCGCCTGTGTACGGAATGGCCGCTACGTTTCCTGCCCGCGGGGCGGTCGGCGAGTTGCTGCGGCGATACGTCGACAAGCTCTACCGAGTTGACCCGCCCACGGACCAGGACTGATCGGTGCGACCTCGTTTGCCTCTGCCGGAAGCTCTGCGCGGCAACGAACTTGGCACGTTCGCCCACGATTCAGTGGAGCGACGCCTTCCCGAGATTGCCCACCGCACCATCGCCGAGAATGACCTGAGCCCCGACCGGGCTGCCCGCGTCACGACCCTGGCCAAGGAGATAAGTGACAACGACCCCATCAGCACGATCGACGAGCCGCTGGCGAGCGACGCCCCGATGTGGGCGTCACATGCCACCCCGCACCTCGGCAACACCTGGCTCGACGTCCCTTGGTTCTTCGCCGAGACGTACTTCTACCGCAGGCTGCTTGCGGCGACGGGTTTCTCCCAGCCGGGCGAACGCGCGGGCATCGACCCGTTTGCGGCCCAGAAGGCCGCCGGCCTCGACGATGCGATGGACCTCGCCGCCCGGCTGGGTGAGGAGCTCGCTGAGCCCGGCGTGCTTGTTGCCGCGGCGTTGTGGGCCAACCGAGTCGATTTGAGCTTGTGGCCGGCGGGCGAAACCGATTCGGAGGAGCGGACCCGAGCCGTTCTCGGCGAGGCTGTGGCGCAGCTGTTGGTGGACGACGGCGAACAGGCGATTGCGTCGCTAGCGGGAGCTACGGTCTGCATCGTGCTCGACAATGCTGGGGCTGAGCTGGTAGCCGACCTGGCCTTGGCAGCCCACGTCGTCGAGACCGGGGGGCGGGTCGTACTCCACGCCAAGGCCCACCCGACCTTTGTTTCGGATGCAACACCGGACGACATCGCGACGACGGTCAGCAGGCTCTCACGGGAGCCGTCGCCAGCACGTGAAATCGCCCGGGTGCTCGAGGGCAGCAAAGCTCTTGGCATCGCGGCTCATCCGTTCTGGGTTTCACCATTGCCGTTCTGGGAACGACCGCGGGACCTCGACGACGACCTCGGTGCCGTGGATCTCGTCATCGTCAAGGGAGACGCCAACTATCGGCGGCTGCTCGGTGATCTCCGCTGGGATGCGACGACCCCAATCGTCGATATCGTGCTTCCGCCGGCCCCCCTAGTGGCGCTCCGGACGTCCAAGGCAGAAGTGATGGCGGGCCTAGAGCCGGAAACTATCGCCCGCGCTGCGATCGCCGACCCCGATTGGCTCGTCAACGGACAGTGGGGCATGATCCAGTACGTGCCCGCGGCCCGCTAGACCGGCTCCCCAACGCCCAGCCGTTCTTGCGTACGTCGGCGGCCCTGAAGGCCGCTGGGATCCGTAAGAACGGAAGGGGCGAAAGGGCTAACCCTTGACACGGTGGTTGCCGACAGGTACTTTCTCACGCAATGAGAAACGCTACGTCAACCCGAATGATGTGCATGGCCCCATACGAGCCGTGCGGATTCGACGCGTAGCAAGCATCTCACAGGGAAAGCAAGCACCCGCACCGGCTCAGCCGGGAGCGGGTTTCTTGTTTGTTGAACCCCACCCGGAAGCCGGTCGGACCGACATAGGAGCCGACCATGAGCAACAACTACCGATTCGAGACACTGCAGGTACACGCTGGCCAGGATCCGGCGCCGGGTACGAATGCCCGGGCGGTACCCATCTATCAGACGACGTCCTACACGTTCGACGACAGCGCCCACGGCGCCCGTCTGTTCGGACTCGAGGAATTCGGCAACATTTATACACGGATCATGAATCCGACCAGCGATGTGTTCGAGCAACGCATTGCTGCATTGGAGGGCGGCGTCGCGGCGCTGGCTACGGCCAGCGGCCAGGCTGCTCAATTCCTGGCGTTGACCACGCTTGCCGAAGCCGGAGACAACATCGTCTCCACCAGCTATCTGTACGGCGGTACCTACAACCAGTTCAAGGTGTCGTTCCAACGCCTGGGCATCGAAGTCCGGTTCGTCGACGGCGACGATCCTGCCGATTTTGCGGCACAGATCGACGAGAGAACCAAGGCCGTATACGTCGAAACGATCGGTAATCCCCGGTTCAATGTTCCCGACCTTCCCGCCATCGCGGAGGTGGCTCATGCCGCCGGAGTTCCCCTCGTCGTCGACAACACCTTCGGTGCGGCCGGCTATTTGTGCCGACCAATAGATCACGGGGCCGATATCGTCGTTCAGTCGGCCACCAAGTGGATCGGCGGCCACGGAACGTCGATCGGTGGCGTGATCGTCGATTCGGGCAAGTTCGATTGGTCCAACGGCAGGTTCCCACTTTTCACGGATCCGGCGCCGGGATATCACGGCCTCAAGTTCGCCGAAGTGTTTGGACCAGACGGGCCGTTTGGCAACATTGCCTTCATCATCCGGGCCCGCGTCGAAGGGCTACGGGACTTCGGACCCGCGCTCAGCCCGTTCAACTCTTTCCTGTTCCTTCAGGGGCTCGAGACCCTGTCGCTGCGAGTGCAGCGTCACTCCGACAACGCACAGGAACTGGCAGAGTGGCTCGAGGCACATCCGTCGGTTGAGTGGGTTAGCTATCCGGGCTTGAAGAGCCATCCCTATCACGAGACTGCGACTCGCATCCTCAGCAACGGGTATGGGGCGGTGCTCGCCTTCGGGATCCGGGGCGGCCTGGCGGCCGGGCAACGGTTCATCGACTCTGTCGAGCTTGCGTCACACCTAGCCAACGTCGGGGATGCCAAGACATTGGTGATCCACCCTGCCTCGACAACTCATCAGCAGCTCGACGGCGAGGAGCAGGTTGCGTCCGGCGTGACCGATGATCTCGTCCGGGTGTCGGTCGGCATCGAGCACATCGACGACATCAAGGAGGACTTCGAACTTGCGTTTGCCCGCGCCGGGTTGAAAGGTGCGGCCGCATGAGCCTGAAGCGATGGATCTCGGCCGAGACCGAGTTCCTCGACATCGACGAGGTGTTCCCGTTGGAGTCGGGCGGCGCCCTCCCCCACGTTCGGATCGCATACCGAACGTGGGGGCGTCCCCGGCACAACGCCACTCTGGTGTGTCATGCTCTCACCGGCTCGGCAGATGCCGACGACTGGTGGGCTGAGCTGTTCGGGCCCGATCGAGCACTGGACCCGGAGCGCGACTTCATCGTGTGCGCCAACGTCCTCGGCGGCTGCTACGGAACCACCGGGCCCACGAGTCGGGCCAACGGCGCCTTCGAGCCCTACGGTGGAACCTTCCCCGAAGTCACCATTCGCGACATGGTGCACGCCCAAGCTCGCCTACTCGACCATCTGGGAGTCGACACACTCGATCTGGTGGTCGGTGGGTCGATGGGGGCGATGCAGGTGCTGGAGTGGGCATTGCTCTATCCGGAAAGGGTCCGCGCCATCGCCCCGATCGCGGTAGGACCGACCCAGTCGGCGTGGAGTGTCGCCCTCAGCGAGGCGCAGCGCCAGGCCATCAAGGCCGACGCCAACTTCGCGGGTGGTCGCTATCCACTCGGGGCTGGTCCGGCGCAGGGGCTTGCCGCAGCACGCAGCATGGCGATGATCAGCTATCGCAGTCCGCACAACTTCGAGGTTCGCTTTGGGCGTACCGCGTCCGCGGCGGGCGACTACGAGGTTCAGAGCTATCTGCGTTATCAGGGCGAAAAACTGGTCAATCGGTTCGACGCCAACACCTACCTGACGCTAATAGCGGCCATGGACAGCCATGACGTTGGCAGAGGGCGCGGTTCAGTGGCTGCAGCGCTCGGTTCGATCGAGCAACCCGCCCTGGCGATCACGGTGAGCAGCGACGGACTGTATCCGCCAACCGAAGTAGCCGCGATGGCAGAGGCTTTGCCTCGTGGGGAGCTGGTTGAGATCGACGCTCCGCACGGACACGACGCCTTCCTGATCCACGTCGATGATGTCAACGACTATCTGGTTGACTTCATCGAGCGTCATGGGTTGAGACCGAGGCTCAGCCGCGCCGTCAACGAGTAACTCGAGCCGACTGAAGAGGAGAGGTCTCAGAACGTCGCAGCGTTGTGGGAGGTTTCTGCAAGCCTCAGGACGCTGAGAGCAGGGAGCAGCTGTCCGATGCGAGCGGTCTCACACCGGCCTGCGGACGTGGCTGCGGCGGCCCGCCGATCGCCTCGGCTACGCGGAGATAGGGGTTTCGGGCTCTTCTGAGTCGCTGCGATCGGCTTCGAGGAGTTCGCGAATCCGGTCAGTGTTCTCCCGAATCGCTGCCACGTTGTTGAACATCACCAATGGCGGGAAGTCCTCGGGCATCGATTCCATATGCGCCCGCATCTTCTCGAACATCTCAGCGCGCTTCTCGGCTCGTCGCGCTTCACGCTCGTGAGGAGATTCGGACGACTGGGCCTTCTTGGTGAGCAGGATCACCGCTAGCGCCACACCCGAAGCCACGCCAACTACTGCACTCTTCTTCATGTCACACCCTCCGGTGTCGAGGTCGCGCTGAGCACGTTCGCTTCCGCCGTTGTTAGGCAGAATCCGGTTCCTATCGAACCAAGGAACAACGTAACAGCCGAAGGTCAGGTTCGGGACCAGAGCACACCCCGGCGTGCCGTTCTCGCGTTCGGGTTAGATCTCTACCCCATGGACAGGTAAGTCCTGCGAGACCCCGCAGTCAGATCTCCACTAAGTTGCCCGCATGGATAGACCGCCTCGTCGCCCGCGCTGGCCCATGCCCGAATACGTCGAAGAGGCACTGCTTGCTAGCGGCTTGATGGAGGCCTACCAGCAGCGGCCTCCCTACCAACGGAATGACTACATCGGCTGGATCATCCACGCCAAGCGGCCGGAGACTCGCGCCAAGCGGATCCAGCAGATGCTCGATGAACTACGCGCTGGAAACGTCTACATGAAGATGGCCTGGAGAGGGAAGGGACGCCGGGGGAACTGACTCAGCCGTTGGCCGTGGCGGCTTCTCCGATCAGCGCCGTCGCTCGGCTGATGAGGTCCTGGGCTTCAGCCACCTTCTCGGCATAGGTGCCGAGGTCGCCGTTGCGGAGCGCCTCGTCGGCCTCGACGAGGGCTTGCTCCGCCGCCTCGACCAGCGCCGCAACCTCCTCAGGGACGTCGCTCGGAATGCCGTCGCTCGGAGCGCCGTCACTGGGCTCATCGGGCTGCTGGTCGACGGCGGCTCCCGTACCGGGCCCGAATACTGCGTCCAGGGCCTCTCCAAGCGAGTTCCGCATCTGGATATCACCGTTGTACGACACAACGACGCGCTTGAACTCCGGGATACCCTCGGATTCGTCCGGTATCGGCACCCCAAAGGCGTTCTGAGCAGGGGCTGTTGACGTTGTCTCTGCCTGGATGTAGATGGGCTGGACGTACATCACAGACTCTTCGATCGGTAACACCAGCATGCTGCCCTGTATCACCTTGGACCCGCCCTGCCCGAGCAGCGTGAACTCGGCGGAGATTTCGGTGTTTTGGTTGATCAGGTCACCCACCTGGCCGGGACCGTTTTGTCTGCTGCCGGCCGGCAAGCGGTATTCGATCATTTCTCCGTACTCTTCTGCATCGCTCTTTGCCACCAGGAACGAGACCATATTGGGTCGGGCTCGTGGGGTGAAAGGCTGCATGATGATGAACGAAAGCTCTTCCTCACCCGGCAGATTCATCAGCAGGTAGTAGGGAAGCATTGGGCGAGGCTGGCCTTCCGCCGGTTCGTTACGGATCAGGGGACGTTCGGCGGTCGAGGGATCGCGCGCGATCTCCCAAGGGTCGACCTCGGAGAAGAACTGGCGCGGATCGGTGATGTGATAAAGCGTGTACTGGTCGGACTGAACCCGGAAGAGATCCTCGGGGTAGCGCACATGCTCTCTGATGTCGGCAGGCATCTCAGCCCCGTCGGCG
>JASJAS010000140.1 GCA_030066875.1 Acidimicrobiia bacterium | reverse complement strand
GCGTCGACCGTCGCCTTGACCGAGTTGCGGATGTAGTTGAAATCCCTCGGCAATGAGGACAGGCGGTTGAGGCGACCAACCGGGGCTGCTTCCGAGTACGGGTAGTTGTTGGTGACCGTGTACATGTCGACCAGCCAGACCAATCTGCCGTCGTCGGTGCGGATCAGATACGGGTCGGCGTCGGTGTAGAGGAATGGAGCGACTCGGCTCACCCGGTCGATGATGTTCCGTTCCATCAAGACTTTGCTGTCCGGAGTCAACTGACCCGAGATGAGCGTGTCGAGATCTGCGAAGCGCAGCGCAAACGCAAGCCGACGGAAGATGCCGCCGAGATCCACGCCGCCCTCACCGTCATAGTTGGTGAATGCGACGTTGTCGCCTTCTTCGCTGATCGGGAAGTCGACCTCGTCCTGCTTGCTCCCGACGATGGCGAAGGTACCGCTGGCCGCGTCACCGAAGTAGACACGGTCCTCGACGGTTTCGAGATCGGGCGTCACTGTCACCGGGGGTATGTCCTGAACGAGAAACTCGGGCTGCCCTTCGGGGGTCACACTGTTGGCGGGCGAAACCACCGAGCCGTAACCGTGGGTGTACACCAGCTTCTCGTTGACCCATCCCCCGCCAGGCACGTTGGCCTCGTCAAGCTGCCGGGCGGACACCATTACCTGGGTCAAGGCTCCGTCAATCGTGTAGCGATCGACGTCGACGTCCGTTATGTCGTAGTAGGTCTTGATGTTCTGCAGCTGCCGGTACGTCGTCAGCAGGACCCCAGGGTCCCAGAGCCGGATGTTGTCGATGGTGTCCTGGTTCTGCTCCAGCACTTCTCGGTCCAGGTCGGCCGATGCCGCAAACGGCTGCACCACGATGCCGTCCAGCCCGTAGGCAGCCAGTGTGGCGTCGATGTTGTAGCCGACGAACTCGGCCTCCTTGTTCACCTCGTCCGGCACTACCCGGAACCGTTGGATGAGCGATGGGTAGAGGCCACCAACGATGATCGATGTACCCAGCCAAAGCCCGATCGCCACCAGCGGAAGTGTCCAGCCGCGGAAGCGCAGGTTCAAGAGCAGAATCGCGGCCGCTACCAGGGAGATCAGGATCAAGAGGTTGAGGGCCGGAAGCTGGGCGTTGACGTCCGTGTATGAAGCACCAAACACCTGACCGCGCTCCGAGAAGAGCAGTTCCCACCGATTGAGCAGGTAGCCGGCGGCCTTGAGTACAGCAAGGCTGGCGAACAGAACAGAGAGATGGACCTTGACCCCGGGGGCGACTCTCCGGTTAAACGAGAATTCGACCGCCCCGTTGAGGTAGTGGATCGAGGCGCTGACAACCGCGATGACCAATACGAGCTGGAACAGCCAGCCAAACAGCACGTTGTAGAACGGGAGCTCGAAGACGTAGCGCGACAGATCGTTGTCGAAGATCGGGTCGGCCACCCCGAAATCGCTTCCGTTGATGAATAGCAGCCACTCCTGCCACCACACCGAGGCGCCCAAACCGAGCAGCAGACCGAAGAACGCCGATACCAACAGGCGAACTCGACTCACTCGGGGTTCGATCCACTCCTGGAAGCGGGCGAGCAGCTCTTCCTCCGGAGTGCCGGTCGGCACCCGGCGCCGGGGCGAGAGCCGATCTACCAGCCACAGGTTGACCCAGAAGAGGCCGAATGCCAGTGCCGAGGCCACGATGACGAGCCCGACCCTAGTGAACACGAGGGTGCGCCAGACACCGGTCTGGCCGACCGACTGATACCAGAGGTAGTCGGTCCACAGGGTGGCGAAGAAGCGGCCGGTTACGAGCACGCCGACAACGGCCACAGCAACGATGGTCGGCCAGCGCCGCCGTTGGCCGGAAGGTCGAATTGGTACGGGTTCGCGATTGATCACGAGGAGATTCTATTGCTCGGGCGGCGTATCGGAACCGGTACGGGTTGCCGGGACGATCAGGGCTGCGCAACTTGGCCCCGCGGGAGGAATCACAACGGCCGCAGGCGGATCTGCACCCGGTTGCCACGAGGCTCCCGTGCCGGCGCTGCATCTGCCACACGGGCGCCCGGGGGCGACGACCTCAACCGAGTCAACGCCGAGACGACTGTAGGAGGCAAGCAGACCGTCGTTGTATGCCCGCCGTGCTGCTTGCCGAACGTGCCGTTCAGCGTCGTCGGCGCGCCAACTGCGAAAAGCCCTGCCGACGTCGGCTGAAAGACGCCTGCTTCCGATCTCACCGCGCTCGATAACAGCATTCACGTCGCGATGGAGATCAGACGTGAAGGTTTCGGCTGCACCTTGTTCTGGTCCACCCGTTAGTTGCGGTTCTGTGGCGCCGATAGTCTCTGCCGCTGCGGTGTGCCCGGCACGGAAGCTGTCGAGCAGAACCGAATCCAACTCGTCCCCCATGATCTCCACGACGTGATCCTTGCCGAGCCGCCAGTCCCCCGAGGAGCGACGCAGTTCTTCGAGGACACGGTTCTGGAGCTCGACGATCCTTCGCTTCAAGCCTCGCAAGCCGCGGTTTTCGATGGGCAACAGCATCCGGTCGCGTAACTCGAAGTCGCCGAGGACTGCGAGATCCGGCACAACGTGGAGGACGGGTGGAGCTGTTGGTTCTTCACCCTCTGCGACGACCGGTTCGACGGCCGGTTCGACGGCCGGTTCGACGGCGGGTTCAACCGCCTTCTCGAGGGCCGGTGGCTCCTCGGTAGCGGACCGTAGCTTCTCGAAGAGGGCGTCGATGCCCGGGTCGTCCTTCACGACGGTGACCTTGTCGATCACAGTCGGAGCGGGTGCCGGCTCTTCCGGCTCTCCATGGCGGGAAGCATCCTCTTTGCCCACCGGCTCGGGGATTGGTTTCGGCACCTTGTCAGGCTCGGGTGTGGCTTCCACGTCCGGCTGCGGAACAGGCTCTTCGTCGGCGCCGGCCGGTTCCGGGCCGGCGTCTGGGGCGGCTGCCATGACCTCCTCCTCGGAGGACGTCGGTTCGGATACGACCTCGTCGACTTCTTCCTCGTCAGGTGACGGTTTGGCTGCGGCGGTCCGCATCTGCTCGACCTCGGCAGCCATCGCCTCTGCATCGACAGGCTCCGGTGCGACCGGCTCGGGTGGGGGCGTCGGAAGGATCCGCACCGCTCCTTCGTCGTCCGGCCAACGAGTAGTGTCGTCGCCGGGCACTATCACCCGCACCGTGCCATCAAGGGTGCGGTCGCTGCGGCTGGTCTCGAGTTCGCGAATTGCCGACTCAGCCGCCTCGAGCTCTTCGAGCAGTTCCGTGCGCCTGTTCTCCAAAGCACGGGCTCGCTCCTGAGCCTTCTCCGCAGACTGACGCGCACCTTCCAGGATCGCCTCACTCTCCGCCTTGGCGATCACCACGATGCGTTCGCTTTCCTCCCGCGACGACCGGATCATTTCATCGGCTTGACGGCGTGCATCCGATACCAGGCGCTTTGCATCCTGTTCCGCCTCTGCCCGGATGAACAGCGCATCTTCCCGCGCTTCTCCCACTAAGCGGCCCGCAGCCGAGTCGGCCTGTTCCAGCATGGTCGACCCAGTCGACCAGGCATCCCCGCGCAACGCCCGGCTTGCTTCCTCAGCAGCAGTGAGCTTGTCTGCAGCATCCGCCGCGGCCCTCGTCCTCAGCCCCTCCGCAGCGGCCTTTGCTGCATTGAGGACGCTCTGGATCTCGACACCAACATCCTCGATCTCCGCTTTGAGATCGGGAAGGTCGGTAATGCCCAGCTGATTGAGTCGCGTCTTGAGGGACCCCAACTCACCGTCCAAGGCTGCAATCCGGCTGGCGACTTGCTCCAGGAACGCTGCAACCTCACGCCGATCGTATCCGCGGCGTCCAGAACTGAACTTGCGCGCTCGAACGTCGCTCGGGCTGAGATCATCGGCCATTCAGCCACGATACCTGTGCCGGCCGAGGGTACGGTGTCAAACCACCGTCCCTAAGCAGCCGCTAGCGATTCGAGGAAGAGAATGGCATCCTCGAGAGTGCTGATGGAAACGACCGTGATGTCGTCGCCGGCCGCCTCGAGCGCTTCCTCGTAGTTGCCTGCGGGTACGAGGAGGTATTCGGCCCCGGCATCGATTGCGCCGAACGTCTTCTGCCGCATCCCGCCGATCCTGCCCACATTGCCCTCTGCGTCGATTGTCCCGGTGCCTGCAATACGGCGCCCCTTGGTCAGGTCTTCCTGAGTGAGCGAGTCGATTATCTCCAGAGTGAACATCATTCCGGCCGATGGGCCGCCGATGTTCTGGCTATCGATTTCGACATCGACGGGGAACACCACCTCGACCGGTGCGTCGCTGAGGAGAACGCCCACCATGCCTCGATCGGGATCGTCAAGAACGTTGCCGTCCTCGTCCTCGTAGCGGTAGGGCCCCAGGACCAGCGTGACATCCATCGTGGTGACCACATCAGGGTCTTCGAGATCGACTCGCTCGATAGTCAGGATCAGTTCATCCCCGGGCGATCTCCCGCCGATCAGGTCGACGGCATCGGTCGAGAACTCGACCGGTTCCCCCGCCACTGCCACGATCACGTCGCCTTCCTGGAGAGCGCCTTCTGCTGCCGAACCTTCGATGGTCGAGTTGATCAATGCGCCGGAGCCGTTGTACGTGACCTCATAGCCCAGATAGCTGAGGGCAACGTACTTGGCGTTTTCCTTCGAGCGATTCATGAGTTCGAGGTTCTGCCGGCGCACTTCCTCCTGGGACACCCCGGCCGGGCGGATGTTCTCTACCGGGGCCAGGTCGACCCTGGCGTCGAGCTTGGCAGCCATCCACTCCAGCACATTCACTTCCTGGCTAGACAACGACACCGTGAGAAAGAACATCTCGCCCTGGGTGGTATCCGGCCTGTCTCCCACCTCGATGTAATCGCTCACGTCACTAACCGGGCCGGGCGACATCGCGTAATACGGCAACGAAATCGGAATCGCGACCACGGCAAAGACGAATGACCCAATAAGAAGCATCAGCGCAGCAACGAAGAACGGCCACACCGGCATGCGGCGTCGCCGGGTAGCCGGTTCAAACGGCTGTTGCTGCTCCGTTATGTCGATTTCGTTCATCCCGGGGGATGGTACCTCCCGGTGCTTACTATCGGATCGAGTCCAGATCGCCCTTAGATTCGGATGCAAACCGGCTCCCCTGTCGCCTATGCTCCCTCGGGCGCAGCCTTGGGAGGGAGCCGAATGCAGACAACGATCCCCACGCGAGTCATCGCCGGCGCGGTGCTGCCGCGCACTTGGATCACCACCGCAGCCTTGGTGACCGGCTTCGCCCTCCTCACCGCCCTTGCGGCCCAGATTCGCATCCCGCTTCCCTTTACACCTGTGCCCATCACCGGACAGACGTTCGCCGTCCTGCTTTCCGGCGCTGCCCTGGGGAGTGCCGCCGGAGCAACAAGTCAGGGGCTCTACCTATTGCTCGGTCTATTCCTGCCGTTCTACGCGGGCGGAGCCAGCGGCTGGGAGCATGCCACCGGGGCAACCGGCGGGTTCCTGATCGGGTTCATCATTGCTGCCGCTGTCGTCGGCTACCTTGCTGAGAACCGCCAAGACAGGACCGTGACCACGGCCGTCCCGGCCTTCCTCACCGGAACGGTGGTGATCTATCTCTTCGGTGTCCCCTGGCTGGCGCATGTTGCTGACGTTTCCCTAACGGAGGGAATCGCGTTGGGAGCGGCCCCGTTTGTGGTTGGCGACCTGCTCAAGGTCGTGCTCGCCGGCTCCTTGCTACCGGCAACCTGGCGGTTGGTGGGGTCGGCCCGGCGCTGAAGAGCTAACAGACTTCTTACAAGCTGCCCCAAACACCCAAACAGACCTCCGCCAGCCTGTTCCCATGGACGGAGCAACTCGCGCACGGGTCCTGGCGGTAGGGGTCGTGGTTCTGCTGACAGTCGGATGCACTGCAGCCGACCTCGGCACGGATGCATCCCAATCAGGACCCACAGCCGCAACAACGACGGTGCCGGAGCCGGCCACACCATCGATCGCGGTCACGACGACCACCTTGGTCGGATCGGTGACGGTGCCGCCCGTGACCACCGTCACCCCACCATCGACAACGACGACGATCGAAGAGTCGTCGCGCATCGAAGTCGAGTTCAGTACGGCTGAGTTGGACGACCTGCTGACCGATCTGACCGAGTTGTTATCCGATCTCGAATCAAGTCTCGCTCAAGAAGAAGGAGGTCTATTCAATGAGTAGGAAACGCACTCTGTTCGCCTTACTGGCGGCAATGGTTCTTGCCACCGCAATACCGGTAACAGCCGGCGCTCAAACCGAGAGCGAAGTACCCCGGCGCGATGACCCAGCGATCAGCGACGCGGCCCTTCATGACAACTTCGAGCGCGCCAGGGCACACATCGTCGACCAGATCGAGCGCCGCCTCGGCGCGTTGGACCGCCTGGTGGCCAAGGTCGAATCGGCCCAGCACATGACGGAAACACACGCCGCCGCGCTGCAGGAAGACGTCGCAGCTGCGCGTGAGGTACTCCGGGCCGGACTTGCGGCGGTGCAAGCGGTGACGACCCTCGAGGAATTGCGCGAGATCGCCCCACCCATCTTCGAGACCACGCTTGTGTTTGCTCTCCTCGCTCCCAAGACCCACGAGGTAGCAGCGTCCGACACAGTGGTTGCGGCTTCCGATCGTTTCACGGAGTTCGGGAGTGAACTCCAGGAGGCTCTCGATCGGATCGCCCGAGAAACCGATGTCGACACATCGGAAGCGCAAGAGAAGCTAGATGAGATGTTGCGCCTGGTCGAGCAAGCTGTCGCCACTGGTGGCCCGGTGGCGGAAGACGTCGTAGGCCTGCAACCCGAGGACTGGCCCGATCCTGCACAAGCCGCCCTCCGTGAGGGCAAGGCCGCCTTGGATGAGTCGCGGGAAGCACTTCGAGAAGCCCACGAACTCGCTCACCAGGTCGTTGAGTTCATCCGAAGCGCTGTTGGGCCTCTCGACGCCAGCAGCTAGCCCCGGCATCCTTGGTCCCCGGCGCAGGGTCCACCTACCCTGCGCCGGGTAGGGCAACGGAGCTAACGTCTCCGCCCATGGACGACCGTGCCCGCATCCGCCGTTACTTCGACAGCGATCCGTACGCCGCGATGCTCGGTATTCAGCTCATCTCTGACGACCCGGCGCTGGTGATCGTCGAGATGGCGGTCACTGATAGCCACCTCAACTTCCACGGTTCCACGCACGGGGGTGCTCTCTTCTCCCTGGCA
>JASJAS010000139.1 GCA_030066875.1 Acidimicrobiia bacterium | reverse complement strand
GAGGGATGGCCGAGCGGACGAAGGCGACGGTCTTGAAAACCGTTGAGGTAATACCTCCGTGGGTTCGAATCCCACTCCCTCCGCTCTGAACCCCGGCCGCTGAGCCGGGGTTCTGTCGCTATGGTCGTGCGATCTGCTCTTTCTGCCCGCGAGCCGGCGTTGGTGCGGGACTGTGGGCCGGTTTGTCGTGTGGGAAGCGTCTTCTGGCGTCACTCACCGGAATATGTTCCGATCTGCGACGCCAAGACGAGTGGGGGGCCCAGGACGTCACCACGCCTGCAAATCGTCGCCTATCTTCGGCCCCGACATCTGAAGGAGTCACGCATGGAAACCTGGGACGCCATAACCTCACGCCGCAACGTCCGCAGCTACAACGACCAGCCGATTCCCGAGGCGGATCTCGACCGGATTCTCGAAGCGGGCCGGCGTACTCCGTCGGCCATGAACCGCCAACCCTGGGACTTCGTCGTTTCGACCGACCGCGCGCAGCTCGCAGAGCTGGCCAAGTGCTGGCAAGGTGCCGGCCATGTTGCCGGCTCCGCCGCGACGATCACCTTGGTGACGCCGGTCACCGAGGATCCCCGAAAAGCGGGCTGGAACGCCTATGACCTCGGCCAGGTGTCGATCACAATGATGATTGCCGCCGCCGACCTCGGTATCGGTAGCGCCCACGCCGTCGTAGAGGATCGGGAGCTGGCGAGTTCGATCCTCGGCCTACCCGACGGCCAATACGCAGCGTTCTTCATTGCCTTGGGCTACCCGGCCGATCGGCCGCTATCACCGATCAACAACCTGAACCGGCGTCCGTTCGACGAGGTGGTGCACCGGGGCGGCTGGTAGTCCTAGTCCACAACCGTACGGACCCGACCGGTCTCTACGTCGTAGATGACACCCCTGATGTTTTCTGTGTGGGGCAAGAACGGTGTCGACCGCAGCTGAGCGACACCGCGGTGCAGCTCCGTTTCCAGGTCGTCGAACGGATGCAGTTTGAACTCGATACGCTGCCCCGTTTCCTGCTCCAACCGGGCGCGCTCCGCAGCCGCCGGGTATGCCATCGCTGCGCAGTCGGTGTGCATCATGACGATTACCCGGGTGGTTCCGTGAGACTGAGAGACCATCAGCGAGCGCAGCGCGTCGTCCGTAACCAACCCACCTGCGTTGCGGATGACGTGATAGTCACCCTGGTCACCGCCGAGGACCCGGTTCGGTTCGACCCGAGCGTCGATACAGGCAATCACCGCCGTGTTCATCCTCGGTGACTTCGGCAGCGCCCCGACGGTTGCGCTGCGTGCCTGGCGGATTAGATCATCACTACCGGTCATGTTGTCGGGCCCCTTCGTGTGATATCAACAATGCTAGAAGCCCCGTTGGCCACCGACATATGGTGGGCTGGCTCCGGCCCGATGCTCCTCGATATTGGGTCCTCCCAGAGCGTCTCTTTTCGCAACCCCTGCCCGATAGCTCAGGAAGAACAACGGAACGATCGTCGGCCAGGAGGTGACCGTCTTCCACACTGCGAGAAGTTCTGCTTGCTCAATCGTGAACAGCCACAGCGATAGCGCACCACGGATCGCGAAGTACCAGAACCAGTACCACGAAGCGTGGCTGTAAGCGGGCCGGACATCATCCCGCCAGAACCAATCGAGCGGCCATCTCCGGTAAGCCCAGCCCGTCCATCCCGAAAGTGGGCGCTTGACCAGGATCGAAGCAAGCGTCCCTCCCGCATACAGGAAAGTCGTCACGATCCCGGGGAGGAAGTAACTCTCGGCCCGGCCGGAACGCAGAGCGAGGAACGCGGCGAAACCGATTCCTCCGATGCCCGCGAGGGCGTAGATCAACCTCTGGCCCCGCCTCAGCCGCAAGAGCGCAACGAGCAAGCCCGACGTAATGGCCACTGCGGCTGCCACTTCGAGACTCCAGATGGCGTTTGCTGCGACAAACAGCAAAGGGGGTGCGAACGAATCCCCGAGCGTGCGGTCACCCACGAACAGGCTCGAGATGTCGTTGCGAATGTCTTGGTTGACGGTGGCAGTCATCTTGCCAGTACTACGACGCCACCGACGGTGAGGGATGGGCGTAGCGCGCTACTCGCCGTCCACAATCGGGATTGCGGAGAATGAATTCCGCATTGCACCTCGGGCGGATGACCAGGCCGTGTGCAGCGAACAGTGTTCGTCCGTTCCACAAGGACCGCCCTCGAGGATGCAGGTCTCGTTGTCGAGTGGACCTTCGATGGTCTCGATGAGTTCGAGGAAGGACACCGTCCGCGGGTCCACCGCAAGTGCATATCCGCCGGTGGGGCCGGGACGGGATTCGACCCAACCGGCCTGCACCAGTGGGGCGACTACCTGGGACATGAACGGACCCGTGGTTTCAATGAGTTGGGCGAGGTCGCTACCCGTGAGCCGCCCGTCATGAGCATGCAAAGCGCGCATCGCCTTCACGGCGAGATCCGTCTTGCGGGTGAGTTCCAGTTTCACCCTCTACAGAGTAAACCGTGGGCAGCGGGCCCTATTCGGCCTCGGCGCGTTCGAGGTTCAACGAGGCCGAATTCATGCAGTAGCGATCGCCCGTCGGTTGGGGTCCGTCGGGAAAGACATGCCCGAGGTGCGCTCCGCACTTGGCGCAGGTGACCTCGGTGCGCACCATCCCGAAGCTGCGATCGACGTGCAGCTCCACCGCCTCGGGGTCGAGCGCCTCATAGAAGCTGGGCCAGCCGCTCCCGGAGTCGTACTTGGTGTCGCTGGAAAACAGCGGGGTATCGCAAACGATGCACGTGTACGTTCCTGGGTCTTTGGTGTCCCAGTATGCGCCGGAAAAAGCGCGTTCTGTACCTGCTTCCTGGGTAACCCGATACTGGAGTGGGGTGAGACGTTGTTTGAGGTCTGCCTTGTCGAAATCCATCGGCCGCTCCGGTTGGTGAATCTGGTGTGATCCTATCGATCCGATCAACCAGACTTCGTCGGTTTGTGTTCCCGGCGGGACGAGGATTCAGGCTCTGTTAAGGATCGTCACGCCCTTAGGCTGGTGCCATGCTTCATTCCCTTCTCAGCGTCGCGCTTCTGCTCGCGCTCCCTCCGGGAGGGACTTTCATCGATGACAACAGCTCTGTGCACGAAGGGTCGATCGAAGCGATCGCAGCTGCCGGTATCACGCGCGGCTGCAACCCGCCGGCCAACGACAAGTTCTGCCCGAGTCGGCCGGTGTCGCGCGCCCAGATGGCTGCATTCTTGACCCGGGCCCTCAACCTGGCGAGCACTCCCACCGACCACTTCACAGATGACGATGGCAGCATCTTCGAAGGGGATATCAATGCGGTCGCCGCCGCGGGGATCACGCGCGGCTGCAACCCGCCGGCCAACGACACGTTCTGCCCCAGCCGTTCCATCAGCCGCGCGGAGATGGCCTCGATGCTGGCTCGTGCGTTTGCCTATCCAGCATCGACCACCGACTGGTTCACCGACGACGACGCGTCGATCCATGAAGCGGCCATCAACTCTATTGCCGCGGCTGGAGTGACTCGGGGCTGCGACCCTCCGACCAACACCTCGTTCTGCCCGGACGATCCGGTCACTCGTGGGCAGATGGCCTCCTTCCTGGTGCGCGCGTTGGGCCTCCCGCCGATCATTCCACCGGAGATTCCCAATGACTACGTGACCCCCGGCGATGTCGGAGACTCCGTCGGTGTCGGAGTCGTTGCGCCTGTCCCAACCACAGTTGTGGGGAGTCAGAGGATCACCGCCGACGGCACGCTGTTGGAAAACGTCATCGTCGATGGCTGCGTGACTGTCGAGGCGGACGACGTCACCATCCGCAACGTCATTATCAACTGTGCGGGCTACTACCCGATCAAGGCAAACGAGTCCGAACTTCGGACCGGACTCAACATCCACCACTCGCAGATCAACGGCCTCATCGACGCCAAGCTCTTTCTCTTCAACAACATCACCGACGTGCGCATCGCCGACAACGAACTGATCGGTGGAGATGACACCGTCTTCGCAGACGGCAACCTGGATGGGTTCGTCTTCACCCGCAACTTCCGCCACGATCCGCTCGGTGATGAGAGTTCTCACCTCGACGGCTTCCAACTCGGTGAGTTCGGGGTAACGACCGGCGAGATGGAGATCTCGTACAACTACTTCGACGAAATCCCGGACAACATCGGTGTAACCGACCTCGTGTTTGCCACCAATTTCGCCGAGGTGCATGTCGACGTAACCGGCAACTACATCGCTGAACACGGGTGGTACACGCTGCGGGCCTACAACACGGCGACATTGGATGTCCGGAACAACACAATCGAGGCCGGTGTAAACCGGGTGGCCTTGTTGAACTCACCGGGACCGCACCACTTCGCCTGCAACTTCTTCACCGACGGCTCACCAGTGACTTCCGCCGACGTTGCGGGCGGCACCGGCGTGACATTCGGCAACTGCGAATGATGGGCCTGCCGGGGACCTGATAACCTCCGTCTACCTGGAGAGGTGGCCGAGCGGTCGAAGGCGTTCGCCTGCTAAGCGAATAGGGGGTTAAAGCTCCCTCGAGGGTTCAAATCCCTCCCTCTCCGCGACACGAGAAACGGGCCCTCCTTGGGTCCGTCTTCTCGTTCCCTCTCCCTGAGGGAGAGGTGGCCGAGCGCAGCCCTAGGGGCAAGCGAGGTCGGAGAGGGTCAAGAGCGTGTCACTCGCCTGTGGTACTCGTGTCGCGCATGTCTCGAAGACCCAGGCAACTCACTGCGTTCGCTCGCGAGATGCGGAAGAAACCGACGAGGGCCGAAGCAATCCTGTGGTGGACGCTGCGCAACCGCAGCTTGGGTGTGAGGTTCCGGAGGCAGGAGCCGATCGGCCCTTGCATCGTGGACTTCGCCTGCTGGGCGCGGCGGTTGATTGTTGAGGTTGATGGCCCAAGCCACACTGAACCTGGGCGTCAGGAGTATGACGAGCGCCGCGGCGAATGGTTTCGGAAGCGGGGGTGGACGGTAATCAGAACCACCGACGACACCGTGTGGAGTAATCGCGACGGAGTAGTCGATCTGATCCTGCAGCATCTGTGAGGCTCACCCTCCCGGCTCAAGGAGAGCTGAGCCGCCCTCCCTAATGGGGAGTGAGTGAAGCCGCTAGCTGACCGGGCCTTGCGGTACTGAGCCGGCTTGCTGCGCCTGAGCTTGCTGCTGCAGCTTCTGTTCGCGCGAGACGAGTCCCATGCCGACGAGGATGAAAGCACCCCGGATCAACCAGGCGACACCGTCGCCCCACGTGGAAACCCAGCCCAGCAGAGTGAACTCGTAGTCGAACAGCGACAGGAGGCCAGAACCGGCCCCGAAGATGAGGAGATACCAACCAAGTGATGCCATGGGGACATATCGTCCGTGGCCGATTGTTTCTTGAGGCCATGGGCTAGGCCGCAGCAACCCACTCCTTGACCATACGGTCGAGCGTCCCCAGCGGCACCAGCCCCGAACAGAGGACCGTGTCGTGGAAGCCCTTGATATCGAATCGGTCCCGCATCGCAGTCTCGGCCTCGGCTCGCATCCGTACCATCTCGAGCCTCCCGATCATGTAGGCCGTCGCCTGGCCGGGCCATCCGATGTAGCGGTCGATCTCGGGTTCTATGGTGCCCAGACTCAACGGTGAGTTGTCTGCCATGAAGTCTATGGCCTGCTGCCGGGTCCATCCCTTGGCATGGATTCCGGTGTCGACGACCAGCCTCCCGGCCCGCATCGAATCCGCCGACAGCATTCCGATACGTTCCAGCGGGCCGCTGTAGAGACCCATTTCGTCGGCGAGCCGTTCGGTGTACAGCCCCCACCCCTCTGCGTAGACGGTGATCATGGCGTGCTTGCGAAACTCCGGGATACCGTCGAGTTCGCCGGCGATCGCCAGCTGGAGATGATGACCCGGGATCCCTTCGTGATAGGCCAGTGCCTCCATCTCGTAGCGCTTCCACGCATCCGGGTCGGATGTATTGACGTAGAACTTGCCCGGGCGGGAACCGTCTGTTGCCGGCGGCATGTAAAAGGCCGTTGGCCCGGTAGGGGTCTCTTCGACGAGACAGTCCGCCTTGGGGAGACGGCCAAACCAGTCGGCCATGGCCTCCTTGGCTTTGGCCAGCGCGACCTCGGAGGCTGCTCGCACCTGCTCACCGTTGTCGAATCGAAGCGCCGGATCATCGCGTAGCTGCCGGTAGATTTCCGCAAGATCGGTCGTACCCAGCACCTCGCTTCCGAGCTGACGGTACTCGTCGTCCAGCTTTGCGATCTGACCGAGCCCGATGTCGTGGATCTCCTCTGCGGTGAGGTCGACCGAGGTATGGCGCTTGAGTGCCCGGCGATACCACTCGTCACCACCCTCGAGGTGGCATACACCGGGATGGTCTTCGTCGCGTGACGCCGGCAGAACATGATCGGAGATGTAGTCCCGGTATCGTCGATATGCCGGATAGACGTTGTCGCGTACGATCGCCGAGAGCTGGTCGCGCCACGCTGCGGTCTCGGCTTCGCCGTATTGCGCAGGGCTCTGCACGTTCATGAACACAGAGGCGTCGGGCGATGCGCTGAGCTGATCATCGATTTGCGCGATCGTGGCTTGCACCGTGCTCGCCATCGGGGTGCGTCCGGCGGCAACACCAGCGCGGAGACGGTCGGTCATCTGGTCGAACCACGGAGCCATCGCCGCATACTTCTCGAGCATCGCTGCTGCGTGTTCCGGCTCATCGATTGGGAACTGAGGGAAGAGGATGGGCAGGATTGCCGGGGTGCCGGCGATGTGATTGACGTCGAGTTCAGCCGCCCGCATCTCGAGTATGTCAGCGCTCGTACCGGCCTCGAACATCATGACGTCCCGAGTGATGCGCTCGTCGGGTTCCAGGTCGGCCTCGTCCAGCGCAGCGGCTCGAGCGACGTAGGACCGGAGCTTGCTGATGCGAGCATCCTCGTGCTCACGGGAGGCGTCTTCCATGAGGTGGTCGTAGTCGTGGATGCCAAGCATCAAGGCTTGGGTCGGCTGATTAGCGAGTTCGTCTTGCCAGTACTGCTCGGCGAGGTCGGTCAGGTCTGCGTTCACGGATCTCCTAGGGCGGCAATCGACGTAGCTTATCCCTGGTGCGGCTCGTCGACGATGAGCCGTAACATCGCTTCCGGGTCGGCAAGCAGGTCGAGGAGTGCGAAGGCGTAAGCATCAGCCGGGCTGGTCGCCTCATACGTCCGCGTATTGCCTTCAATGGCTACGACGCACTGATAGCCCTCGTTG
>JASJAS010000138.1 GCA_030066875.1 Acidimicrobiia bacterium | reverse complement strand
CGTGTTACAATCCCGGCCGGACGTTCGTCCGCGCTTTCTTTTCTCAAAGGAAACTTCTGCGTGAAAGACACGACGACGATCATTGAAGAATACGGGTTGCACGACTCGGACACGGGTTCGCCCGAGGTCCAGGTTGCGCTGCTCACCGAACGCATCAGCCACCTCACCGAGCATCTGAAGGTCAACAAGAAGGACCATCACAGCCGGCGGGGATTGTTGATGATGGTCGGTAAGCGCCGACGGCTCCTCAAGTATCTCAGGAACCAGGATGTCGAGAGGTATCGCAGCCTCATCGCCAGCCTCGGCCTGAGGCGATAGAGGGCGGCAACCCTCTCGGGACCTGGTTCCCGCGGGAGGTGTCGTTCTCGAGACAGCCAGCGGGGGAGCGCCCTCAGTTGACAGTGGCCGGGCTTCGGCGGTCCGCCGGAAGCTCGACCACTGCCAATTGACCGCACTCTCCCCTAAACAAGGAGACGCGCGTGGCAGAGACCACAGTACGCGGTCGCATAGGCGACAAAGAGCTCGTTCTTTCGACGGGCAAACTCGCTCTCCTCGCAGACGGCGCCGTGGTTGCCAGCATTGGCGGCACGGATGTCCTAGTTACGGCTACTTCGAGCCGCAATATGCGCGAGGGCACAGATTTCTTCCCACTCACCGTTGATGTGGAAGAGCGGATGTACGCCGTTGGGCGTATCCCAGGCTCCTTCTTCCGGCGTGAAGGACGAGCGACGGAGAAGGCGACGTTGACGGCACGCTTGATCGATCGTCCTCTCCGCCCCTCATTCCCAGAGGGGTTCCTCTATGAGACCCACGTAGTGGCCACCATTCTCTCCGCCGACCTGATCAACGACTACGACGTAGCAGCGCTCAACGCAGCTTCGGCTGCCTTGACCGTCAGCCCGATCCCCTTCCTCGGGCCGATCGGGGCGGTGAAGCTCGCGTTGAACGACGGCCGGTGGATCCCGTTCCCGACCTATGAGGAGCTCGACGATTCTGTCTTCGAGCTCGTCGTTGCGGGGAAGCGGAATGCCGCCGGTGACGTGGATATCGCCATGGTCGAGGCCGGCGCGACTGAGCACGGTCACCGCATGGTCGATGGTGGCCAGCCTCCCAGCAATGAAGAGAGCATCACCCGGGGACTCGAAGAGGCCAAGGGCTACATCGGGCAGATCATCGATCTGCAGGTGGAGCTGCGCGCCCAGGTTGGTGATAGCTCGCTCGCGGAGTTCCCACTCGTCGCGGACTACAGCGAGGAGTTGTACAACCGAGTGGAGGCGATTGCCCGACCCAAGTTCGAGTCCCTTGGCACGATTGCCGACAAGCATCAGCGGCAGGACGCAGAGTCCACCGTTGCCGACGAGGTGCTGGCGGCGTTGGCGATAGATGAGGACGACGCCGAAACGCTCAAAGCGGCCGGCAAAGCCATCAAGTCGGTGCACAAGAGCGTCATGCGAAGCAAGGTCGTCAACGAAGGTGTACGTATGGACGGGCGCGGCTTGACCGATATCCGTTCGATCGACATCGATGTTGGTCTGCTCGGACAGGCACACGGCTCAGCGATGTTCAGGCGAGGCGAGACCCAGGTACTCAACACCACCACCCTCGGCATGCTTCGCATGGAACAGATGCTTGACACCATCGGGTTGGAGGAGTCCAAGCGGTACATGCACCATTACAACTTCCCGCCGTTCTCTACGGGCGAGACCGGGTTCATGCGCGGACCTAAGCGTCGCGAGATTGGGCACGGAGCGCTGGCCGAGAAAGCGCTGCTTCCGGTGATTCCGCCGGTCGAGGACTTTCCATACGCCTACCGTCTGGTTTCGGAGGTGCTGATGTCCAACGGGTCAAGCTCCATGGCCTCGGTGTGCGGATCTTCGCTGTCGCTCATGGATGCAGGTGTTCCCATCGAGGCACCCGTGGCAGGCATCGCCATGGGTCTCATCGAGCAGGACGGCAAGTACGTCACGCTCACTGACATTCTCGGCGCTGAGGACCATCTCGGCGATATGGACTTCAAGGTCGCGGGGACCCGCGACATGATCACGGCCCTGCAACTCGATACCAAGATCGAGAGCCTCCCCTCGGACGTACTGGTGCAGGCGATGGGCCAGGCTCGCGAGGCCCGGCACTTCATCCTTGACAAGATCGCAGAGGTCTTGCCTAGTCCTCGAGAGGAACTTGCTGAGAATGCCCCGAAGATCGAGGCGATCGAGATCCCGAAGGACAAGATCGGTGAAGTCATCGGGCCCAAGGGCAAGACCATCCGCGAACTCGAGGAGGAGACCGGGGCAACCATCGAAATCGACGACGAGGGCATCGTCCGGGTCGGGGCATCCGATACGGCATCGATGGAGTTGGCGCGTGAGCGCATCCTCGCCATCGGGTTCCCGCCGGAAGCCAACGTTGGCGAGACGTATGAAGGCGAGGTGGTGAACATCACTAAGTTCGGCGCCTTCGTCAACATACTTCCCGGCCGTGACGGTCTGTTGCACATCTCGAAGATGGGCGGCGGCAGGCGTATCGAAAAGGTTGAAGACGTGCTGGCACTCGGCGACAAGGTCAACGTCCTGGTGCGGGAGATCGATGATCGCGGCAAGGTCAGTCTCGACTTGGCCGAAGGGGTACAGCTCGTGGACGACGACACACCCACCGCGAGCGGTGGCGATCGTTCGGAGCGCCGCGACGGCGACCGGGGCCGCGACCGGGGGCGTGGGCGCGATCGCGGTGGTCGGGGTCGCGATCGGGACCGGGATCGGGGGGAGCGGCGTGAAAGCAGCCCAAACCGCACCGTGGTTTCGTTCGAAGACGAATTCGAGAAGGGTCTCTAGCTCCGGTTCAACGACGGCGACGTCGGAACCACAAAACCGAGGCCCTCGAGTTGTACTCGAGGGCCTCATTGACGCTTCTGGTGAAACGTCTTCAGTCCTCGAGGACGAAGGTGAGCTTCATATCTACCCGGAAGTGCTTGATGGTGCCGTCATCGGCCAGCACGACCTTCTGCTCGGAGATCCAGGCCCCTCGAATATCGTCGATGGTGCGTTGTGCTTTGGCGATACCCTTGCGGATGGCATCCTCGAAAGACCCGGGCGAGGTAGACGTGATCTCAATCACCTTCGCAACAGACACTGCAGGCTCCTCTCGTTGGAGTGTCGTCTGGTCAGGGTACCGCGTCGCCGTGCCCTGAACTAGTCCGCCACAAGGTCTACCAACGTCGCGCGAGTTGGGCGCCGAGGAAACCGCCTGCCGCACCTCCGACGATGAGCCAGATGAACGGGAAGGCGTCGAATGCCCACCCCAAGACAAGGCCCAGAAGCCCGCCAACGAGGATGCCGACCCGCATCCCGCTTATCCAGTCGTAGTTGGTGCGACCCTGCTCGTGGTGCTGATCGTCCATGACCCCTCTGCGCGTCTTCCATCGTATCCCTAGACAGGACTTAGTTCGGCGGCGCAGGATGGCGATAAGAGGTAACACGGGTGCGTTCGCCTCTTGATCGGGAACCGGAGCAGCGGCGGACGGCGTCTGACCCGTATACGACAGGGGAGACCCGGATGAGGATGAGATCGATACCAACGTGGAGGAAGCTCGCCGCCACCATGGCCGTGCTGCTGCTGGTGCTGACGGCCTGCGGCGGCGACGACGAAGGCACCGAGGCGACGATCGCAGCTCCCGAGACCACGGCGGCGGCTGCGGTCGACGGGGACGACGCAGGGTTCTTCGAGACCAGCGAAGAGTTGGATGCGCCGGCCGGCGGAGAGGCGCCTGATGGCGCCAGATCGGATCCGCTGGGCAGCGGCGGAGTAGATGCCGCCCTTCTGCAGACCCGTTCGCTGGGTCGCGACATCATCTTCACCGCAAACATGACGGTTGCGGTGGTTGACGTCGCCGCGGCAAGTGCCGAAGCAACGCGAATCATCGAAGAGCTGGGCGGGTTCCTTTTCGGTCAAGAGACAACCGGCGAACCCGAGCCGGTCAGCCGGCTTACCTTCAAGGTGCTCCCCGGAGACTTCCAGCAGGCGCTGGCGCGACTCGGCTCCGTCGGTGACATCCGTACGCAGACGGTCACCGCCGACGACGTCACCGAGCGGGTGGTCGACCTGGAGAGCCGAATCAGTACCGCAGAATCCAGCGTCGAGCGGCTCAAGGGATTCCTCGAAGAGGCAACAGATATCGAGACCATCGCCGAGCTAGAGGCTCAACTGTTGCAGCGAGAGACCGACCTGGAGACGATGCGCGGTCAGCTGCGCACTCTGCAGGACAGGGTCGACCTGGCCACGATCTACCTGACGCTCACCGAAGCGTTGAGCGCTCCGGACCTTCATCTAGAGGTAACCGGGTTCCCCGGTCACGACGACGGCATCTCTTGCCCTGCCGACGGCCGCATTCAGGTCGAAGAGGGCGAGAAGGCCACCGTCTGCTTTGAGATCACCAATACCGGCGACAGCCCGCTTGCGGGCTTCACGCTGCGCGATGCAGTGCTCGACGTCGAGCTAGCCGACCTCATCGTGGTCTGGGGCGATCCGAACGGCATCCTCGAGCCCGGACAAACGCTTGTGTTGGCTCACGAGATGACTGTGGAGCGCAATCAACGCACCCAGACCAGGGTGAGCGCTGAGCCCGTCAACGAAGAAGGCAACCGGGTCGAAGGCCGCGAGGTGGCAAGCACCGTGTCTATGGGCATCGATGCGGTCGATCCGGGTGGGCTGCCGGGCTTCACCGACGGCCTCGAGGCCAGTTGGGATGCAGTGCTCACGATCGGAGGCTTGATCGTCCTCTTCGCCGGTGCTCTGCTGCCCTTCATCTGGGTGATCCCGCTTCTGTGGTTGTTGTGGCGGTGGCGGAAGCGGCATGTCGCTGCGCAGGCAGCTCGTGTCCAAGCCGCACCGAAAGAACCACCACCGGCAGGGGTTGAACCGGCGGATGAACCGGCGGACAAACCGGCGGACAAACCGGCCCCCACCGAGGAAGCAGGAGATTCCATCGTTGATGAGGAAGAAGATCCGGCCGGATAGTTGAGAGTGAACACCGGGCGCCCGGGTAGACCGGGCGCCCAATCGCGTTCCAGCGGACATAGCTTCGGTATTGCGAAGACATGTCCGCAAGAACCGGGGGGTGGGGAGATACCGCTTGTCTATCGAACATATGTTCGATAGTCTGGGTTGCCCCAAATAGGCGGAGACGGTGGCGGGTGCAGTACATCTGGAACAGTTGAGACCGGCTTCCGAACTCGGTGCGCCCGATCTATTGACGCTTCAGCCGGGAAGGGTGACCGGTTTGGTCGGTCACCCCGGTTTCGGATTGACTCGGCTGGGGCTGGTGATGCTGGCCTCTAGGGAGAAACTGGGCCCGGTGGCCTATCTCGATGTACGGGGTTGGCTCAGCCCTCCTGCTGCCTGGGAGAGCGGCATTACCCCGGAACGACTGGTGATCGTGCGCTGCAGCGATCCGGTGCGGTGGGGCCGAGTTGCGGCACACCTTCTCGAGGGGGTAGGTGCGGTTTATGCCGAGGTACCGGTGCACACCAAGTCAGCCCAACTCCACAAGCTGGTGGCGTTGGCCCGTAGCCGGAAGACCCCGCTGGTGCTCCGTCCGGTCCAGGGCGATCTCCCCTCCGGGCTGGCTCACCTGCGGCTGGAAGCCCGTCGGGTGCACTGGGAGGGGACCGGGCAGGGGCACGGCCGTCTCACCAACCGCAAGCTGGTCTTTGAAGCGTCGGGCAAAGCGATGCACGGCATGACACGTCTCATCGAGGTTGAGGATGATGGAACGAACGCTTTGCGTTTGGTTTCCGGATTGGCCGTTGCGCCGTCCGGACGTGCTACCGGCTGAGCCCTGTCAAGCGATCGACGACGAGAACCTCGTTGTAGCCGTCAACAAGGCAGCAGCGATCGCCGGCATCCGGATCGGGATGAGAAGACGTGAAGCCGAGGCGGTTTGTCCCACCATTGCCACAATCGAACACGACCCAGGTGCTGAGATGGCTCGTTTCGAGCGAGTGGCAGTTGCCGTCGAAACCCTGATCCCACGTATCGAAGTGGTTATCCCTGGACTGATCCTGGCGCCGGTCACCGGGGCGATCCGCTATTTCGGAGGGGAAGGCCCACTGGTGGACCGTATTGCCAAAGAAGTCGATGCGGTTGCGGGACAAGGATTTCGTATCGGGCTGGCTGCGGGGCCGTTTGCCGCCAGACGAGCCGCGGATGTTGCTACGGAGGCCGATCCCATCTTTGTTGTCGATGACGATGATGCTTTTCGTGCATCTCTCGACGTGGCTGCCCTGGAAAGCGAGGATATTGCTGCCGTCTTTCGCTGGCTCGGGATCGACACCCTCGGCGAACTGGCGGCCTTGCCCCGGGAGGCGGTGGTTTCTCGTTTTGGTCCGGAGGGGTTGCAGGCCCATCGCTTGGCGACGGGAGAGGACCGCGACACCCGGGACCGGATGATTGCCGATGACCTGAGCATCGAGGAGAAGTTCGACCCACCTCTGGAGAATCTGGATCAAGCTGCCTTTGTAGCCCGCGGGTTGGCGCATCAACTGCTTACCTCGCCGGCTCTGCGGGGGAGCATTCCGCACCGTATCGAGGTCGAGGCCGAAGCTGCCGACGGTGCGGTACGCAATCGAACCTGGCGAAGTGCCGATCCTTTCGACGAAACCATGCTGGCGGAGCGGGTCCGCTGGCAGCTCCAGGCCTGGCTGGATACGGCCCGGCTGCGTAGTGGTCCGGGGATCAGGGGTGGCTTGGTGCGGCTGCGGGTCACACCTGCCGACCTGTCTGATGATGGCCGCCAACTGGCACTCGACGAGGATGCACTCTCCGTCGCCGAGGCGCAACGGGCCTTCGCTCAGACCCAGGCCATCGTCGGAGACAACGAGGTGCTGCAGGCACTACCCCAGGGTGGTCGAGACCCGGGAGAGCGGGCGCTGTGGTATCGCTGGGGAGAGCCGCAACCAACTCCCCGGCTCGATCCGCAGGCCCCGTGGCCGGGGCGCATTCCGGCACCGTCACCTGCTCTGGTGCCCCCGGAGTCGTATCCGCTCGAGGTCGATTGGGACAACGGATTGCCGGTGCGCGTCCGGCTCGGCAGCCGCTGGGTCGATGTTGTTTCTTGGGCGGGACCGTGGCGCAAGGTGGGCCGCTGGTGGGACGGGGA
>JASJAS010000029.1 GCA_030066875.1 Acidimicrobiia bacterium | reverse complement strand
CATCGTGAAGGTCCACTAGGAGGACTCCAATGGCTGAAGCACCAGACAGAAACCTCGCACTGGAGCTGGTTCGTGTCACCGAGGTTGCCGCCATCGCGGCAGCCAGACACCAGGGCCGGGGAGACAAGGAGTCCGTCGACCAAGCTGCGGTAGATGCCATGCGGCAAGTGCTCAGCACCATCGACATGGACGGCGTCGTAGTCATCGGCGAAGGCGAGAAGGACGAAGCTCCGATGCTGTACAACGGCGAGATCGTCGGCAACGGGGATCCGCCTCTAGTTGACGTCGCCGTCGATCCGGTCGACGGCACCCGGTTGACCGCCCGGGGTATGCCCGGGGCACTCGCCGTGATCGCACTGGCGCCGCGGGGAACTATGTACGCGCCCGGAAAGCTCGTCTACATGGACAAGATCGCAGTCGGTCCGGCGACTGCCGGCATGATCGACATCGAGGCACCCGTGGTGCACAACCTGCAGCAGGTCGCCAAGGCCAAGGACAAACCGATCTCCGACGTCACCGCGATCATTCTCGATCGGCCCCGCAACGAACCATACGTGCAGGCAGTACGTGAAGCCGGCGCCAGGATCGCACTTATCGGAGATGGTGACATTTCCGGCAGCATCGCGACCGCCAAGGCAGACAGCGGGGTCGACATCCTGTTCGGCATCGGCGGTTCGCCCGAGGCCGTGACGTCGGCTTGCGCGCTCGCCGCTCTAAACGGAGAGATCCAAGCCAAGCTGTGGCCGCGTGACGACAGCGAACGGGTTTTCGCCGCCGAAGAGGGGCTCGACCTGGAACAGGTGCTGACTACCCGCGACCTCGTAGACTCGGACAACACGTTCTTCGCCGCAACCGGAGTGACCACTGGAGAGCTCCTCGAGGGTGTGCGCTTCGGTAGTCACAACGTTCACACCCACTCGCTGGTGCTTAGGTCAAAGACCGGGACGGTGCGATTCATCAACGCGATTCACTCTGTGGATCAACTCCGTGACCTGAGCGCTTTCGAGATATAGGCAGAGGTCAGCCTGCGGTGGCAGCCGCAGTCAGCGCCTCGTCGTAGCGCGGGGCCACAACAGACCAATCGGCGGTCGCCATGCCTTCCCCGATGATGGCGGCGACGGCACGCGCTGCCTCCCTGTTCTCGGTCGCCCAGAGGACGCGGTCCACCAGTCCCGCCGAGTCGCGATATAGGCATTTGTCGTGGAATCGGGCCGGGATCCGCTCGGGATAGACAACTCGATTGGGCAATACCGGAAAAGCGCCGGCGTAGACCGCCTCGGTTATGGCGATGCCGAAGAACTCATGGTGTGCGGTGGACACGACGATGTCGCTCGAAGCGAGAAGCTCCACATACGTATCCGGCTCCGCCCACCCGTAGTGAATGAGCTTGTTGCCCAATTCAGCCCGAAGGCTCACGAACTCATCGGGATCCGTCGGAAACTGCTCTCCTGCCAGCACCAGCTCGAACTCGACACCCCGACGGTCCAATTCCTGCATAGCCGCGGCCAGCTCGCCGGGACCTTTGTCGTACTCCCAGCGCTGATTCCACAGGATCCGCGGCGCTTCATTCTCGGAACGTGCGACGCCGTCGAACCGGCGCAAGTCGACTCCAACCGGAAGCACAAGGGACCGTTCTCTGACCGCAGGTACGAACGACTGTTGCTGGTAGTCGGGAAACTGTCGCAAGAAACGGGGTACTTCATCGAACCACTCTGTGCGGTGAAACTCCGAGTTGAAGATCACCAAGTCGGCGACGGCCATCGACGTCCAGTTGATCATCGGGTAGGTCAGGTCGGCTCGGTCCCGGGGCGACAGCGGGTAGCCCAACTGGTTCTCGTGCATGAAGACGACAAACGTCGCAGATCCGAGGACGCGCCTCGCCAAGCCGACGAAACCCGCCCCATTGAGCATGCTGCTGCCGACAACGACATCGACGGGCCCATTCTCCTCCACTTCCGCCTCGAGATCCTGGGCCAGGGTTACGTGAGCGCCGTGCATGCGCCACTTCCAAAACCTGTCCGTATGCGACAGAACCACGATTTCGTGTTCGGAATGCGCCTGGTAGCCAAGAGCCCAGGAGGCGTGCGAGCCGCCGAGATAGGGCTCTACAACGGCGACCCTCACAGCTCTTTGCGACCCGCCAACGCCCGGCCCAGCGTGATCTCGTCGGCGTAGTCGAGGTCGCCTCCGACCGGAAGCCCGCTGGCGAGTCTGGAAACCTTGACACCGAGAGGCTTCAGCAGCCGAGCGAGGTACAGCGCTGTCGTGTCGCCTTCCACGGTCGGGTTGGTAGCTGCAATCACTTCTGCGATCGATTCTGCCTCGACACGGGCAACCAGTTCCTTCATTCGCAGCTGGTCCGGACCGATGCCGGCGATCGGGGAGATCGCGCCGCCCAAGACGTGATAGCGCCCGTTGAACTCCTGGGTCCTTTCCAGCACCGATATGTCCTGAGCCCGCTCGACGACACATACGTATGTGGGGTCGCGCCTCAGATCGAGGCAAATCGAGCACTGCTGATCGGCGGTGATGTTGAAACACCTCTCACAAAGCCGAACCTGCCGCCGCAGATCGATAATCGCGTTCCCGAGGCGTTCGGCATCGGCTTGATCGATATGGAGCAGATGGAAGGCGAGGCGCTGGGCGCTCTTTCGCCCGACACCCGGCAGACGCGCCAACTCGTCGACCAGACGCTGAACGGGAGGTTCGTACATCAGCCGAGGAGACCGCCGAGGTCGAGACCTCCGGCCAAGCCTCCCATCGCAGCCCCGGCGTCGTCGCTGGCCATCTTCAATGCTGCATTGACTGCGGCCACTACGAGGTCGCCCGCCATCTCCGGATCGTCCGGATCCAGGACCGTGGGGTCGAACTCGACCGAAACGAGCTCACCCGACCCCCTCACGACAGCCTTGACCACACCGCCCCCTGCGGTCGCTTCATAGGTGCGCTCCGACAGGTCCGATTGGGTCTTTTGCAGTTCTTCCTGCATCTTCTGCGCCTGCTGCATCAACTGGCGCATGTCTTTTGGCATTCGTCCCATAGGCCAGAGAGTAGAGGAGTTCCGGTGGATGCGAGTGCATGTGGAGCGGCTGCGCGATGTCAGTCGACCGCATGTGCTCGGCTGGGGACTCACAGCCGAATAGACACGGCCTGGACACAGCCGCTTACTCGTCGATGATCTCACCGCCCAGAATGTCGACGACAAGGTCTGTTGGGTCGATTGCCCCTTCATCCTCGTCGAGCAACTCATGCTCATCGGGGGTCCGGGACGGTTCCGCCGCTGACACCTGCGGGCGCTCGGTGGCCACATGAGCCCGGAATTCGATCCCGACTGCACCGCCCATCAACTCAGCCGCGGCCTGCTGGAGAAGCGTGTGAAGCTCGCGGTCGGCCCGCAGCTGCTGGAGGTGGAACGGGAGGTGAGCCGGTAGTTCGAAGACGACCGTGCCGTCATCGACTCGAACCGGCTGCACTTCTTTGAGTAGGGCATGGCGCGAAGGACCGGCGAGGTCGCGCATTCGCGCTGCGATCGCCGGCCAGGCCGATTCGAAAGTCGCGATGTCAACCTGAGCCACCGTTTCCTCGGTCGCAGCTTCGACAAGCGACGAATCAGATTCCACGCTGGACTCGTCGGGCGGTACTGGGACGGCCGGATCCGGCACGACGGTGGGTGCCGGCTCGACAGCTGCTTCAAACGGCGCAGTGGAATCCTCGTCGTCCACATGCTCTGCTGGGGTCGCCACAGCTGTGCTTTCAGGAACGGGCGCTGGCACCGGTTCGCCGGATCCGGCGACGGCGGGCGTGGCCGCCCCCCCACCGCTGTGACGTTGCTGTTCGAGCCGCTCCAGACGTACATTCAGGGCATCGGCATCGACGCTCGTCTCCGGACGCGTCAACCGAATCAGTGTCAACTCGGTGACCAGACGCTCTTCGCGGCCTTGGCGGAGATGCAGCAGCGCCTCGGAAAGCTGATCGACCGCCCGCAGGACCTCGGCCGCACTCAGCGATTGTGCGTGACGCCGCCATTCGACGAGGGTGTCGATGGGTTCGTCTGCGATCTCCTCGAGATTGGGTGCGTACTGCGCCAGGAACACTCCCCTGAAGAACCCCATCGCCTCAGCGACAAACCGTCTCAGATCACCGCCGCGTGCGGCCAACTCCGAAACGAGAGCCAAAGCTGCGGGAGCATCCTGATTGGATATGGCCTCAGCCAACTTTGCAAAGGCGTCGCGATCCGCCAGCCCGAGTGCACGAGCTACCACACTTGCTTCGACCGAACCACCACCAAGAGCGGCGACTTGTTCCAGCAAGCTCATCGCGTCCCTAACCGAGCCCTTGGCATGGGTCGCCACCCCGGCCAACCCGTCAGAGGTCACATCGAAGCCTTCCCGCCGGCTGATCTCCGCCAGATAGTCGATGAGGATTTCGACGGGCACCGGCAGGAAGTCGAACCGCTGCGCACGACTGCGAATCGTGTCGAGAAGCTTGTAGGGCTCAGTGGTCGCCAACACGAAGATCACATGTTCCGGCGGTTCCTCGAGCGTCTTGAGCAAGGCGTTGCCCGCCGCCCTCGAGAGCATGTGTGCCTCATCGAGGATGTAGACCTTGCGAGCACCGCCGGCGACGGCAACGGTGCCGACGTTGGCGCGAATCTCCCGTACGTCTTCCACCTTGTTATGCGAAGCCGCGTCGAGTTCGATGACGTCGAGCGAGTTGCCCTCGGCTACCGAGGCGCACGACAGACAATCGTTGCACGGCTCCCCGTTGGCGGCACGGTTCTCGCAGTTGAGCGATTTTGCGAGTAGGCGAGCCGTCGTGGTCTTTCCGGTTCCACGGGGACCGGCGAACAGGTAGGCGTGCGCGACCTTGCCCTCGATCACCTCGCGAGAGAGGGTCGTTGTCACGTGGTCCTGGCCGATGACCTCGCTGAACAGCTGCGGCCGATACTTCCGGTAGAGCGCCTGGTAGTCCATTGCGGCGATGGTACCTGAGCCGAGTGACATCCCGCCCGGCTCGATGCTCGCCCAGAACGGCGCCAACAGCGGAAATCACACGCGTGTCATTTTCCTGGGCTTACCCTGCGGGCGTGAGTACTTCCCCCATCGGCTTGCGGGTAGCCGGACGGCGCCGCTTCCGCCTGCGAAACGTCTTCAGAATCGGGCTCGCGATCGCATCGCTTCTCGTCGTCGCTGCCTTCACATCGGGGCTGAACGATTTGGATGCTGCAGAGTCAGATACGCGAACGGAACCGGTCGGAATCCGGCCGGTGACAACTGATCCGCCGGCGACCCCGACTTCCCCTCCGGACCAACAGACGGCCACGAGTCCCCGGGCCGACGGGCCGCTCGTCCCCCCGCCTGCCGACCTGTGCGACGCGCTTCCTCCCAACGAATGCGCAGCTCCGCCCGACGAGCTTCTACAAGCCGCCCTGTCACCCGACACAGTTCCATCTTGCACGATTGAGGCTGAACACGACCCGCAGGGAAGCACCAGCGTCGTCGCTGCCAGCGGCCTACCTGCGGGTGTCGACGGATCCCTCCGCTTTCTCGTCGAAGTCGAGGACGGTCTCGCCATCGACGGCGGTTGCTTTGCTGAAGCCGTTGCAGCAATCCTCAACGACTCTCGCGGCTGGGGTGGCGACGGAGAGTTCATGTTCGGACTCGTCGACGACGGAGAGTTCGACTTTCGTGTAGTCCTTGCTTCTCCCGATACCACGAACCGGCTGTGCTACCCGATGAGGACCGCGGGCAAGTATTCGTGCCGCAACGGGAACCGGGTGGTCCTCAACGTGATGCGCTGGGAAACGGGAACCGAGGAGTACGCAAACGACCTCGGCATCTACCGACAGTATCTAGTGAACCACGAAGTCGGTCACTTCCTGGGTCATGGACACAGATCGTGTCCCGGACCCGGTGAAGTTGCCCCGGTCATGATGCAACAAACGAAGGGCCTCCGAGAATGCCTCCTAAATGGCTGGCCGACTGTGGACGAAAGGTAGACATGCGCCTTGGAATAGATCTGGACGGTGTTGTCGCCAACTTCATCCTGGGCTGGATGACTCGCTACAACATGGAATTCGGGACCCACCTCAATGAGGAGATGGTTGAGCATTGGGACGCCGCCGGTGACCTGACCCACTTCACCGACATGGCAGCGTTCTGGGACTGGGCGGGTGCCGCCGGTGGCGGACCGACAGTGTTTCGCGATCTGATCCCGTATCCGGGTGCGCTGAGCACACTCAACGAACTCGCCGCAAACCACGACATCGTGATCCTCTCGATGAAGCCCGACTGGGCTGCATCGGACACCTTCGCGTGGATTGCCGAGCATCACATCCCAACACGCGAGATCCACTTGATTCGCGACAAGTGGCGAGTGCAATGTGACGTTTATCTGGACGACTCGCCGGCGGCGTTGGCGGCCTTGGTCGAGCACCGTCCTGAGGCGATTGTGTGCCGCTACATCCGGCCGTGGAACGATCCTGTCATCGGGGTACGCGACATCCGCGACTGGGCTGAGTTCTGCTCCTTCATCAAGGAGGAGGAGTGCGTCTGGAGCCAGACGGCCTAGCGGAACTCCACTGCCGCGTGCCCGATCGACCCGCGACTCAGGCGCTCATGCAGGTCGGCATCGACGAGGTCCGGCCAGCTCGCGCGAAAAGGCCGGTTGCGAAATAGGCGCAAATCGCTCTGAGGTCTAGTGTTCGGGGTGTACGCGAGTGGTACACACACACTGGGCAACCAAAGGGAGTGCATTCGCAATGACTATTCGCAAGCTATTTGCGTTATTTGCTGTTCTGGCGTTGCTGATGGCCGCCTGTGGCGACTCTGACGACACCGCAGACGAGACAACTGCAGCACCGACAACGACAACGGCCGCACCGACGACGGAGGCTCCGACGACGACAACGGCCGCACCGACGACGACTGAGGCTCCGGCACCGCAGATCGGCACGGCGGAGAACCCAATCGGGGTGCTCTTCGTCCCGTCGGTCAGCGCCGAAGAGATCATCGCCGGTGGCGAGCTGCTGGACCAGGTGCTGACAGACGCGACCGGCCTCGAGTTCGACGTCGGCGTGGGCTCCTCATACGCGGCAACCATCGAGGAGATGTGTGCGTCCCGTGACAGGACTATCGGGTTCATCCCGGCCAATGGCTACGTGCTGGCGAGCGACCTCTGTGACGTCGAAATGGCACTCAAGTCGAAGCGATTTGGCTACTTCGAGTACTGGACGCAGTTCATTGTTCAGCGAGATAGCGGGATTGAAACGATCGACGACCTTGCTGGCAAGAAGTGGGCCTATCCGGAAGCCATTTCGACCTCCGGGTTCCTGGTCCCGACGGCTCTGTTCAATTCCCTGGGCCTCGAGGTCGGCGACTCGTTCGAGGCCGGAGGCCACTCGGCCACGGCGCGGGCTGTCTACAACGGCGAGGCCGACTTCGGAACCACGTTCTACAGCCCCTACATCAGCGTCGATGGCGTGAGCCAGTGGGACAACGACCCGGCCAACGCCGACGTCACCAACCCGGACGACTGCTACATCGTGGCCGCCGACCAGGCAGAGGGGAAGTTCGGCGAGGGCGACCTCGTCTGTGGCGATGTAGAGGTTCGGGATGCTCGTCGGAATATCCGTGAGGAAGCTCCTGACGTGGTGGCCAAAGTGAAGATCATTGGGCTTTCAGATCCGATTCCCAACGACGGAATGGCCTTCAGCCCCGACTTCCCGACCGATCTCAAGGACATGATCGTCCAGGCGATGCTCGACTATGCAGAAAACGATCCTGATGGTTTCGCAACTGCATTCGATGCATACAGTTGGGACAACGTGGCACCGACCAACGATGCTGAGTTCGACTCAATCCGCGCCTTGTTGCAGGGTCTGGGTTACACGCTCGACGACTTCTAGACCGATATCGACAGATCAATGCGATTCGGGCGGGGATTATCCCCGCCCGTTTCGCATTGAGCGTTGACCACCGACCAGAATGAACTGAGCATCAATCGAGGGGAAGCAATGGTGTTGGCATGCTGAAGGTTGAGCATCTGGCCAAGGTCTACGAGGGAGGGGTTCTGGCGCTGGAGGATGTGAGCTTCGAAGTCCCGCCGGGCCAGTTCCTGGCCGTTATCGGCCTCTCGGGTTCAGGCAAGTCAACACTCCTCCGCTGCATCAACCGGCTGATCGAACCGACCGAGGGCCGCATCACCTGGAACGGTGAGGACATCACAAACGCCTCTCAAGAAGACCTGCGTCGGATTCGCCGACGGATGGGCATGGTCTTCCAGCATTTCAACCTCGTCGAACGGTCCAAGGTGTTGACCAACGTCCTGTCCGGCCGGCTCGGCTACACCAACCCGGCCATGAGCTTGGTGAACCGTTTCTCGAGAGACGACGTCGACCGAGCCTACGCACAGCTCGACCGGGTCGGCTTGCGGGAGAAGGCGAACAACCGAGCAGACGAGCTGTCGGGGGGTCAGCAGCAAAGGGTCGGCATTGCACGAGCGATGATTCAGTCGCCCGAACTCATTCTCGCCGACGAACCGGTAGCCAGCCTCGACCCGGTGCTGGCCCACTCCATCATGCAATACCTCGAGACGATCAACCAGGAGGAAGACGTCACGGTGCTCTGTTCGCTCCACTTCCTCGATCTGGTGCACCGCTATGCGGACAAGGCCATAGCCCTGAATGAAGGAAGGCTCGTCTTCGAAGGGCCGCCGTCAGAGATCGATGACGAGAAGTTCAAGGAGATCTATGGGAAGGAGGCCGAGCGTGTCGGATGAGAACACCACCGCCTCCGAGCCGAAACGGAAGCGTTCGGGTCGCCGCTGGTTCATGATCATTCTCGGCATCGCGCTGGCGTTTGTTGCTTACGCCTTCAGCGTGCAAGCGACCGACGTCGACCTATCCCAAATCAAAGACGAGACCCGCCGCGAGCAACTGTTCCGCATTCTGCGCGCACTTGCCCACCCAGATCTGATTCATTACGACACCGAAGAAATCCTGGTGACGGCCGACCTCTTTGTTCCGTGCTCGGACGTAACTCCGGAGATCGACCGCACTGAACCGTACATTGTGGTCGAACCCTCATGCGGCAGTCCCGGCGATATCGTCACCGTTCAAGGATTCGGATTCGAACCCGAAGCGTCCGCAGGCCTCGACTTCGTCCCGGATTCGGAATTCGCCATCACGCTGACGCTCGATCGATTCGAGACCGACGCCGATGGCGAGTTCACCATCGATGTCGAGCTACCGGCCCGTGAATCGGAGAACGCTCAACAGATCCAGGCGCGCACCAAGACAGAAGTCGGAAGCTGGACCAATCGCGTCTCTGTGTGGACAGATGCCAACGAAAACGGCGTCGAGGACACCGGAGTGATTCCCGACTCCGGCGAAATTGCGTTGAGCGTGCTCACCGGTCGGGTCCAGGAGATCGGCGCGGTGGTTCTCGTCGGTCCCGATGACAACCTCGTCCAATTCATCTCCTTCGGTAACGAGAGCAGCCCGACCTCAGGCCCGGCCCAGGGAGAGATCCCGTTCGACGTCGGAGAGGCGCGTATCCAGAGCTTCTCGGGTGACGTGACCGGCAACGGCGCCGAGGTCGTTGTCAGTGCGGCGGATCTCGAGAGCGATCCACCACAGGTGACGATCTCCGGCGACGCAGGAACCGACCTCGGCGAGTGGGAAGTCGTGGTTTACGACAGTGACGAGCTCAATCGATTTGACCGAACCGCGATTGGGGATTTGTTCGCCCTGTCTCCACGCCTTTCCGAGAACGCTCTCGAGACCTGGGACAAGATCATCGAGACGGTTGCCCTCGCCTTTCTTGCCACCACGGTTGGCCTGCTCCTGGCAATACCGCTGTCCTTCCTGGCGGCCCGCAACCTGATGCGCGACATAAGCACCCCGGTAACCAATCTGGCGCTCAACATGCTCGCCTTTCCGGTCGGCCTGGTCCTCGGCGCATTGCTTGCCGGATGGGCTAGCGACATCTCCGGCACGCTTACCGAGAACTGGGGCGTGATGGTGATCGGGCTGGTCTTGCTTCCACTCGCGATGTACTACACCATCCGCTGGGCCATCCCCGAACACGATGTCGAGCCACCTTCCACCCAGACCAAAGCTGCTCGTGGAGCAGCTCTTGGTGTTGTCGGTTTCGCTGGGATCCTCTTCCTATACCTGTTCTCCGAGCTCTCGATGGATGTCGGCGGGTTCCTGGGAGATAATCTCGGGCTGTTCGGCTTCTTGGGCACATTCATCGCCACCATGGGCGAACTGCTCGAGGCGATCCTGGTGATCATCAGCGCCATCCTCGGAGCCGGCGTACTGATGAATCTGGCCGGCCGGCTGGGCTACGCCATGCGCACCAGGCTCCCTGCGGGATTGGTCCGGACGATCAATCTGCCGCTAGCTGCAGCTGCAGGGGCCGTCGTCGCGGCCATCATCGGCATGATCATCAACTGGTTCTACGAGTTCGACAATCCGATGCGAACGTTCTGGATCCCCGTCATGATCGGCGCACTAATCGGCCTGGGCCTAGCGATACGCGCCTACAGGAAAGAGTCAGTCGGGGTCGGTCTGGTCATCTACTACGCAGCGCGCACGTTGTTCAACACCCTGCGGTCAATCGAACCTTTGGTCATGGGCATCGTGTTCGTGGTGTGGGTCGGGTTTGGCCCGTTTGCCGGTTCGCTGGCGTTGGCCCTGCACACGACTGCTGCCTTGGCAAAGCTGTACTCAGAGCAGGTGGAGAGCATTGCCGCCGGCCCGCTCGAAGCGGTTCGCGCTACCGGCGCGACGCGGCTACAAACCGTCGTCTATGCCGTCGTCCCGCAGATCGTTCCGCCGTATATCTCATTCACGATGTACCGGTGGGATATCAACGTCCGCATGTCGACGATCATCGGGTTCGTCGGTGGCGGTGGTATCGGCTTCCTCCTCCAACAGAACATCAATCTCCTGCAATACCGGGCGGCCGCCGCCCAGATGCTGGCGATCGCGATCGTTGTGGCAACCATGGACTACATCTCGGCCCGCCTGCGCGAGCGTCTCGTCTAACGGCTCCTCTGTATGAGTAGATACATCCGGAGAACCCGAGAGGACACCGAGCGGATCGAACTGGAGAACCTGGCCCCGGCCGCCACGTTGTCGGCGGACACTCGGGGACGGGCCCTCCCCGAGTTGCAGGGCGCCTACAGAACCGCCTTTCAGCGCGATCGGGACCGGATTGTTCATTCGAAGGCGTTCCGCCGGCTGAAACACAAGACCCAGGTGTTCATCAATCCGGAGGGGGATCATTACGTAACCCGGTTGACACACACGCTGCAGGTGACCCAGATCGGCAGGTCGATTGCGCGCAACCTCGCGCTCAATGAGGACCTAGCTGAAGCGATTTGCCTAGCCCACGACGTCGGCCATTCCCCTTTCGGTCATACCGGGGAAGATGCGCTGAGCGAATTCGTTCCCGGTGAGTGGCTGCATTCCGCCCAGGGCGTGCGGATCTTCGAGGTCCTCGAACCGAAGAACTTGACTTGGGAGGTCCTCGACGGGATTCGCGCTCATTCCTGGAAGATTCCCGAGGCGCCTGCCACTCCTGAAGGATATGTGTGCCGCTTTGCCGACCGTATTGCATACCTGACACACGATGTCGAGGACGCGATGCGGGCCGAAGTCATCAGGCGTACCGACTTGCCGGCTGCAGCTCTGTCGACTTTTGGAGAGCCCGGCAGCGAGTGGGTCGCTTCCATGATTCGGGCGGTGGTCAACGAGTCGGTCGACCGCGGTGCAGTCGTCATGGACGATGACTCGCTAGAGGTCATGAACGAGCTGCGCGATTTCATGTTTCAGCGGGTCTACCTCAGGCCGGAGACCGAGGGACAGAGGCGTACCGTGATCGGGATCATCGGTGACCTCGTGCGCTACTTCGTCGACCACGACTCCGAGATACCGGAGAGCTACCGTCACACCGAAGCCGACACTATGACACAGGTCATTGACTACGTGGCGGGCATGACCGACCGCTACGCCATCCGCGTTCACGACGAGCTGTACCGCCCGCGGCTGTTCTAGCGGAAGGGGTGGGCCTCGCTAACCGTTGGTGTCGAGACCGATCCCGGCGACGCGGAGACGGCGCAGACCTTCGTCGGAGACGGCAACGCGCGGTGCATCCGACCGGACCGGTGCTGCATGGACGAGCAAGAGCTCCCGCTCCCCGGCGATCTCCGAGCGCACCTCGTCCAGCTCGATGCGGGCAGCGGCCAGCTCGGTGACGCGTGCCGGATCACGGGGCGCGTCCTGGTACTTCACCCAACGAGATAGGAGGCGTCCGAAGAGTCGAGAGAAACGGTCTGTGAGCATGCTCGCCGCCTTTCGTAGCGTGGTGCCATTATGCCGAAGGTCGCACGCTATGTGTCAGCGTATTCCGACCCATATCGCTCGAACTACACTGGTTTCCATGGAGATCGATGCAATCGACGCTGGAATCCTTCGTGCTCTAGACACGGAGGGGCGAATGTCCTATCGAGAGCTCGGGAGCCGTGTTGGGTTGAGTCCCACGGCGGCGGCAGCTCGGGTCGACCGCCTCGTTGCCGAAGGCGTAATCGCCGGATTCAGCGCACGCATCAATCATGCTGCTCTCGGCAACACCATCCACGCACTGGTCGATATCAAGTTCAATCAGTCGAGGTTCGGCGACGAGTTCATTCCACTACTCGAAAGCCTCCCCGAGGTCACCGCCGCAAGGTTTGTCACTGGTCCATTCGACTGCGCGCTCGACGTTTGGGTCCCATCTGCGGAACAGCTGAATTGGCTTCTCGCGGAATTGAAGAAGACCGGCGACGTGGCCGAGATGCAGACCCGGATCGTCCTCAGGACGACCAAGTCGTAGGTAGCTCTCACGTCGAGAGTTCGATCTCATCGAACTCCGAGCTGATCTCATCGGCCGGCAACGGGCTGTCTGATAATCGTCTTCAGCTTGGCCGGGTCGCTCTTGCGAGGGTCTCCGAGGTAGATCTCGTGATGGAGACCCGAGAGCGCCAGGCCGCGGGCCGCAATGAAGTCATGCAGCAGCTCGATGGTGGGGGCCTCAGCCGCGTAAGGACCGATGTGCATCACTTGAGCCGCCGGCCCTTCGTCGTAGACCTCGAGGCGGACCTTGTGCCCCGCTACGAGGTTCTTCTTCCTGGTGACCTCTGGTATGACCTCGTCGGCCATGGCTCCCGTGACCAGATCGGGTTGGCAGATCATCATGGTCCACTTCCAGTCGCCTTTCCGCTCCACCGAGAACCGACTCATGTCGTCGGCCCACCACAGACCCTCGAGCGGCATCACGGTGTAGCCGTCACCGGTCTCCTTCTTGACGGCAGCCCTGAGTCCATAGGCCAGCGGATAGAGCGCAGCCACAGCGTCGGCGTACTCCTGAGCCGTATTCGGATCGCCGTTGCCATCGATCATCAGGAAACTCCGCGGTGGCACTTCCACCAGGGCCGGTTTCCCGGCCCTGGCGCTGTAGTGCTCCTTGTAGACCCGCTTGAGGTCGATCGATGCCATGCTCAGGCAACCGGGAAACGGATCTCAGTGACCGGCCCACCCGGATCGTCCGGGGCGGTCAGATACGCCTCCTGGGGTTCGCCGGCAATCTGTAGTTCGTGGTCGGAGATCCACTTGCCGATCCTCGTATACACCTGATCGATCATGTCGTACGGGCCCTGATGGATGGTTACCGCAGCTCTGCCCCCGCGAACGACACGACGCTCGAAAGAGCGACCACCCGGTGTGTCGGGTACGTCGGTCACGGTCTCAGCCACGGGGTAGGCGATCTCCACGTCCAACGCGGTCGGGTCGAACTCCGGGTCGTGGTAGATCGAGAAGCAGGCTCCAATCGGCATGATCCCCGCGGGCATCAACGCTGAGTAGCCGTCGGCTATCAGCATCCCGACGTCCTGGGGATTGGACAGCACCTCTCGTATCGATACGACAGGGACATCCTCGAGCTCTTTGAGCACTATCTCTTGATCGGGCATTCTGTCCTCACTTTCGATCATGCGGAGGCGGTTCTCCACCCGGGCCAACCGCGCTTGCTCTTCGGACACGCGCTGGCCGATCTCGGCCCGCTTGAGACGCAGCATTCCGCGCAACTCACCGGCGGGGAGATCCTCGTCCAGAATGGCGCTGATCTCTTCGAGAGATAGCCCGAGGTCTTTGAGTGCCAGGATCCGGTTCAGCCGCGGCAATTGCCCGGCCGAGTAGTACCTGTAGCCGGACTCCGGGTCGATTGACTCCGGGGGCAGCAACCCAAGATCGCTGTAGTAGCGCAGCGCCGAAACGGGCACTCTGCAGATCTTTGAGAATTCGCCGATCCGATACACCTCTACCTCCGCTCGTTCACGTTGTGAAGGCCTTCACCGTCAGTATGCAGTCTCCAGCAGCTTGAGAGTCAAGCCTCTTCGCGCAACCGAGGCTCGGGTCACCGGTTGTGCACGGGGCCCGGCCGGATGCGTAGGATTCCGCCTAGTCGACAGAGAGGGCGAGCCGTATGGGAGCATTGCTGTTGTTCCTCCACATCATCGGAGCCGGGGTCTGGCTCGGAGCGAGCGTAACCCAGTTCGTTGTCACGCCGGCGCTGCGCAATGCCGGCGGCGCTCCGGCTGCGGCATGGATGAGACAGACTGTTCGGCTTGGAACTGCCGTGTTGATGCCGGCTGCCGTCCTGCTGCTCGTCACCGGCGTGTGGATGGTTCTGCGCGAAGATGTCTACGAATTCGAGCAAGCCTTCGTCGCCATCGGGATCGCCATGGTTGTTGTCGGAGCGGTGCTCGGCACCCGCGTCTTCGGGCCAGAAGGCAAGAAGGCCGCCGAGTCGCATGAGGCCGGAGACGAGGCGGCTGCATCGGAATCACACCGCAGGATCGCCATGTTTGGGGCCATCGACGTCTTGCTACTTCTGTTCACAATCTGGGCAATGGTCAAGCGACTCGGTCTCTAGCCGGGCTCCCCTAGCCTGCGATCGAACCGGCCACGACCACCAGAACGACATTGCCGACGCTCCAGGCCAGACATAGAACGCAGTAGTTGCGGAACCACATGCCCCAATTCGGCGAATAGCTCGCCAGGCGCGACCCGACCAGGTACCACAGCGGCAAGGAGGTGAACAGGGCCGAGGTGATGATGAGCAGCCTGCCGGCTTCTATGAACTCGACGGTGAAGAGCCACCCGGTTGGCGCCGCCACCAGGAAGAGCATCGTCGCCAGCAGCGAAGCCGCTATGTCGGTCATGTCGCCGAGTTCCCGGAGGCCGACGCTGAGCGCGAGCGCGGTGAGTCCGAGCGGAAACACCAATGACAGCACCCCCCCGACCGTTCGGGATACTCCCTTTCGACGCGAGGAAAAATCGATATCGGAGGCCACGCACCCAGGGTAACGGCCTGCCCACGCGCAAGCAGATGAGCATGCCGTAGGGTCGGCGCTCGGTGGGTAGCATTCGAACCGTCAACCGGAGGAGCACACAACAATGGGTGATTTCATCGAGACGGGCGCCGTCAAAGTCATCGAGGTGATTGGTATCTCTCCCGACGGGTTCGAGGCCGCGGTCGATAACGCCGTCTCCAAGGCTGCCGAAAGCGTCTCTGGAATCACGGGCGTAGAGGTGCAGAATCTGAACGCCCGGGTTCGCGATGGCAAGGTCGTCCAGTACCGGGCAAACGTGAAGCTGGCGTTCGCTGTCCGCTGACCCACAACCGAAAGGCAGCAGCAAACTGACACAGGTTCCATCAGGGCAGCGTCCCGCTCGCTTGATGCGAAGCCGCCGCGACCGCATGGTCGGCGGTGTCGCCGGCGGTATGGCCGAGTACATGAACGTGGACCCGGTTTGGATCAGAATCGCCTGGCTGGCGCTACTGGTCCTCGGACCGGGATTCATCCTCTACATCATCGCCTGGATCGTGATGCCGGAAACGGATGACGAGGCCGACACCGCGCCGGTGCGGGCCAGGAAGGAGGGAGAGAGTGGCCGGCTCATCATCGGGAGCATCCTGGTCCTTGTCGGTGGTTCGCTGCTTGCTCGCGAGTACCTTCCCTGGATGAAAGACCTCATTCTCCCGGCGGTGCTCATCGCCATCGGCGTGGGTGTGATCGTCTATTCGGTGAAGAAATGAACGAGGATCTATTCAGTCCCGTTGAGGAACGCTCTTCCATCCCGGTAGGGCAGATCGTCACCGGCGCCGTTCTGGTCGTGATCGGGGTCGGCTGGCTGTTGGCGGCCATGGATGTGGCCACGATCCCGTGGCGAGCCCTCCTGGCGGCAGTGTTGGTAGTGGTAGGCGTCGCCCTCGCCGCTGCGGCGTCGCAGGGAGCGGCTCCGGGGGGATTGATGTCGACAGGAGTCACTCTTGTCGTGATTCTCGCTGTACTCAGCACGGTCAGCGCGGCCTTTGCGGTCCCTCTGCGTGGCGGGTTTGGAGACCGGGATTACAGCCCTACAACCGCGAGTCTCTCCCCGGAATACCACCTGATCGCAGGCCAGCTCGATCTCAGTCTGGGCGAGATCAGCTTTCCCGAGGGCGAAACGCGTATCGAGGTCGGAGTGACTTTCGGCAAGCTAGTCATCGAGGACATACCCGATGACGTAGCGGTGTCCGTCGTCGCGTCGGCCGCTGCCGGCCAGATCGCCATCTTCGATTCGAAATGGGAAGGCGTGAACGTCGAGGCGGAGACAGTCGATGACGGATTCGAGACGGCACCGCGGCGCCTGGTGATCGACGCCAGGGTGGCGTTCGGCCAGATCGAGGTGAGCCGATGAGCAAACAGCAGCGCCGTGCGCTGGTAGGCGGAATCCTCTTCGTCCTGCTCGGGATCTTGTTCCTTCTCGAGGCGCTCGAGGTCTATGAACTGGAACCGGCCACGTTGTGGCCACTGCTCTTGGTGGCGTTGGGAATCGCTGTCTTGGCCGGAACTGGTGGTGACGACGAAGACAACCCTGCAACGTAGATGGCAGCCACGCATGATCACGGGGTGCCTCGCGCCGGGATTCGCCACAAGCGGTCGTTGATCGTCGCGTTCCTGCTCGTCGTGGTATTCATGGTCGTTGAGATCGTCACCGGGATCGCAACCGGATCACTCGCCCTACTGTCCGATGCCGGCCACATGGCCACGGACGCGCTCGGACTGGGAATGGCACTAGCCGCAATCAGTGCTGCCGACCGGGCGACCACGGGTGGTCGCCATACCTATGGGCTCTACCGACTGGAGATCTTGGCCGCGCTGGCCAACGCCATCTTGCTGATCGTTGTAGCGGGCTATGTGCTGTTCGAAGCGGCCCGACGTATAGACCAGCCACCAGATGTCGTGTCGGGACCGATGCTCGTCGTGGCAATCCTCGGACTGATCGTCAACCTTATTGCTTGGAGGCTGCTGCGGGTTGGTGCCGCGGAATCGATCAACGTCGAAGGGGCCTACCTCGAGGTCCTTGCGGACCTGTTCGGCTCGGTTGGTGTCATTGTTGCCGCGTTGTTGATCCGTTTTGCGGACTGGACATGGGCCGACCCCGTCTTCGCCGTCGTCATCGGCGTATTCATCCTGCCTCGCGCTTGGAATCTGGGCAGGAGATCACTCCAGATTCTCCTGCAGGCCGCCCCGGAGGGGCTGGACATAGAAGAGGTCCGTAGCAAGCTGGACGCCATAGCCGGAGTCGTTGAGATCCACGACCTCCACGTGTGGACTCTCACTTCGGAAATGGATGTGGCGACATTGCATCTAGTGACCGACGAAGCAACTGACCCGCACCCGGTCCTCGATCAGGCACGCGATCTGCTCGAGTCCGACTACGGCATTGCACACGCCACCATCCAGGTGGAGCCCGACACCCATACCGGATGTGCCGAGGTCAGTTGGTAGCACGCGCCGGACCCGTCTCAGTCGGGAACACCCGCCGCTCTACACATGGCGTTGCGGTCCACCAACCGCCCGTGGCTCACAACAACCCGGGGTGCAGCGTGGAAACGTAGGGCCTCTCGGACACTGTCGCCCTCGAGCACAACGAGGTTGGCAACGTTGCCGACGGCCATTTCATGATCCTGATGGCCTATCGCTCTGGCCGGATTCACCGTGATCATGTCGTAGAGAAGTTCCATGTCCGGTTCCGTCATCATCCAAAGCAGGTGCGCACCCAGGAACGCCACCTCCAGCATGTTGTTGCGGCCAAAGGTGTAATAGGCATCGGAGATGTCGTCTTGTCCCAGGCTGACGTTGATCCCCGCGGCCGTCAGCGCCCGGACCCTGGCGTGCAACGGGCCGGTCTGGGGATCGGACACCACCGCAACTCCGGCTTCGGCAAGCAATCCCAAGAGCCGTTCGAAATACGGATCCGGGTAGAGCTGCATCGCCCGGCAGTGATGGGCTAGTGCCCGCCCGATCCACCCGCGCTCGAGCGCTTCCGTTGCCATCATCTCCAGGGTGCGCAACCCCGGGTCTCCTGCGTCATCGAGCAGCATCGAAACCGGGGCGTCGTGTTCGACCGCGATGTCGAAGACGGTCTGCACATGCGCTGCCATGTCGGCTTCGGTGTATTCGATCCACGGGATGCCCCCGACGACATCGGCGCCCAGTTCCATGGAGCGACGCAACAAGCGATCTGTCCCCGGCTCACGAACTATGCCGTCTTGGGCGAACGCCACCACTTGAACGTCGACCACCCCGGCAAACTCGTCGCGCAACGCGACCAACACTTCGACACCCCTCGTTCCCGCCTTCGAGTCAACGTCCGCCAACGCCCGCATGTGCGTGTTGCCGTAGTAGGCCGCCATCGCCAGCGCCCGCCGCCCGGCGCCCAGCATGGTCTCGGCATCCTGGCCCCGCTTCACCGCTGCAGCCGTTTCGATCGCGGTCATTGCTTTGCCCATACCACTCTCCTGGTAGTGGCTGAGCGCCGCGTCGCCGAGTTGACGCAGTGTGAAGACTTTGTCGAGGTGAAGATGAGTGTTGACAAACGACTCGGTGACGAGGTTGCCCCCGGCATCCACAACGTGGTCTTCGGCAGCGCCGCTGCCGGCTGGGTCAATCGCGGTGATGACGCCGTCATGCATGGAGATATCAACAAGCTCACCGTCACCGCGGAGCCGACCTGAACGGATCGTCAGGGAGTCAAGGGCACTCACGTTTCCTCCTTCCAGAATGAAGCGATCCTAGGTGGGCAAATCCCAATTCTCTCGTGACATTCGGCACTAGGACCATGCCCGTCGGCTGGGGATCATGGTGAGAACTGGATAGCCTCTTAAGGAGAGTTGGTATGCCCGAGATCATCTCGACCACGATTGAGCTGACCGAATCCGAGCTCGGCGTCGACGCCACCGGCTGGTTTGACCTCTCGGGCAAGACCTATCGGGCGTCCGCCCACGCGCCGGAAAACCATCGTGACCACCGCATCGCACACGACCTTGCCGTAGCTCGGGTTATGCGAGCCCTCGAGCTAGAGCTGATGGAGTGGATCCACGAGCACATCGACCGCTACATCAAGGACGAGTAGGAACTCAGTCCTCCCCAGTAAGGTCTAGCGAGTAGCCAATCTCGTAGATGCCACTGCCGGGCCAGTCGGTCCGTCTCTCCTCTTGAGGAAGCCAGCCCCGCCTCTCGTACATCCGACGAGCTACCACGTTGCCTTCGAGCACCCAGAGCCACAGCTTGGCCCAACCCTCTCGACGCATCTGGTCGATCGCGTTTTCGTAGAGAACGCCACCGATGCCCCGCCCGAAGAAGTCGGGCCGTACGTACAGCTTTGCGAGCAAACCATGGCCCGGAGGCGCCAGCGCATCATCGGCACCGAACACAACTCCGGCCACCAGCTCACCGCGCACTTCGGCAACGAGTACGTCATGGGCGGCGCTTTCCACCAAAGCACCCCATTCCTCCACGAGCTCTCCTTGCTGCGGCTTGGCTACCGAAGCCGGGAAAATGTCGGCAAAGGCAGCGAGTGCACTCTGGCGCTGGACTGCGGCGAGCTGAGGGACATCAGACGGCGTGGCGGCACGGACTCTGATCACGGCGCCCGAATCGTCCACAGCGCGTTTGTCAGACCGGTGCCCGGCCGGCCCGGTCGGCGTCCTCGTCCGGAGCGGGCTGTTGGGCAAACCGAGGTGTCCCGCCGCCTAGATCCTGCCTAAGAGGTGCGCTCGGGCGTCGATGCGCTTGGCTTTGGTCTGCGGGGTGCTGCAGTTTCTGCACATCGTCGCCGCTCGAGCCGGTCCGTAACATCGCTCATCCTTCCTTCGTCCGCAGCCTCGGCGATCGTAGCGCCGAAAACCGAGCGTCAGTTATCGTGACGCCCATGAAGCCTGCCCGCCGCTTGGTCGCTCTCGTCGTCCTCGCGCTGGTGACCGGATCATGTGGTGGCGGCAATACATCGGCATCGACATTGCCTCCCGATTCCGACTCCGTGCTCGAGGCCTCGTCGGCCGCGATGGGGTCGGTCGACTACGTGCGTTTCCGGATCGAGCGTTCTGGCGCACCCGTCTACATCGACCCGCTCGACACACTGAACTTCTCGATCGCAGAGGGACAGTTCGCTGCCCCGAGTTCGGCCAACGCCGTGGTCACCCTGGCCGTAGGGAACATCAATGCCCAGATCGGGGCTATTGCCATCGACGGCACAACCTGGCTCACCAACCCGATTACGGGCGAGTGGGAGAACGCCCCGGAAGGTTACGACTTCAACCCGGCCACGCTCTTCGACCCGGAACTGGGCTGGCGACCGCTTCTTGCGGAGGGTTTGGACGACGTCGTATGGGTGGGGGAAGTCACCAGGAATGACCAACCCCGCTATCACATTCGAGCCCAGGCAGACCAAGACCGGGTGGCGGTGATACTGGCCGGGCTCATCCGGAGACAGCCGGTCGAATTGGACATGTGGATCGAACCGACCACCGGGTATGTGCGCGAAGCGGAACTCTCCACCGTCCACGAGGGTCAAACAAGTGATTGGTACATCGAATTCACCGAATTCGGAGAACCTGTCGAAATCTCAGCCCCCGACATCGAGAGTTGACTTTGCTAGCAACCCGGCGAGAGGCTTCACCAAGGACCGTCTTGATCGTGGTTGCATTTGGGGTCTTCATTGCCGCCGACGACCTCACCGTCGTGACAACAATGCTGCGTCCGATCATCAGCGACCTGGGTCTGGTGTTGCCCGACGGGCTCGACGACGCCGCGTGGATAGTCAACGCCTACCTGATCGCGTACGTGTCTGTGATGCCCTTCATGGGAAGGCTGAGCGACGTGCTGGGCCGGCGCCGGGTGTATATCGGAGCCCTCACCCTCTTCCTCATCGGTTCGATCATCATCCCCATGACCAACACGCTCGGTCCCTTTCTGTTTGGGCGGGTGCTCACCGCGATGGGAGGCGGAGCGCTGGTGCCGATCGGCATGGCGGCGGTGAGCGATGCCTACGTCGAAGGTAAGCGAGCCCGGGCCCTGGGCGTCCTTGGTGCTGTGGATACCCTCGGCTGGGTATGGGGACCGCTGTATGGGGCGATGATCATTCGCTTCCTTGCGTGGCGCTGGCAGTTCTACTTCAACATCCCGCTGGCGATTCTCGGCATCGTCGCCGCCTGGTATGTGCTGAGCGATTCCACCGAAGAGCAGCGGGCCGCCCGGATCGACTGGACCGGGGCGGCACTGTTGACAACCGCGCTTGTCGCTTTGAACCTGGCTCTGCTCGGGGCAGCCGAGATTCAGAGCGTCACCGGTCTCGAAGAACTCACCGGTGGCACGGGAGCCGGGCTCGTGTGGCTGTACCCGGTTGCGCTAGCCGCCGGTGTGGCCTTTGTGTACACGCAGCGGCGGACCGAATACCCGCTGATCGATCCCGGTCTGTTCAGGGGACGCAACCTGGTGGCGGCGGTTACGGTCAACTTCTTCGTCGGAGCAACGCTTGTGATCGCGATGGTGGACGTTCCCCTGTTCATCAATGTCGTCGAGGTGGACCTGGAACGGGCTGCAGTGATCACGGGATGGGTGCTCAGCGCGCTCACGGCATCGATGTCGGTAGCTTCCTACCTGGGGGGACGGATTACCGAGAGCAGGTGGTACCGGCCCCCGGTGTTGATCGGGCTCGGCATGTCTGCAGCCGGCTTCTTTGCGATGGGTTTCGGGTGGGATGTGATGACGGCCTATCCAGCGATGGCTCTGCAGCTCGCCGTACTCGGCGCGGGATTCGGCCTGGTCATGGCGCCAACCACCGCGGCCGTCGTCGATGCGGCCCCGGCGGACCGTCGTGGCACGGCGGCAAGTCTGGTCATGGTGCTTCGTCTCATGGGGCTGTCCGTTGGTCTGTCGGGCCTCACGGCATGGGGTTTGCACCGCTTCAACCAGCTTCGCAAGGAGATCGATCTGCCGGCGCTCACCGATCCTGATTACGCCCAGCTGGCGGCAGAGGCCTCGGCAGAATTGACGACGGCGTCGCTTGCCGAGACCTTCGTCGCCGCCGGTGTCCTCGTCGTCATCGCCTGGTTCGTTGCGTTGCTGATGCGACGCACTCCACGAGAGCGTGATACGAGACCCGGACGAGGTTCGCCGCAGGACCACAGCGCCCTACAGCAATCGGATGCTCTGCAAGATTCAACCAAGTCCGGTCAGTCGACCAATCCCACGGCAGCCAAGGGGGTGCCCATGAAACAATTCATCGTCCGTCACCTGAGTGCCATCGTCGTTGCGACGGCTGCCGTGGTCTTTGCGCTGCTGGTTGCGACCATCCTCATGGCTGTGCGGATCTCGTCTCTCTCATCGGATCTAGAGGAGGCCGCAGCAGAGCGTACCCAGCTGGTCGAGGACATGTCCCGTGTCGAAGGCGGTGCCGCCCTGTATGCGGCTCAAATCACCGCTTTCCAGCAACAGTTAGGCTCGCTGGGCCCAACACTCGACTCGGCGCTCAGCGAGGCCGTTGTCGGGATCGAGACCTTCCGGACATCTCAGATCACCTTTGACGTGGCCATCAACGAAACGGTGCCGATCGACACCCAGGTCGTACTCGACCGCACGCTTGATGTGCCCATTCAGACAACCCTGCCCATCGATGAGACCATCGACACCACGATCACCGTGAATGGCCCATTCGGCATCGACATTCCGCTGGACATAACAGTGCCCATCCAACTCGACCTTCCTATCGATTTGGATGTGGCGATTCCGGTTAACGAGACAATTCCCATTCAAACCGAGGTTCCGGTGAATCTGGACGTGCCGATCGTCATCGATATCGCAGAAACAGAACTCGCCGCGCTTGCCGAAGCGCTGCAGCAGGGGCTCGAGTCGTTCCGTCAGATGGCGGCAGGACTCAGTTAGGCAACGAGCTCGAGCAGCTTCGGAACCATGTCCTCTACGCGAGGAGTTCCACCATCGGCCCCCAGGAGCCGAGCGTGCTCGTCACCGTCGATTGCACCGCCACCGAGGAAGATCGGTACGTCCACCCTTTCCCGCAACGCAGATATGGTCTCAGCGACCGTCTCTGCCTGCCCCGGCGTGGTCACGCTCACCCCTACGGCGACCAACCGTTGTTGTCTCTCAGCTATCTCAGCAAATGCGTCGGCCGGCAGGTTGCTTCCCAGATCGAGTACTTCGAAACCTTCGATCCGGATGAGATCAGCGGCGAGCATGACCGGAAGGCCGTGTAATTCGTGAGCGGTGGTGCCCAGGACCACCATTCCTTTGGAGACACCTCTCTTGCCGACCTGTGCGGAGAGCCGGGACACGATCCGGGTGACGATCTGGGACGCCGCATGCTCCTCTGCAACTGAGATGTTGCCGTTGTGCCACTCCTCCCCGACCTTTCGCAGCGAAGGAATCACCATTTCGAGGTAGATCGCGCGCAGCGGCATTCCGGAGGCCTGGGCGGCTTCAACCACGCTCCAGGCTCCGGCCTGGTCCGCCGCCATCAAGCGCTGAAGGAGCCGCTCATTCCAGGGGGTCGAAGGATGCCCGCGTCGCCCAGCCGCGGGCGGTTCCTTGCGTAGTGCGTCCACATCGGACTTCAACACACGCCAGGACCCGCCTTCCTTGTGGGCCGGCAGGTGACCGAGACGCACATAGCGATAGACGGTCATGTAGTGGACGTCGAGCTCTTCGGCGACCTCATTGAGAGTCAGATGTTCAGCGGGCATGACCATATATTTAGCACATAATGCGCGACATTGCCAGTCGTTTGCCCATTGTCAAATGCCAAGAAGACCCTTGTCCACATTTATCTCTTGACAAATCCAGAGCTAGGATCTAATTTAGTACTAAATCTTCACCTGGAGGGAAGAATGTCAACCTTGGCAGCAACACAGACACTGGAAAGAGTCGCAACAACCGAAAGCCCCGCCGGCACCATCCGCGCTGAAGATGCAGCCCTGGCCGCCCGGCTCGTTGCGCAGGATCCGGGGGCGCTCAGTGAGGCGTACGGCCAATATGGTCACCGGGTCTACCGGGTGGCCTACGGACTCCTCCGCCGGGAAGAACTCGCGCAGGACATCACCCAGGAGGTCTTTGTCCGTCTCTGGAAGCGCCCCGAGCGTTACGACCCGGAGCGAGGTGCCTTGAGCTCGTTTCTCCAGCTCGATGCCCACGGTCGCAGCGTCGACCTGATCCGTTCCGAGGAAGCCCGCAACAAGCGAGAAATCGCAAATGAGCGTCTGTCATCCGACTATCAGCCCAGCCCCGAAGAAGAGGCAATGAAGCGAATCACCTCCGAGCGGGTGCGCACAGCGCTCTACCAGCTCAAGGAAACGGAGCGCGAACCGATCGCCATGGCCTTCTACATGGGCTACTCGTACCGCAAAGTCGCCGACGTTCTCGGAGTCCCCGAGGGCACAGTGAAGAGCCGTATACGGTCGGGATTGGCGAAGCTGCGCGAATCGCTCGGAACGGAACTGATCGGAATCGCGTAACCATGAAGAATATCGATAGCGCGGCTGCCAGGGCGATCAACGCCCTGCCCGCGGATGAAGCGGCGCAATTCGACCAGTTGGTCAAGGGCGACCCGTACCTGCGCGACCACACGGATTCGTTTCGTCGCGTTGCCACCGAGTTGGTGGACGGCTTGCCCGATATCGTCCCGGTTGCGCCTCCCGCCATTTGGGAGCGCATCGTCGCGGAAGCGGGTCTGGAGCCCCGCGTGCCGGAGGCCGAGCCGCAGATCGCGCCCATCCGCAGAAGGGGACGGGGCTTCCTGTACACGATTGCATCGGTCGCCGCGGCACTCATAGTCGGGGTTGCAGCAGGTTCCTACTTCACCAATTCGCAGCCCAGCCTGGCCGAACTGGCAGCTGCTGCGCAGGATCAAGCGGCCGTCACCATCGAGATGTCCGATCCTGCAGACACCAGCACGATTGCTGCTTCTGCGGTCCTCGATGCCGAGGGCAACGGCTATCTGGCCGTCGACTCGCTTCCCGCGTTGGCCGAGGATCGCACCTATCAACTCTGGGTCATCGTCGGAGATGAAATCGTCTCTGCAGCTTTGCTCGGTAACGATCCCGACGTGGTTCAGTTCCGCGCCGAAGGTAACATCGCCGGGATGGCGATCAGCGAAGAGGTGGCGGGCGGCGTTGCCGTTTCCGAGAACGACCCGGTAGCCCTCTGGCTGCGCGATGCCTAGCAAGACCAGCTCCGAATCCAACTCCATCAGCCGTTGGGATGGGCTCTTGGAGAAGACGATCGTCGGGAGCTTCACCTCCATCGGTCACAAGGTCCGATCCAGAGGTTGGGAGCCGATCGACGGGTCCGCTGTCGCCGGCAAGACCGTCGTGATGACCGGGGCCACTTCGGGCATCGGGACCGAGGTGGCAAGGCAGCTAGCAGGGTATGGCGCCGGACTCCGTTTTGTTGCCCGTAATGAGGGCAAGGCGGAGACGCTTCGACATGATCTCATCTCGTCGACGGGCAACGCCGACATCTCGTATTACCTCGCCGACCTGTCTCTGGTTCGCGAGGTCCGCAGAGTTGCAGCCGAGATCGCAGACACCGAGCCGGCGATTCACCGGCTCATAAACAACGCGGTGGTCCTGCCACCTGAGCGAATTGTCACCGATGAAGGACTCGAACTCGCTCACGCCACGAACCTCGTCGCCCCATTCGTGCTCACGAATCACCTCGTCCCGCGGATGCTCGAGTCACAGCCGGCGCGGATCATCAATGTGATCTCCGGTGGTATGTACGCAGAAGGTCTGCGACTCGACGATCTCAACTACGAGGAAGGCGAATATCGGGGAACCATCGCATACGCCCGCGCCAAGCGCGGCTTGATGATCCTCACGAAGCTCTGGGCGGAACAACTGCGATCCGGCAACGTGACCGCCAATGCGACACACCCGGGCTGGGTCAACACTCCGGGGGTCGAAACCTCCATCCCCACCTTCCACAAGGTGATGGGCCCCTTCCTGCGCGACGTGAGCCAGGGGGCGGACACAATTCTATGGCTGGCGACCGCCGCGACTCCGGCCACCGAGACCGGCAAGCTGTGGCACGACCGCTTGCCCCGTCCCGAGCACCGCTTCAAGCGCACTGTAGAAACAGCTTCCGACAGGGGCCTTCTCTGGGAACAACTCGAGTCGACCGTCGCCCGGATCTAGTTGCGGGCCACTTCCAGTTCGGTCAACCAACGGCGCATTCCCTCTCCTGCATCCGTTCCTACCTTGGAGAGTCGCGCCTTGAGAAGCGGCTCGACCAACCTGCCCAGACCCTTGAGAGAGAGATCGGCTGTATAGGTCACCAAGGTCCCGGTTCCCTCGTCGATGAAGTCAATGACATCAACGGCCTTGACTCTGGATCCGTTGCCTTCGAGGACGATCTTCCGACCGGGCATGTAATCGGTGACGACGTAAGTCATTGCCATCTCGCGACCTCCGTACGAAATCACAAGGTCGTAGGCGGTGCCCACGCGAACGTCACCTGAGGTCGACTTGGCCGCCGAGACGACACCGGGATCCCACTTCTCGACGTTGGCGAAGTCACCGATGTGTTCGAAGGCGACCTCACGGGGCAGGGTTGTAGATGCAGTTTCAGTAAGACGAATCATCAATCCATTCCTTGTCTATATGACTTGTTCGCTGCGTGCGACAGGATGGATTGAGCCACACCGATCCAAGTTGCCGCGCTGCGTCGAACACCGACCAGACATTCCAAGAAGGAACTATGAGAATCGCAGTAGTTGGGTCAGGTGTGACCGGCATCGGCGCCGCTTGGGCTCTGAAGCAACACCACGACGTCACCCTATACGAGGCCGCGGCACGACCCGGCGGTCACGCCCGGACGATCGACGTCGCCTTCGGTGACCGTTCGATCCCTGTGGATACGGGATTCATCGTCTACAACGAGCGCAACTACCCCAATCTGACGGAGCTTTTCGCGATGCTGGGCGTCGCGACCAAGCCAAGCGATATGTCCTTCTCCGTGAGTGATCCGGAAACCGGACTGGAGTATGCAGGCAGTGTGGGTGGCGTACTTGCTAAAAGGAGCAACCTGTTGCGACCAGCCATGTGGTCGGTCTTGCGTGGCATCCAGGAGTTTCGCGGAGAACAGGCACGGCTTCGTTCGGGCCTGGTGCCAGACGACATTTCGATTTCGCAATACCTGCAGACCCGTGACTACCCGGAGTCCTTCTCCTCCCATTACCTGCTGCCGCTGGCAGCCGCAGTCTGGTCGGGAACGGGCGCTGACGTTGCCGACATGCCCGCTCGCACCTTCCTCAACTTCCTTTCCAACCACGGCCTGATCAGGCTCAACGATCGACCCCAGTGGCGCACGGTAGATGGAGGGAGCCGTAGATACGTCGAGCGGGCGATCTCCGGTGTTGATGAGACCCTGCTCGGACATCCAGTCGTGCAAGTAAACCGCACTCTCGACTATGTGATGGTGGTCGACGCGCGCGGAGGCAGAAGGATGTTCGACCACGTTGTGTTCGCCACTCATGCAAACCGTGCCCTCCAGATCCTCGGGTCGGAAGCGAGCGTCGAGGAGAGAGCCATTGTGGGTTCCTTCCGCTACGCAACCAATCGGGCCATCGTGCACGGCGATCCCCGGCTGATGCCTAGCCGCCGCGGCGCCTGGGCAAGCTGGAATGCCATCGGGTCTGTCGGCCCGGCAGCGCAGCACCCGGTCACTGTCACGTACTGGATGAACCGACTGCAGTCTCTTCCAGCTGGCCGCGACGTTTTCGTTTCGCTCAACCCAGCTGAGTCGCCGGACCCGGCACTGGTCATCGACGACGTGTTCTACGAGCACCCCCAATTCGACGCCGGGTCTGCACAGGGACAGAAAGACCTCGGCATCATCCAGGGTCGCAACCGGACATGGTTCGCCGGCGCCTATTGCGGGTACGGCTTTCACGAAGATGGGCTCCAGGCGGGCCTCACCGTCGCCGCCGAACTTGGCTCGCCGGCACCCTGGGCGGGTCGGGTGAGGCCAATGAGTCCCGCCGCACGCGTGGCCGCCCCTCGCCGAGAACAGATCGCAGTATGACCGGCTCGAGCGCCGTCTACGTCGGCCGGGTGAGCCACCGTCGGGTTCAACCGATGGGCCACCGGCTGCGCTACAGGACGTACTCGCTGCTTCTCGACCTGGATGACCTGGATCGCGCCACGGCTCGGCCCAGCCTGCTTGGCTACAACCGGTGGAACATATTCTCTATCTACGACCGTGACTTCGGTCCGCGCGACGGTTCTCCGTTGCGGGCGTGGATCGACTCGCAGCTCCAGCAGGCAGGAATCGAACTCGAGGGTGGGTCCGTCCAACTGCTGGCATTCCCCCGCATTCTGGGGTACTCGTTCAATCCGCTAACCATATGGTTTTGTCGAGACAGCTCGGGTGAGCTGCGCGCTCTGGTCTACGAGATTCACAACACCTTTGGACACAGTCTGAGCCATGTGATCCCGGTGGACTCGAGCACCAACCAACCCCTCCGCCACTCCTTCGCGAAGGAACTACACGTATCGCCGTTCTTCGATCGCACGGGCGAGTATTCGTTTACGTTGCGACCCCCAGGGCGACGTTTCTCCGTGTCGATCGACTACACGGTAGAAGGCACCAAGATGATGACCGCCACCATGAACCTGGAGCGTAGGCCGTTGACGAACGCGAATCTGGTGCGCTTGTTCCTCACCCACCCCCTGCTCACTGCCAAGGTGATTTGGGGCATCCACTGGAACGCCCTTCTCCTGCTCCTCAAGGGTGCGAAGTATCGGCCCGTGCCGAACCCGCCGGACACAGCCATCAGATTCGAGGGTACCTTTGAGGGCACATCATGAGACTGTTCACAACGATCGGGAACTGGATCAGCAGGCTGGTTTGGGTCTGGCTGCAGCGGCGGGTTCGGTTCGGCACCGTCATCCTGGAACTGCCCGACGGCAAACGGCTGCATCAGGTCGGAGACCAACCGGGACCGACTGCGACGATCACCTTGGTACGGCCCGGTGCAGCACTACGCCGGATCGCTATGGGTGGCGGAGTGGGCTTCGCCGAGGCATACCTGGCGGGAGACTGGGACACGACTGACCTGGTGTCGGTACTAGAGAACGCAGGTCGCAATCTCGACAGCTACGTCCGTGTCGGAAGGCCGAACCGCTTACTCGAGCCGGTCCGCCGGCTGTGGCAGCGTGTCACCAGCCGACGAAGAGGTGCGATCGAATCAATCGACCGCCACTACAACCTCGGCAATGAGTTCTACGAACTATGGCTCGATCCTTCCATGACCTACTCGTCGGCGGTCTTCACGGAAGACGACCAGCCGCTCTCCTCAGCCCAGGAAGAGAAGTATCGGCGCCTTGCCGAGCTCGCCGGGCTCACCGCTGATGATCACGTGCTCGAGATCGGTTGCGGCTGGGGCGGCTTCGCAGAGTACGCCGCAACCACCATCGGTTGCCGGGTAACCGGCCTCACCCTCAGCAGCGAGCAAGCGGAGTACGCCAGAGATCGCCTCAAGCACGCCAAAGTCGACGACCGAACGGAAATCAAGCTCATCGACTTCCGGGAGGAAGACGGTCGATACGACAAGGTCGTGTCCATCGAGATGATCGAATCGATTTCTGCGAGCCTGTGGCCGGAGTTGTTCAGCACGATCGCTCGCGTGCTACGCCCCGGTGGATTGGTAGCCATGCAGGCGATAACCATTGCCGACGAGCTCTTCGAGTCCCTGCTGCGTCGCGATGACTTCATCAGCAAACACATCTTTCCTGGTGGCGCATTGCCGACGGTGGCCGGGTTGCATGCTCTGGCAGCGAATAACAGCCTGCAGGTAGCGAGTGTCGACGGGTTCGGCAGCTGCTACGCAACGACACTCCGGCTATGGCGCCGCCGCTTCGAAGCGATGTGGCCAACGATCGCCCGCAGCGGATTCGATGAGCGCTTCCGCAGGACATGGCAGTACTACCTCGCGTACTGCGAAGCCGGGTTCACCATCGGGCGTATCGATGTCCACCAGATTGGATTCCGCTTGCTCCCCGAGTGAGCCGCCCGACAACAGACCCGAGACACAATCACGTGAAGGGAGCAGGCTCAGCTAGTCGGCAACCGGCCAGACCTTGAGAGCGATCCGGCGCCCTCGGATCGTGGCGGCGACAAACCGAACTCGTTGACCCGTGGCCAGTTCATCAGTCTTCTCCAGCGCCCGGCCGGTGACAAACACCTCCGCTTCGCCATCATCGGGCACTATCCGTCCGATGGCGTACGGCTGGTCGTAGGACTGAACCCAGCCATCCTCCTGGTGCTTCCCGGCACCCGTGGGAAGGACCGAGATCCGGCCGAACGTCAAACCCAGAAGCAGGGCGATGGCGAGTAGCAGCAGCGTGTACCTCATCGCCGGCAAGGTCGTAATCCCCTGATTGAGCGCAGCCACGATCGCCCGAGGGATACCCTCGATGAATGATCCGTCGTTCGCTGGCGGTGGGAGCCACAGCAGATCTGTGGCAGCAACGATTGCATCGCGGGGCCCATCGTCGATTGGCGGGGGTATTGCCGCCTCGATCGTGGCCACGTTGAGGATCACGGTGGCCGATGACTCTTCGCCCAGAACGTCAACCGCCGAGTAGATGAATTTGTCGCCGCCGGCGAACCCGGCATCAGGGACATAGCTGAACGAACCGTCTTCGTTCAGCTCCAAATGGCCGTGGGCAGGGGGTGAGACCAGCTCGGCCACGAGAGGATCGGCATCGAGGTCGGAATCGTTGCCGAGCACACCGGGGGCCTCGACTCGCAGCGATTCCCCTTCGGCAAGGTCGTAGCTATCGCCGTCCGCGGTGGGTGCGAAGTTGCTCGCCCGGATCTGAATGGCGACCTCCGCCTCTGTCTCCAGTTCGCCGTCGCTAACGAGAACAAGGATGTAGTCGCTCTCGGCGCCGCCCGGCGATGTGTACACGAATGCCGGCCCCTCGCCTTGTAGCGACCCAGCTTGAGGCCCGGCGACTACTTCGAACGCCAATGTGTCCCCGTCAGGGTCATCAGCAGTGAGCAGAATCTGTTTCGGCTGCCCCACCAGGACCACAACGGTGATCTCATCCACCTGAGGTGGGCGATTCGTCTCGGCGACGGTCCATACAAAGGAAGTGCTTCCGGTCTTTGCCGGGGCACCATCGTCCGTAGCTTCAACCGTGACGCTGTACGGCGAACCACCGCCGGATTCGTAGTCAATGGTCCCCGTCACCAGGCCGGTCGCCGGGTCGACGGAGAGCCCGGTGGGCAAACCGATGGCGCGATAGCGCAGATTGTTGTCATCCTGGGCTTCGATCTGCAGCGAGACAACGTCCCCTTCTGCTGATCTTTGGTCGCCGGGATTCACAATGGTCGGTGCCTGATTCAGCTTCGGCACGGTGATCGTCACCAGCTGCGTGTCGGACAGGCGCGGTGAGCCCGAATCCGACACACCAATGTTGATGCGGTAGGTCGCTTCGTGCTGGTCATCGGCTGGACTCCAGGAGAATTCCCCCGTCTTGGCATCTATCGATGCTCCACTCGGCACGGGATCGATACCGTCGGCCAGCCAGAATGTGACGCTATCTCCGGAATCGGCGTCGGTGGCCGCTGCGGTGAAGCTCACCACACCACTGGTTCCCGGCTGCTGGTCGGGAATCGGGTTCAGCACCGGGGCGTGGTTGCCCTCCGTCACTTGCCATGAGAACGTCTGCATTGCCTGCAGACCCGGCGCACCGTCGTCCACCACGGTGACCGTCACGGTGTTGTTCGAAGGAGCGGCACTCCCGGCGATGATGCCGCTGATCACCCCGGAAGACTCACTGATCGACACGCCGGGGGGAAGGCCGGTGGCGGAGTAAGAAAGGCTGTTGCCCGGCACGTCGGGATCGACTGCGTTCACCGACAGCGCAACCCTGTCGCCGGCACCATTGGCCTGATCCGGTATGGCCGAAAGAGTGGGTGGTCGGTTGACCTCAGTCACGGTCACGGCAAACGAGCGAGTCACCGAGAGCGCCGGATCGCCTGAATCCATCACTCTCACTGAGAAGTTGTACGAACCGGGGCCATGGGACTCTGCCGGCGTCCACGTGAGCTTGCCGCGCGAGTCGATCGTGGCCCCGGTGGGCGCTGCGGTCAGGACATATCCGAGAGAGTCGAAGGGAAGGTCAGGATCGATGGCCTCGGTGCTGATGCTGAGCAGCGATCCCTCACCAATCGCTGCATCCGAAATGGGATCGAGTTCTGGAGGCCGATTGACGTCGGAAACGGTCCACGTGAAGGACTCCGCGTCTTGGCCTCCCAGGCCATCAGATGCTGTGACGACCGTTGCATAGGGTGAAGACTGTGCAGCACCGCGGCCCAACACCCCCGAAATCGTGCCGGTATCCGTGTTGATCGAGACTCCCTGGGGCAGGCCTGATGCGGCGAAGGACAACGCGTCGTAGTCCGGGTCGGAGACCTCGGGCGTGATGGATATCCAGTCGCCTTCGGCATCGTGCCGGTCCGGCATCGACTCCTCGAAGAACGGGTCACGGTTCGACGACATCGTGATTTGGACATCGTCGACATAGAAATGCCCGTCGAGGTATCCCTCGCCGAAGAAGCCCACATAGACCGGCGCACCGGCGTAATCGGAGATGTCGAAGGTCTCCATCACGGGGCTCGAGTCACTAGTGGTCAGCGGATAGGTGGCGAGTGTGGTCCAGGACCAGACGCTGGTGCCCACCCGGAGTTTGATCTTGCCGTTGCGATCTCCATCTCCGTCGACCAGGTCACGTCTATAGGTGAAAGCGAGGGCCGCGGAGGTGTGACCTGCCATGTCAGCCTCCCGCGCAATCCCGGCCGCGAGCACCTGGTCACCGAGACGAAGACAGTTGGTGGCGGCACACCTACTGCCGGTGACAACCTGAATCTGACCGGTAGCCGGGCCGTCTCCGAACGGCAGCTCGCGCCAGTCATCCGACCAAGCAACAGAGCCGTTATTGCCGTCGAACGCGATCGAATCGAATTCGTCGCGGACGGTCTCGCCCGAGCCGGCAGAAGCAGGCGCGACTGCGGCAACTCCCAGCAAGAGAATGGCCGAGACGATGGCGGCCCGACGACGAACGGCAATCATTGTGTCGTCGGGACGAGGGCCTCGTCTGACCGCATCTCCGGCTCGACAATCCCGACGAGTGGCAGCCTGAGGACGAAACTCGTGCGGCCCGTGATGTGCTCGTATTCGAGCGAGCCGTCCATCGCATCCGCTAGCAAGCGGGCAACCGCCAAGCCCAGCCCGATCGAGCCGGCGGTGAGCGGAGTCTCTCCTTGATGCACGAAGCGCGTGAAGAGGCGCGACTCGAGATGTTCGGGCACACCCTCCCCATCGTCCTCGACCGACACCACATAGCTCGAGCCGGCGACGTCGCCGTACACGCGAATGGTAGGGCCGCCATGTTGGACAGCGTTCGCTAGCAAGTTCCGGAGGATCTGCCGGATCCGGAGCTGATCCCCCCACACGGTGGCATCGGCATAGTTGCCGCCGATGGCTATGTCGCGACGACGGAACGGGCCAATCACCGCTTCGATCTCGTCGCCGATCGAGACTTCAGTTGCTTCGATCGCCAGAGGCGAAGCTCCATCATGCGCCGCCACCAACAGATCCTCCACCATGCGAGCGAGCTCGGCGGATTCGCTGTTGATGAGACTTACGAGATCTTCGGCCGTGTTGGGGTCGACAAAGCCCTGATCGAGCAGGACCTCGGAGAAGCCATAGATTGAGGTGAGGGGGGTTCGCAGCTCGTGAGAAATGTTTGCGATGAACTGGTCCTTGGCACGGCCGATCGCCTTCTCGGATTCGAGGCGGGCCTCCAGATGTGTCTCTGCTGCTTCCAGCTGACGCCGCACCGAGCGGCGGTAGGCGACCATCGCAGCCACGGGGAGGAGGAATGCCGCCAAGAACCCGGCTACCTGGGCAAAGCGACCAACGCGCCGTTGCGCGTCATCTACCGCCAGGGCGCGGGCGTCGCGTTCGACAATCAGGTCGGCGGCGAGTGCTTCTGCAGCGGGAACAGCCGAGTCAACGAGTTGAGCGGAAGCGCCAGCGCCGTCGCCGTCGGCCGCCAGGGTGATGGTCGCGGTCGCTGCTTCGTCGAACGCATCGAGCGTCGCGGCCAGGTTGCCCGCAACTGTTTCGTCTAGATTCGCCGATCGCTTGCGAAACTCGATCATGGCTCTTTCCGCTTCGGCGACCGCTGCATCGACGGTCTCTCGAGCGGCGACACCTGTCTCGAGATCCTGAGCGAGCAAAGCAACCTGCCCAAGGGACTTGAGAGCAACGTCCTGAGCGGCCAGGGTCATGTCTGCGGCGTGTAGTGCAGTGGCTTCTTCGAGGTTGGCGGAGCTGATGCGAGCGTTGCTGAAAACCAGCGCGGAAACGGCGACTAGCGCGACTATGGCAGTCGCCCCCGTAGCCCATCGGGGCAGGTTTGATCGTTTCTCAGCATTCGTGGACATAACCGATAATCGCTCGCTCGATGTGCTATCGGCAGGCCGCTAGGGGCACTGAACCGCAATCAGAGCTTGTGGGCGCCCCCGGCTGCCGAGCGAAGGTGATGCAAGAAGAAGGCGTAGATGTCCGCCGCCTCATCTATCACCATCGTCGTCGGCTTGCCGAGCCCGTGTCCTGCTCGTCGATCAACCCTGAGAAGCACCGGGCCCGACTCGCCGGCTGCCGGTTGCATGGCGGCCACGAACTTGTAGGCGTGCAGGGGGACGACACGGTCGTCCGTGTCCCCGGTCGTAATCAAGATGGGCGGGTAGATGCCCTCCGCCACATTGTGCAACGGCGAATAGTCGATCAAGTAGGCGAAGTCGGCAGGGTTGAGTTCCGCATTACCGTACTCAGGCGTCCAGTAGCGCCCCGCGGTGAAGTGGTGATAACGGAGCATGTCGGTGACGGGAACCATGCCAACGACGGCGCCGAATAGGTCGGGTCGCTGCAGCACGCTCGCCGTTACCAGCAGCCCTCCATTGGACCGGCCATAGATGCCCAGGTGGTCCGGGGTGGTGATCCCAGATTCGATGAGATGCTCAGCGGCGCAGACGAAGTCGTCGAAGACTGTTTGCTTGTTGTCCAACATGCCGGCTCGGTGCCAATCCTGACCGAACTCCCCTCCACCCCTGAGATTGACCACAGCGAAGATGCCGCCCGCTTCGATGAAAGCGATACGGTCTGGCGCGTAGAGCGGTGTCATGCTGATGTCGAAACCGCCGTACCCGTACAGGATCGTCGGCGCGGCCCCGTTTGAGGACAGATCTCGATGACGAGTAATGAATATGGGAATCGCCGTACCGTCGTCGGCTTCGGCCCACACCTGCTCCGTCGCCAGTTTGTGGGGATCACGACTCCCACCCGAGGCGGCATGGAAGTCAAGCGTGTCGTAGTCGAAGTCGTAGCGGAGCACTGCCGGAGGAAAGGAGAACGACTGGAATCCGATGAACAGCTCCCGATGATCGGGCTTCCCGGCCAACTCGGTGACCGTACCGACGTCGGGCAGATCCAACTCCCGTAGCAGCGCGCCATCCATGTCGTGAATCGACACCACATGGTGGGCGTTGTGAAGACGTCCCACCACAAGGTGGTCGGCAACGATGGTGGCAAACTCGACGGTGTCGGTGGTCTCCGGGATAACGGTCACCCACGCGTCGGGATCCGGTCGTTCCAAGTCGACAGCGATGATCTTGCCGCGCGGCGCGGCATTGTCGGTCAGCACATAAAGCCGGCCGTCCTTATGCCCCACTGCGTGATACTTGGCATCGAACTCGTCGAAGAGCCTGACGAAGGGGCCGGTGTCTTCGAGCCGGCGGTAGTACAGGCGAGAACGAGTATCGGTCCCTTGCCAGACGTGGAGCAGGAGTAGCTCATCGTCTGGGGTGACTATCGGCTGAAACCCCAGGTCAGGGGCCTCAGGTCTGGCATAGACGAGTTCGTCCTCGGCCTGATCCGTTCCCAGCCTGTGGAGGTACACGCGATGGTGAGTGCTTGGGGGAGCGTCCGCCACCTCACCGGGAGCGGGATAGCGGCTGTAGTAGAACGCGTCCCCGCCCGGCAGCCAGGCGAAGGCGGTGAACTTGATCCAGCGCAACATGTCTGGGCGACGATCCCCGGTCGCGAGGTCGAGTACGCGGGCTGTCTGCCAGTCGCTTCCCGCCTCAGCCAGACTGTATGCCAGCAATCGCCCGTCGGCGGTGAAGGACTTGGTCAT
>JASJAS010000003.1 GCA_030066875.1 Acidimicrobiia bacterium | reverse complement strand
GGAATATGTTCCGCTCTCGGACGCCAGAATTCCTAGGGGTAGGTGATGTCGAGCACGTGGATCTGGACGTACTCGAACTCCTCATCGTCCAGCATCCAGACACCACCGCCCCGGGATGGCAGCTCGAGACCGTTGAAGCGAGCGTGTTCATAGAGCGGCGTTGCCCACGGTCTCAGCTCGAAACCGTCCTTGACCTGGCGATAGCGGTCGGCCCGGAAGTCGACGAGACGGCCCGTGTCGTCGAAATGAAATGCGGCTTCGACGTTGGTGGCGCCGGCAGTGACGGAGCCGATGGCAGTGTTCTCATCGACTGCCCGCCAGGCAATCAAGGGGGTTGCCCACACCGCCGGAAACCACATTGTCTCGTTCAGCCAGCGCAGCAGTGTCCCTTGGTCCAACTCCGGTCCGGTGAGGTCGAGCACTGTCAGTAGGCCGAGCAGCTTGACGTTCATCTTGCCTCTGGCGGCGTGCAGCGAATCGGTGGCCCTTCCTACGGTGACCGGGCCCTTCTTGAGCGCAGCTCGCCACTCGAAGCCGGGTTCGGCTACGTCGTAAGTCTCACTCGCGGTGAAGGCGAGCCAGTTGCTGTGGGGCGCGCTACGAAGCCGACCTTTCTGGCGTACAACGACCGACCGCGGGATCTCTCTGCCAACCACACCGGAGCGTCGCAAGCTGCGCTGCACTGGGGCCGGCAGCGGGGCGATCAGGTCTTCGTTAACTTGGGTCTTCATACGACCCACCTAGGACGATGCCAGCGGCGGAATCTCGAACTCCGTCACGCTGAGCGATGCCACCACAATCTTGCCGCCCCGCAGGTGTAACGTTCCGGTTCCGGAGGCGAAGTCGGACCATCGCCATCCGAAGGCGGCTGCGTTGTCACCAACCTGGATGGCGCCGAGGATCTCAAGTTCACCGGCATGCAGCGTGGCGGTACGGGCGAACTCGTAGCCATCTGTTCCCCACTCGCCAATATGGGATTCTTGTCCGTAGTAGAGCTCGTAGACGTTGGCCGTCGTTGCCCAGATGCCGTCTTCCGTGTAGATACCTCGGACTTCATCCAAATCGCCCGACTCATAGGCCGCTTTGAACTGTTCGACGATCGGCGGTAGCGCCTCCAACTCGGCGATCCGTGCAGCGAGGTCGTCTCGCTCCTGCTGCAGGTCGAGGTACTCGCTCGATGACGTGGGGTCCGAAGCACAGGAAGCCAGCAAGACTGCGAGAAGAAGAATCGTCCATACTCGTGCGGTCACAAGTCCTCCTCGGATCGATAAGCAACCCTTCGTTCCAGCGACCGTATCGACGCGAACAGTGCGCTCGATAGGGGCTTCTGTCGGATTTCGCTGCGGCGGTTGCTGGTGTTGACCCCTACCCGCGTCTGGGGGATTGCCCTCTGGAAGCCTGCTCTCCGCAGCGCGATGCTGTTCGCTAGAGGAGGAGGAAATGCGTTTCCTCAAGTCGGTTCTCGGAGGGATCATCGGGGCGATCCCGGGCATTGCGCTGATCCCGGTTCTCGAGTTCTTTGCGATAGTCCTCATCTTCGCCGGCATGGTCACCGGCGCGATGATGGCTTGGGCGCCACGCGGGAGGCGGCTGTGGACGGCATATGGGGTCGTCCTGGGCTTTCTCGCCGCTGGCGTCCTGGCGATGATTCCGGGTTTCGGAATACTCCTGGCCCCGGCGGCCATCATCTATGGCGGTTGGTATGGAATGAACCGCATGGGTGACGGGACTACGCCCGCGGCACAACCCTGAATTAGCGACTACGCATTGGATCGGCGCTTTGGTGCGGCACTGCATGTCGCACGTTCGTCTCGCTGTTGTGACTCGGCGCCACAATTGGTCTGTTCGTTCTGGGCGATTAGCTGTTCTCGTCGGTCGGACCGGACCCTATCTGGGCGGGACGACAGCGTTCCGAAGGTGAACCCCTTGACAAGACTAAAGCCTTTAGTTATAACTAAAGCCATTAGTCAGGAGGTTCGTCCTCCAGGAAGGGAGCAGGAAATGAAGCACCTAGTCACAGAAATCAGCATCGATGCACCGGCAGCAGTGGTGTGGGACACACTCACGGATCTTCCGGCCTATGCGGAGTGGAATCCGTTCATCGTCGAGGCCGCCGGGGACGTCGAGGTCGGGGCCAGGCTGCGCAACCGGTTGGAACCACCCGAGGGCAAAGGCATGACCTTCCAACCCACGGTCACCGTCGTCGAGCCGAATCGGAAGTTCGAATGGCTGGGACGCCTGGTTCTGCCCGGAGTGTTCGACGGCCGTCACATCTTCGAGTTGGAAGAGACCACGGAAGGGACACGGTTCGTGCAGCGTGAGGAGTTCACCGGAATCCTCGTACCGCTGTTTGCGCGATCATTGGACAAGGGAACCAAGGCCGGGTTCGAAGCCATGAATCAGGCAATCAAGCAACGCGCCGAAGCCGCGGCGAACAACGGAGGCTGATGGGACGCAAAGTCGGAATCACCCTCGAGGACATCGTAGGGGCAGCTGCCACCATCGCCGATCGCGATGGGCTGGCGGCTGCCACGCTGTCTGCGGTGGCCAAGGAGCTCGGGATCAAGACCCCTTCGCTGTACAACCACGTGGCGGGACTCCCCGCCATGCGGCGCGAGCTGGCTCTCCACGCCTCCCGTCACCTCACCGCCGTCTTCACCGCTGCAACACAGGGTAAGGAGCCGCGGGCCGCGATCCGAGCCGCCGCCCACGCCTACCGGACCTTCGCCACGGAGCATTCGGGGCTCTATGAGTCGCTGCTCCCCGCGGTGAAGCCTGGAGAAGACGACGAACTCTATGAGGCGATGGCCGCGCCGGTCCGGGTGCTCTTCGAGGAGTTCGCCGAGCTGGGAGTCGCTGAAGAGGAAGCCGTCCACATAATCCGGGGTTTGCGCGCCATGCTGCACGGTTTTGTCGATCTGGAGCGCAAGGGCGGCTTCGGCATGCCGGTGGACCTCGATCGGAGCTTCCACGAGGCGATCGACCTGATGGTGGACCGCATTCCGGAGCGAAGTTGGTAGCCCCCCGCATCTACTGCATCCCGGCTACGGCGGCCGCCATTGTCGCCGTGGTGCGTCGGGGCCCGAGCGACTGGGTTCATGTCGGCGCATGGCACACCGACGAGGGGCGCTACGAGCCGGGAGCGTGGTTCCACGGCGTCATCTATCCGCAGAAGTGCGATCTGTCGCCCGACGGCCGCTGGTTGCTCTATTCGGCGATGAAGGTTGGGTCGGCTTGGCCAGCGGGTGACATCTACGAGGCGGTGTCGCGCCTGCCATGGCTGACGGCTCTAGCGGCATGGAACAGCGGCACCACGTACACCAGGGGCATGCACTTCATCGATGACCCGGCCGAATCGGACGCCGGGCATCCTGATGTCGGTGAGGCGCGTCCTCTGCTACGGCGCTATGGGCTGCGGTGGACGCTCCCCGGGCAGTACGCGGTCGAGCGTCGCCGCGGCTGGGTGGAGAGCGCCGACAGCCCATCCCCGGGCGAAGGTGACTGGTGGGACGAGCGGCGACGAGCCGTCATGACGAAACGGCAACCCCAGGGTCGGGCGTCGCTGTTCGTCGAGGGACGCTATGCAGCTTTTCGCACGGGTGAGCCGAGCGACGAGCCTCCGGTCTACTGGCTGGAGACGGGCGACGACATGCAGCTCCTCGACGACGTGCAGTGGGCGGACTGGGACGAAGCCGGGCGTCTCTTGGTCGCCACCGCCGGCGGCCTCCTCGAGACCCGATCGCTCGACGACGGTGCCACGCACGTGATCGCCGATGTGAGCGCCCCGGAACCCGATCCACGGCCGCCGCCGGCGTGGGCCGAGGAGTGGTGACGGGAGAGCGAATCCCTCTGGTAGGCCCTTCCTGGCTATGAGAAGATGATCAGGCGAGAGAGGGAAGGCTCCGGTGGAGTATCACGTCCTTGGTCCGCCAGAGGTTCTCGTCGCTCGGCGGCCGAATGAGGCCGTCCTCTCTCCATGCGGTTCATTCGGTGAGTTGCCATGAATTCCGGTGGACTGGAGTTCCATGTTCTCGGTCCCCTCGAGGTTGTATCTGCCACCGGCCAGGTGCGCATAACCGCTCCCAAGCAGAGGGCCATCCTCGCCGTCCTCCTGCTGCACGCCAACGAGGTGGTTTCCACCGACCGGCTGCTCGACGACGTGTGGGGCGGCGACGACACCGAGGTGGGTGTCTCCACCTTGCATTACCACATGTCCAAACTGCGGGAACGCCTCAACGGCGGCCACGGCGCAGCGGGCGACATCATCACGACCAAAGCCCCGGGCTACCTCTTGGAGGTCGATGCGGAGCACCTCGATGTGCTCGAGTTCGAGAAACTGGTTGAGGAAGCGCGCCGCCTACGTTCTGCGGATCCGGGAAGAGCGCTTGGGCTGCTCGACCAGGCGCTCGCCCTTTGGCACGGGGATCCGTATGCCGACTTCGCCTATGACGAGTTTGCCCAGTTGGAACGAGAGCGACTCCACGAACTGCGTCGCGGGGTGGTCGAGGAACGGGTCGACCTACTGTTGGCAACCGGGCGTCACGCAGAGCTGATCCCCGAGCTGGAATCCCTGGCGCGCGAACATCCAAACCGAGAGCGACTCTGGGGACAGCTCGGATTGGCGCTCTACCGAATCGGACGCCAGGCGGATGCCGTCGCCACCTTCGGGCGGCTGCGGGAGCAGCTCGGCGAAGTAGGTCTCGACCTTTCACCGCAGCTACGCGAGTTGGAGAACAAGATCCTCACCCAGGATCCGTCGCTGCTGGTCGAGACCGCCCCAGATCGCCTGCGGGGCTATTCATTGCTGGGTCGGCTGGGGGAGGGCGCCCAAGGGGTGGTCTGGCACGCCGTGCAGCCAGGCTTGGGGCGGGAGGTGGCCATCAAAGCGATTCGGCCCGAACTGGCGAACCGGGCCGATTTCATACGCCGCTTTGAGGCGGAGGCGCAGCTGGTAGCTGCGTTGGAGCATCCCCACATCGTCTCCCTATTCGACTTCTGGCGTGACCCCGAAGGTGCCTACCTGGTCATGCCGTATCTGCGGGGTGGTGATCTCTCGGGGGTTATCCATCAAGGCCCGTTGGATCCGGCGATGGTGCTGGACTTGGTCGCCGCTGTGGGCAGCGCCCTCGGCTACGCGCACCAACGGGGCGTCGTGCACCGAGACGTGACTCCGCACAACGTCCTGTTCGACGAGGACGGCAATCCCTATCTAGGCGACTTCGGCATGGCGGGTCTGCTTGGTGCGGATGGCCCACCGGTGACGTCGGCCCCGGCGTACATGTCACCGGAGCAGGCGGCAGGCGAGAAGGCAGTCGTGCAATCCGATGTATTCAGCCTGGGGGTGCTGGTCCATGCGGCGTTGACGGGCCGGATCCCGGGTGTCGGTGAGTCATTGCCGCCGGTCTCGAAGCTGCGCGACGATCTGTCGGTCGCCGTGGACAATGTGATTGCGTGCGCCACAGCACCAGACACCGAACGGCGCTACGCGGATGTCCCAGAGTTCATGCACGAACTGGCGCATGCTGTCGGGATCGGGCGTGAAGGAGCCCCGGTGCTCGAGGTGGAGGAGCGCAATCCGTACAAGGGCCTGCGCGCCTTCGAGGAGTCCGACGCCGGAGATTTCTTTGGGCGCGAAATGCTGGTGACGGAACTGGTGCAGGCGGTTGCGAGACACCGGCTGGTGGGTGCGGTCGGACCGTCGGGATGTGGCAAGTCGAGTGTCATCCGGGCCGGCGTGATTCCGGTCATGCGGCGCGGGGCGCTGCCTGGGTCGGACCGCTGGGTTATCACCGACATGTATCCCGGGAGCCAGCCGCTGGGCGAACTCGAGGCGGCGCTGCTGCGAGTGGCCGTGCAGCGGCCCGACCGCTTATCGGATGCGTTGGCAGCCCCCGATGCCGATCTGCGTACGGTCTTCGACGAGCTCCTGCCCCGCGACGCCGAGGTGCTGCTGGTTGTGGATCAGTTCGAGGAGCTGTTCACCCTCACCACCGACGACGCGGAGCGGCTTCGCTTCCTCGACTTGCTGGTCCGGTTGGTGACCGACCCCGCGCTGCGGGTGCGAGTCATCGTGACGATGCGGGCCGACTTCTACGACCGGCCGCTGGAGTACCCCGAATTCGGCGAGTTGTTGCGCCGCGGTTTGGTGTCGGTGACGATGCCGGCCGAGGAGCAACTGCGTACCACCATCACAGGTCCGGCGAGCCGGGTGGGTGTTGCCGTTGACGATGCTCTTGTGGAAACCATGGTGCGTGACGTGGCCGGCCAGCCCGGGGCGCTGCCGCTGTTGGAGTATGCGCTCACCGAGCTGTTCGAACGGAGAAGCGGTGACCAACTGAGCCTCGGTGGCTATGAGAAGACCGCCGGGGTGATGGGGGCGCTGGGGCGCCGCGCCGAGGAGTTGTACGCCCAGTTCGAGATTCCAGGCAGGGCTGCAGCTCAGCAGGTGTTCCTGAGACTGGTGACGGTGGAGGAGGGTTCCGAGGACACCCGCCGGCGGATCCCGCTGACTGAGCTGCACGGCTTGGGGATCGAGGCTGCAGCTCTTGATCGGGTGCTCGATGACTTTGGGAAACATCGGCTGCTGACCTTTGACCGCGACCCGGAAACTCGTGAGCCCACTGTGGAGGTCGCTCACGAGGCACTGCTGTCGCGCTGGGATCGGCTCCGGTCCTGGATAGACGAACGTCGGGACGACCTGGTGGTGTATCGGCGGCTGGCAGCGGCGGTCGGTGAATGGCAGGGCTCGAACCGGCAGGCGGCGTATCTGATCAGCGGCGGACGTCTCGATCATTACGAGCACTTCGCCGCTGAAACCGACATTGCGCTCACTGCGCCGGAAAAGGAGTTTCTCGAAGTGAGCCGTGAGGCGGCAGAGCTGGCGCAAACCCGGCGCCGCCGCAACCGGCGTCTGGTACTGACCGCGTTTGCGTCAGCCGCAGTGGTTGCTGCGGTTCTGGCGATCGTTGCATTTCTGGCTCAGCAGCGCGCCGAGCGTGAGGAGTTGGTGGCGAGGGCTCGCGATCTGGCATCGAGCGCGGTCGCTGCCGTGGAGGAGGATCCCGCGTTGGCGATGAACCTCGCGGTGCTCGCCGTCGAGACCCTCCCGGAGGGCGAGGAGCTGGGCCCGGCGCTGGAGACTGCGCTACGCACCGCCAAAGCGGCGGATCGGTCGGCGGGCCGCTACGACGAACTCGACGCTGAATCGTGGACCAACGCCGACGTATCCCCCGACGGGTCCACGGTGGCAGTAGCCCATGGCCAGCAATTGGTCGTGTTTGACAGCGCAACGATGGAAACAGAGCTCTGGTCGTATCAGGAGCCGGGACCAGAAGCTCTGGGCTCTGTGGCATACTCGTCGGACGGCGAATACGTCGTCGCCTCGGTAGTCGACGAGCGCGACAAATCCACCTTCGGTGGCGAAGCCAGTGACGCCGACGGTTCTCCCGACCCCCGGCTGCTGGTGTTCGACGCGGACTCGGGTGAGCTAGTGCACACTCAAGTGGTCGAGGTCGAAGGTGCATGTCTTGCTTGGGCTGGCCCGGGTTCGTGGAGATCTGACCTGGGACTGCTTGGCGTGGCAGTGCAGGACTGCGATTGGAAAGGGCTTACTTTCCAGTTCGTCGACACCACCACCTGGGACGCGGTCTACCAACACCCGATCCCCCCCAACGATTTGGGCGACGTGGTCTTTGCTCGGGAAGGCACCCTGGCGGCGATGCTCAGCGGCCTCAATACGGAGCCGAGGTCGTGGCTCGTCGACACCGCCGATTGGACCATTGTCAGGGAGCTTCCCTATTCGGACGGAGCCCTGTCGCCGGACGGTGAGTTGCTAGTAGGAATCGATCAGGGACCGTTTCCGGTTGTGCTCGAGGAAGCGACCACCGGTGAACGGATCGACCTTCTCCACATCGGCGACAGCCTGGGCTTTGGCGCGACGTTCTCCCCTGCGGGTGATGTCCTCGCCATCGGCACCTTTTCGGAATCGACGCTGCTCTTCGACCCTGTGACCGGGGAGCTCATCGACACCATCCAACCAGTCCTCGCATCGAGCATGATCCTGGGTGAAGATCACCTCTACCTTGCGGGTAGTGGTGTCGTGTCGAAGTGGAACACAACAGACATCGACCTGGGGGACCTCAACACGGTGCCGCTCGGCCTGTACGTGGGCTGGAACTCCATCTTTTGGACCTCCGACGGCACGGTAGTGGCCGACGTCTACGACTACGCAACCGCGGAGTGGGTTCTCTACCCGGTCGACTCGTCCACCGGCGATCTCGGTGAGGCGATTCCCTACGGGGACGGCGCCTGGCTTGCGCCGCTCCCAGGGGATCGGGCGGTCATGTTCCGGTTTCGCGAGTCGCCTGCTGGCGTGAGGGAGCACGGGCCGCTCGAGGTGTTGGATTTGTCGACCGGCGAATTCACCGAGATCGCCGGATGCTGGATGGAAGAACAGGCCGCCCTTGCCCACGATCCGTGCCCTAACGGTAGACCACACCCCGCGGGCGAAATCGCGCTCCAGGGATCAAGGGACGGAACCGAGTTCATGATCTTCGACTCCCAAGAGACCGAGGCGGGCGAGACCGAGGTCTTCGTCTCCATCTGGGACACCTCTACCTTCACTGAGACCTCGCGGCTGTCACTCGGCGTCCAGGAGGGTTCCCGACGGGGGTGGCTGACTTCGCTGCTTACCGAGGACTACATCGTGCTCCACCGGGGTCGGGACCACCCGATTGAGGTGCGCGATCGAGCGACGGGCGAAGAGGTTCTTGAAGTCGTTGCGTCAGGGAACCGGACCGAGCACGACCGCGCCCGGAACCGGATCTGGGTTACGGATGGCTTCGACACCGGGGTGGCGCTTCTCGATCTCGACACCTTCGAGTTCCGGCCGGTGACCGGGCAGGTGGCGGATGCCGTCTGGGGCTTGGCCACCTCACCGAGCGGAGATTTGGTGGCCGTGGCAGCGGGGGATGGTTGGGTGCGGATCTACACCGACGAGGGTGAGCTCCGACACGCGATCCCCCTCCCCAACCCGTCGGATACCTGGTGGCTGGACGAAGAGACCCTGGTGGTTGGTACCGGCAACGGGCCGTGGACCGTCATGACCCTCGACCCCGACCGGCTGGTCGGCGCCGTCAAGGCCTCGCTGCGACGGGGATTCACGGAGGCTGAATGCTCGCTCTATGAGATCGACCCGTGCCCGACCTTGGAGGAGTTGCAGGGCGGCTGAGAAATGCATGGGGGATCGCCCTTCGACCCCTGCCCTGCCGACGACTAGGTCGTGTCCCGTGCGACTCGTTCCAACAACCGCGGACCATCGAGCATCGCCACGTAGGGCAGCACGTCCTCAACGTTCCGCAGCACGTACTCAGTCAGCTGCTCCCGCACTACCGAGTGCAGCTCCTGCTCGGTCCACGGTTTCGAGATGTAGTGGTCGAGGTTCGCCCGGTTGATTGCCCTGATCGTGTCCTCGTGTCCCGCCTGGCCGGTGAGCAGCACCTTGCGGGCTCGGGCCGTCTCCGGGTCGCCGTGGAGCTCGATGAGGAAGTCTGTTCCCTGCATCCCCGGCAGCCGGTGGTCGGCGATCACCAGTGCGATCTCCTCTCCCGCCGCCTCCAGCTCGTTCACCACTGCCCGGGCGTCATCGGCGTCCTCCGCCATCTCGACCAGGAACGTCGGCTCGAAGACCTCGAGGTCGCGCACCACGGCATCACGCACCTCGTCCTCATCCTCGATACACAAGATGACCAGACGGCTCATTCAATCTCTCCTGCTCTCGGCAGCAGTATCCGGAAACAGGTCCGGCCCGGCTCCGACTCCACCGTGACCGACCCATTGTGCCGCACCACGATGTCTTTCACGATCTGCAAACCCAACCCCAACCCAAACTCCACCCGACCCGCCTTGGTGGTGAACGCCGGCTCGAAGATCCTCTCCAGATTCTCTTCCGCAATGCCGTGCCCGTTGTCTGTGATGCACACCGCCACGTTGCCGTCGTCGGCCCCGACATCGATGTTGAGCCGGGCGTTGTCCTCATCCATCGCATGGATGGCGTTGCTTATCAGGTTGGTCCACACCTGGTTGAGATCGCCCGGATACCCGCTGATCGCCGGGATTTCATCCGCATAGCTGGTCTCCACATCGACGTGGCCCAGGTCGTGGCCCAAGAGCAGCAGCGTCTCCTCGATCCCGGTGCGCACGTCGAAGGCTTCAACGATCTCGTCGCTGCGGGCATACGACCGCAGCGAGCCCACCAGCCGCACGATCCGATGGGCTGCCGCATTCACATTGCGTAGCGTGGTCCCGATGCGGTGGAACCGCTCCATGCGGTCGAGCCGCAGCTCAGGATCGGCTGCATCGGCGAACAGCTCCCGGTACGCCTCCTCGGTGTCGATCCCGATTGCCACCAGCCGCCGCGCCAGGCTCACGTCACCGACAACTGCCGCTAGGTCGTTGCGCCGCTGGCGCTGCTCTCGGGTGGACATCGGTTTTCTGTCCCGCGCAGTGCGCACCGCATCGACGAACAGCTCACCACCCGGGATTCCCGCAGTCAGGTGTTCGATGTCCTCTGTCAAGAAGTCGGTGGCGCGGCTCACCACCGCTGCCGGATTGTTCAGCTCGTGACCCACCCCGGCTGCCAACTGGCCAAGGGTGGCCAGCTTCTCGGATTCGATCAACCGTGCCTGGGTACGGTTGAGTTGGTCAAGGGTGGCGGCGAGTTCGTCACGCTCCTTAGCGAGGTCGCGGACCAGTTTGTCTACCTGCAGCCGCAGTTCGATGGACCGCTGGTTACGACGGGCCATGCCCCGCAGTAGCACCGAAACAAGATGAATCGCCAGCGTCGGGCTGTGGCGGAGTGCCTCGTCGAGCTGCTGCAACGTCAGCGGAATGAAGGTGGTGTCCTCGATCGCCTCCACATTGAACAGGGCCCGGGTCTCCGCCTGGGCGATCGTGTTCAACCCGATCACCCGCCCGGCGGTGCGGGCGTGGAAACCGATGGAGCGGTCGTCGACGTCGATGGTGAGGTGCACCCGGCCTTTGACCACCACCCTGATTCCATCCACCAGGTCGCCGGCGCTGAGAATCCTGGTTCCGGCAAGCACCGTGGTTCGCGGCGGGTTGTCCAGCGCCCGGTCGATCTCTTCGATCAGCAGGGTTTCTACCTCGTCATCGGAGAGCGCTCGGTCATCGAGGAAGGACCGTTGCAGCCGCTCGAGCCGCTCAGATGCTTCCTTGGCCCGCTCCTCGACCTCGATAAACGCTTTGGACAGGACATCGACATCGACCACTTCAGTTACTTCGTCGACTTCCTGGGGGGCCTCTGCGATGTAGTACTGGGTGACCAAGCGCGACACCAGCGACCTCAGCTGGGGAACACTCCAGGGCACCGCCAGCGTGCCGTCGAGGGCCCCGGCGGAAGCCGCCCGATGCAGGTCCTCCTGGCTGACGCTTTCGGCGATCAGCACCTTGCGGGCGCTGTGCAACTCGGCGTGGTCGTGCATGCCAAGCAAGGTTTCGACTCCGGAGGCGTCGCTCAGGTGTTCGTCGACGAAGACCAGCGGTACCAGCTCTCCCTCGGCGCCGGCGGCGCTGGCGGCCGCCGCCAACTCCTCCGTGGAAGAAACGGTGCGCACGATGAACGCCCCTTCTGCCAGCTCCGTGAGGTCGCGCTCGAGTTCGCCGAGCGTGGCTGGGTCACTCGAGACACAGAACACGACGTCGACAATGGTCGGGTGGGACGTCATGCGATCCCCAGCACAGACCAGATTGCCGGAGAGACAACCAGAAACAGCACGAGCCCGATGAGGCCTACCACGAGGCCGGCGCGCGCCATATCACCAGTCTTGATCATCCCCGAGCTGTAAGCGATGGCGTTGGGTGGCGTCGAGATCGGCAGCGCCATGGCGAGCGAAGCCCCGATGGCAATGACAAAGCCGACGATGAGCGGGTCGAGGTCGACCGCGGTGCCGGCGGCAAGCGAAAGGCCGATCGGCACCAGGAGGTTGGCGCTCGCGCTGTTCGAGATCACGGTCGACAAGATCAAGGCAACCACGGCAAAGGCTGCAGCAATCACTGCCGGGCCGATGTTCTCCCAGGAGATGAGTCCGATGAGCCATGAATCGAGTCCGGAGTCGGCAACGCCGCGGCCGAGGGCGATGCCGCCCGCCACCAGCCACAGCACGTGCCACTGCACGTTCTGGATGTCCTTGTCCTTGAAGACCTGTGTTGCCAGGAGCACCACTACCGGGATGAACCCCACGATGCTCGAGCTGATCCCGTGAAACGACTCGGTCAGCCACAGCACCACGGTCAGGGCGAAGACCGCATAGAAGATGCGGGCCTCCCGCGTCTTATCGAACTCGGCCTCGAGGTTGAGCGTGAGGGTGGTTGTGTTCGAGGGGAAGAGGCGGCGCAGCAGCCACCAGGTGATCAGCAGCAGGGCGGCTGCCGCGGGGACCGCCATCACCATCCACTTGCCGAAACTGACCGGAATCCCGGAGGCGGCCAACTGCCCGATGGCGATCGCGTTTGGAGGTGTGCCCACCGGGGTGCCGATGCCGCCGATGTTGGCGGCAATGGGTATCGCCAGAACCATCCCGGTGCGGAGGCGATCCTCCGGAGCCAGCGCGGCCACAACCGGCAGCACCACGGCCATCATCGTGGCGGTCGTTGCCGTGTTCGACATGAACATGGAGAAGCCGCCGGTGATCAGCATCAGACCCAGCATGATCCGGGCCGGGTTGTCGCCGAAAGGACGCAACAAGGTGGCCGCCATTGCCCGGTCGAGCCGGAACTTCGACGCCCCCATCGCGAGGAAGAACCCGCCCAGGAACAGCATCAGCACCGGGTCGGCCAGGGCGGCGAAGTAGTCACGGAACTCACGCGGCTCAAAGGCTGCGGGCAAGCCGACCAAGGCTTGGTCGCTCACCATCAGAATCTCGAGGATGATGATCAACACCGCGGTGGCGTAGAGCGGGATTGCCTCGGTTACCCAGAGCACGATTGCCAGGAGGAAGATGGCAAACATGCGGTGGCCGGCCTCCGACAGGTCGTTGAATTCGAAGACCAGGGGGATCAGAAAGAAGGTGCCGGCGGTGATCAGACCGATGGCCCGGGTAGGGATCTCGCGTTTCGACCGCTTGGTTTCTGTTGTGGTCATGTGGGCAATCGGAGGTCGAAAGAAGGGCCTGGTTGGCGTTGCCTAGAGCTTAGAGCTTGCACTCCTTCCCCAACGGTCGACGGGATTGGGCCGCTGCCGGTTTCGCCAATAGCATCCAATGCGTCCCAGCGGAGGAACAAACGTGGAACTCAAGACGTACGACGGCGAGGCTCCGTTCCCCATCGGGAATCTCACGGTGCGGGACATGACGCCGGGCTCATTCACACAGCTTTCGCTGGCCGTGGTCGGGGTGCCGATCGGTGCCGAGCATCCTCCCTTTGCCGAACTTCGCAACGAGAAGATCTACGTGGGTCTGCGGGGTGAGGTGCAGTTCACTTGCGAGGGTGAGACCGCGCTCGTCGGCCCAGGTGATGTGCTGGTGTTCGACGGTGGAGAGCAATACTCGTATCACAACGGCGGCTACGAACCAGGGCAACTGCTGGTTCTACAGCGCCCACGGCGCCAGTCACGCTAGGCGGCGGTCAGAACGTAGCGGTAGGTTGCAGTCCAGTGGAACGCTGAAGCGGCCACGACAAAGACGTGGAACAGCTCGTGGGCCGAGAAGACACGCGGCCAAAGCCGGGGCCATCTGGTCACTTTGAAGAGCATCCCCACGGTGTAGAGGATCCCGCCGATCGCCATCATCACCACTGCGGCGAATCCGGCGCGGCTCGCTAGCGGGAACATGATCGGCAGCGACAGCCACCCCAGAATCACCATCAGGCTGAACGAGAACTTGTGACGATCCATCGTCGAGAAGATCCGCTGCATGATGCCAAGGGCGGCGATGCCCCAAGCGACCACCATGGCCACCCAACGCCACCACCCATCGAGGATAAGCACGCCGATGGGGGTGTAGGTGGCAGCGATCAGGACGAAGATCATCGAGTGGTCCAGCCGCTGCATGCGCACTTTCCACACCTGGTGCCAGGGAATCGAGTGGTACAGCGAACTGGTCACGAACAGCCCCAGCAGGCCGAGCCCGAAGACAACGACCGCAAACCGTGCCGGCCAGTTGTCGGCTCGCGTCATGAGAAACACCGTGCCGACGATCGAGGCGAGCGCGGCGGCACCGTGCAGGAAACCCCGCACCGGGTTCTGCATCCTGCCCAACGTCCACCGCGAGAGGTTGTCCCCCAAGTTCATGGCCGGAAGGGTAGTGGCGACATCCGTCTAGGTGCATCAGCGATAATCGGGAGATGGGGAGTGTGCCCACCGATTCTGAGATCCTCTGGATGCCTGCGGTCCCCGACGATGCCGCCGAATTGTCGTCACTGTTCAACGAGATCGCCGACTTCGACGGCACTCCGGAACGGTGGAGTCCGGAGACAATGCACCACGAGCTGACTTCGGCGTTTGAGCCATTGGCAGAGAGAACGATGATCGCCCGGTCGACAGCCGGGAAGGCACTTGGGTACGCCACGGTTCAGGCGCGGGACGACGCGGAGGAGGAACAGCGCGCATATGTGTGGGTTCATGCGCGACCGTCCACACGTGGCCAGGGCTTGGAAGATGCGCTGATCGATTGGGCCGTCGACTCCGGGCGGGCCGCACTCGCTCGATCGCCGGCTGCTCGGAAGTACGTGTGCACCTGGCTCTACAAGCAACAGGAGAACCTGGCTCTTCGATACGAGCAACGTGGGTTCGAACCGGTGCGGCACTGGTGGGAGATGGAGCGGTTCCTCGCCCAAGATATCGCATCCGTATCGGAAGAGGGTTTTACGGTCGTTCCCTGGGAAGAAGAGCACAACGAAGCGACCCGTCTGCTCTACAACGCCTCATTCGCAGATCACTGGGGAAGCTCGGCGATCGAAGCAGACACATGGCGCAAGGAGAAGATCGAATCCCCCGGATTCCGGCCCGATCTGTCGTGCGTCGCCGTTGTCGGCGACCAACCGGTGGGGTACGCATACAACGAGATATACGAGGAGGACTGGGAGGCGGCGGGAAGATCGGAAGCCTGGATAAGCTCGCTTGGTGTTCTCCGGGAGTGGCGCAAACGGGGAATCGCCACAGCGCTGCTCACCCGATCGATGGCGGCGATGCGGGCGGCGGGGCTCGAGGTGGCGATGATCATGGTCGATTCGGCCAGCCCCAGCGGGGCGCAGCATCTCTATCGAGCGGTCGGGTTCGGCCCCAAGTCAACGGCCGTCACGTGGCAAAAGGAGGTCGGCTGATGGCACAACCGATTCGCATCGCAAACTGTTCAGGCTTCCTCGGAGATCGCCACACGGCTGCTTACGAGATGGTCACCGGCGGTCCCATCGACGTTCTCACCGGTGACTACCTTGCAGAGCTGACGATGGCGATCCTTGCCCGGCAGCGGCTCAAGGATCCAGACCGCGGCTACGCCCGGCAATTTCTCGACCACATGGGCGGTGTGCTCGAACTGTGTCTGGACAAGGGCATCAAGGTCGTTGTCAATGCCGGCGGGTTGAACCCCCAGGGTCTAGCCGCAGCGGTTGCTGAAATGGCCCGCAGCCTGGGCCGGGAAGCCAGGGTGGCCGCAGTGAGCGGTGATGATCTCATGCCGCAGATGGATCGGCTGGCGACTGAGTTGCGGCACAACGTCAGCGGCAAGACCTTTGCCGAACTGGGCAGTGCGCTCACTGCCAACGCCTACCTCGGCGGGTGGGGGATCACGGCCGGTCTCGAAGCCGGGGCAGACATCGTGGTCACGGGCCGGGTCAGCGATGCCTCTCTGGTCGTCGGCCCCGCGGCCTGGCACCACGGATGGGCGCCAACCGATTTCGACTTGATAGCCGGGGCCGTCGCGGCAGGACATGTCATCGAATGCGGAGCCCAAGCCACCGGAGGCAACTATTCCTTCCTCGCCGAGGTGGAGGGCATCCCCGGGTTCCCCATCGCCGAAGTGGCGGAGGATGGCAGCGCGGTCATCACCAAGCACCCCAACACCGGGGGCCTGGTGTCGACCGGCACCGTGACCGCCCAACTGCTCTACGAGATTGGGGCACCGGCCTACCCCAACCCAGACGTGGTTGCCCACCTCGACACACTGCGTCTTGAACAGGTCGGAGAGAATCGCGTCAAGATCAGCGGCACCAAAGGTTCGGCTCCGCCGGCAACAACGAAGGTGTCGGCCACCAGCCACAGCGGGTTCCGCAACTCCATGACGATGATCGTCGCCGGCATGGACATAGAGGCCAAGGCCGAGATGGCGCTGAACGCGCTGTGGAGCGCCCTGGGAGGGGCAGAGCGGTTTGACGAGGTAGATGTGCAACTGCTGCGCACCGAGCACCAGGACCCGCCGAATCACGAGGCAGCGTTCGCCTACCTGAAGGTCACGGTCGTCGACCGAGACGGCGACAAGGTGGGTCGCCGGTTCTCCAACGCCGTAGTCGAACTGGTCCTAGCCAGCTATCCCGGTTTCACTCTCACGTCGCCCCCGGGGGCAGGTTCTCCCGTCCTCGAGTACTGGCCCAGTTTGGTTGCCCAGCCGCCGTCACAGGTCGACGTAGATGGCACGCAACTGGAGGTGGCGCCACCGCCCGCAAGCGATGGACCCGCCGGGTACACCGAACCGGCGGTCGTGACCCGCCTCGACCAGGGCCCCACCATTAGGGTGCCGATCGGTCGTGTGGTTGGAGCGAGATCCGGCGACAAGGGTGGGGACGCCAACCTTGGGGTGTGGGCGCGTAGCGACGCCGCCTACGAATGGCTCGCCGCTTTCCTCACGACGGAGCGGCTGCGGCAACTCCTCCCCGAGACCGAGCCGCTGCAGGTGGACCGCTATCTGCTGCCAAATCTGCGGGCAATCAACTTCCTTCTGGTGGGCTATCTAGGTGACGGCGTTTCCTCGTCCAACAAGCTCGACCCGCAGGGCAAGGCGCTCGGCGAGTACTTCCGCGCCAAAGTCGTCGACATCCCCGAGGCCCTGTTGGCGGTGTGACCACCCCTAAGTCGTTCTTGCGGACAACGGTGGCGTACAGCACCCCGCACGTCCGCAAGAACCGGAGGTGCGTAGACTCGGGTCTCGTGAACTTGAACAAGGCAAAGAGGCTCGTCAAGAAGCCGCTATATCGCATCTACGAGGCTCGCATCCTGAAGTTCCTCGAACGGGACAAGTTCCCTCGCCATATCGGTGTGATCCACGACGGGCACCGCCGCTACGCCCGCGCCGAAGGACTTCCCGACTATGCAGCCAGCTATCGGGAAGGGATGAAGAAGTTTGTCGAGTTCCTCGGGTGGGCAGACGAACTCGAAATCCCGGCAGTCACCTGCTGGCTGCTTTCAACCGAGAATCTCTCCCGTCCGCCCGCAGAGTTGGAGCCGTATTACGACGTCCTGGTCGACCTGTTCGAGCGCATTCCGGAGCAAATCAAGGGCCACGACGTTGCCGTGCGGTTCGTCGGCAGCCTCGATTTGCTTCCGCAACGACTGACCGATGCCGCCAAGAAGCTCGAAAGCGAATGCAACACGGGCAACCGACGGGTGACCGTCGCTCTTGCGTATGGGGGCCGCCAAGAAATCGTCGACGCAGCGCGGGAGCTAATCAACCGCCTCGCCGAGGAAGGCACGCCGGCCGACGAGATGGCAGAGCGCATCGACAAGGAGACTCTGGGTTCCTTCATGTACTCCGCGGATCTGCCCGACCCGGACCTGGTGATACGCACCAGCGGCGAGACCCGCCTCTCCGGCTTCTTGCTATGGCAAGCCGCCTATGCAGAGTTCTCATTTGTCGATGTCTACTGGCCCGAATTCAGGCGAGTTGACTTCCTGCGGGCCATCCGTGACTTCACCCACAGTCACCGGCGCTACGGTCGTTAGCTGATGACATCGCGACGCTCAACCCGCGAGGACACTCGAACCGCCCTGTTAGATGCGGCACTGGAGGAGTTTGCCCACCACGGTTTCCGCAATACCACCCATGCGGATATCGCCTCGGCCATCGGCATCGGTCGCACGACCTTCTACGAGTACTTCGAAAGCACAGAAGACCTGCTGGTGCAGCTGGTCGAGGAGAGACTCCCTGTTGTCGTCGCCGACATAGTCGAGGCGATATCGAACGATCTACCCCCGGTCGAGCGAATGCGGGAGCTGGGCATCCGCACTGTCGAGTTTGTCGGTCTCGATCACCTCGGGTTGATTCTCCACACCGAATCCATGCGGGTCAGCGAAGACACCCAGCGCAGGATTGCACTGGCCCACGCCGGCTTGGTGGGAGCCTTCGCGGAGGTGTTCGAAGACGGGGTAGCTGCCGGCGACTTTCGCGATCTTCCGGTCAATGTCGCAGGCCAGTTGATGTTCCAGACCGTGATGGGCGCCGGAAGGTCGATCATGGACTCCGCCGATCCCAAGCAGCAGGTCCACGAGACCGCAGAAATCTCAATCGACTTCCTGATTCGCGGCTTGGCCGCCGGTTGATTCAACGATTCGTCAATCCTGTGTGGGCCCTTTTCTCGCCCGCTCGCCTGCCGACTGGTAGCTGAATCGGAATAGCCCGAAAGCCATCAGCAATCAGGCGGTTGTGACATGACGCATGCGTCGAATCCACGTACGCGACTTTGGCGCGCCGTGGCCGCATTCGTCGTCCTGCTGAGTGCGGTAGTCCTGGTACCGGGCAGCGAGATCGCCGATGCTGCGGGGGAGACCTTCGAAGTCGAGAAGACGGTGGATCACAACACCATCGTCGCGGGGGCGGTCAGTACATGGACTCTCACTATCGACACGAACGAGGAAGTCGCCCTGGCTTCCGGGGTGACGGTGACCGATGTTGTGCCCGACGGCTTGTGTCCCTATGGAGCGGGAAGCCCGGACTGCCCCGGCGGAGTCTCCCCGTCGCCCGCCTACACGTCGGCCACCGAGAATTCCGACGGTACCTGGACGCTGGCTTGGGACCTGCCCGACATGGGCACCTCCGAGCAGGTCATCATCACCTACACCACCCTCACGAGGAGCCACTATCGGGAGGGCTTCGCCACCGCCGGCCCGGTCCTGGCTCGGGACTCGTGGAACAACCTGGCGCACCTTTCCGGAACCGTCGACGGAGCACAGATGGACGACTACTCCTCAGCCGGCCAATCCGCGGGGTCGTTCAGCCTGACAAAATCGATAGCCAACCGACCAGGAACACTGACAGCGCCGGCAGTGTGTGGCGACGGCACGGGCCTCGACTGGCAACCCATCCAGGGCGACGGCTATCGCATTGGAGACCAGGTCTGTTGGCGTATCGCGATCGACTATCCCTCGGGCGTGGCCACCCGCGGCACAACGATCTCGGATGTCATACCAGTCGGTCAAGTATTCACCGCCGGCGACACCTGGGCGCCGGGTGCGGGCAACACGGTGCCGATCGGCGACATCGACGGGTCTGCCAACGGGCCCGGGGACACGTCACTCAGCTGGAATGTCGGCGACGGTGCCGGAGACGTCGCCGCAGACTCCCGACTCGAGATCGTCTACTCGACCACGATCACCAACCCGGGATCTACGGCGTCGGGGCAGACCGTGGCCAACGCGGTCGACGCCAGCCATACCAACACGTCGGGCGGTTCGTTCGGAGCCAGCGCATCAGCCCGCGCCGAAGTGCTCGAGCCGGAGCTCGATCTGCTCAAAGGTGTATGGGCACTCAACGGGACTCCGGTCGGGGGCGGGGACAACGTCGATGGCGTCCAGGTCATGCAGGGAGACGTCGTCACCTACCAAATCAAGGTGACCAACACAGGCGACATCGCTGCCGACAACGTCGAGGTCTGGGATCTGCTGCCGGTATGGTTTGCGACCTGTAGCAGCAACGTCTCTGCCATCAGCGACGGCGGGGTTTGTGTTGACGGGGCTAACCGAATCGAATGGACCGGCCCTGCGGTCTTCAGCGTTCCAGCGGGCGCAGCCGTCATCAGGACATACGACGTCACGATCCCACCGGGAATCTCCCCGAAGCAGAACCTAGAGAACCGGGCCGGGGTGCGGTCCTTCACGTCGGCCACAAACAACGGCTCGGGAACATTCACCCACGTCCCGGTGAGCAATATCGACCCCGCCGTTGGCACCCAAAACACCCAGGCCGCGGACGACATATCAAACGTGGTCACTGCCGACCCGACCATCAGCCACGCGCAACTCACGGGGGTCGGCGAGGCCGGCAACGACCTCATCTGGCAGGCGGCGATCGGTGAACTGATCACCTACACCATCACCGTCACCATCCCTGAAGGGACGACGGTCTACAACGCGGACCTGTTCGACGATCTGCCGGTCAACCTCGACCTGGTCTCGTCGAGCCACACCTTCACCGGGGAGGAAGCGGTCAGCCGGGTGGAGGACGCGGCTGCCGACAGTGTCACTGTCACCTGGCCGGCTCCCTCCTACACCAACGCTCCCGGCAGCGGCCTCGACACCCTCAACTTGACCGTCGTTGGGAGGGTTCTCGACATCCCCACCAACAGCCGAGGCACGGTCATCGGCAACACCCCCGAATTCACCTGGTTCGACCAGGCCGGCGTCGAGAGCGACCTGGAAGCGACAGTCACCACCACCGTTGTCGAACCGTTGATCACCATCGACAAGTCGAGCACCGACAGCTACGGCAACGACGGCGTTGTCATCGGCGGCGAAACGGTCCAGTACTCCCTTGACGTCGGCAACACCGGTCTTCCCAACGTGTCCACAGCCCATGACGTCATCGTGGTGGACACCGTTCCCGAAGGGCTGACGCCGACGACGATCAACGACGGCGGCGCCTGGGTGGCCGACCCGACGCCGGGAAACGGCATCGGAGGCACGATTACGTGGACCGTGCCATCGCAAGAACCTGGGGCTCCGCTGACGCTGACCTACTGGGTGGCCGTCGACAACCCGGTTGTCGTCAGTTCGGTGTTTACCAACACAGTCGCCGTGACGGCTACCTCGCTCTCGGGGCCGGTCGGCGGAGAGCGTATCGCCGGCCCGGGTTATCAAGCCAACGATCTTGCCACCCTTGTGTCGCCGCTGCTGTCGATGGCTAAATCCGTCATTCCGACCAGCGCCACCATCGGAGAGGAAGTCTCGTACTCGCTCGCCGTGACCGTGCCCGCCGGCATGATCATGTACGACGCCACCATTCTCGACGTGTTGCCTGCCGACATGGTGTTCATTGGTATCGATGCCGTCTCGTGTGCCATGGGTGCCGGAACCTGCTCCCCGGGGATCAGCGTCGAGAACGTGTACCAGTCCGGGCAGACGACGTCGTTCTTCCTGGGAGACATCGACCAACCGGCCACCGAAACCCGTATCTTCACAATCACCTATGACGCTTACGTTGCGGATGTGGGGGTTGCCGGCGACTTGCCGACGAATCAGGCGACCATCTACGGCAACACAGTCGATCTTCTCCCGAGCGATCCCGGCTACACCACAGGTCCCTTCCATGTAGCCACGGGTCCGGTCGAGTCTTCCGTCCGCCTCATTGAACCCGATCTTGCCATCGACAAACGGGTGGCCGGACAGATCGGCGATAGCGATTACCGCCGGGCCCAACCCGGTCAGACCTTGTATTACACGCTGGTGGTCAGCAACGACTCCGGTTTGTACGTCGCCCCGGCCTACGACGTGATAGTCGTCGATCAGATTCCCGACAACGTATCCGACCCGACCTCGATCTTCGGTGGCGGCGTATGGGATCCCGGCCTGCGTACGATCACCTGGACTATTCCGGGACCGCTGGCGGCGGGTACGTCGGTTGCTCTCGACTATGAGTTCACCACGTCACCGACTCTCGACTGGAACGACGAGAACCCGGGTGGGGCCGAACTGGTCAACACCGCCGACATCACCGGCTACTACGGCGTCCCCGAGGCGCAGCGCATCGCCGAGGGTCACGATTACCGGCACTACACCGCAACCCCGGCCGACGTCGTCTCGGTCGAATTGGATCTTGCAGAGCTCGGCGATCTCGTTTGGTTCGACGTGAACAACAACGGAGTTTTCGACGTCGGGGAGCCGCCGCTGGCCGGCGTCGGTGTAACCATCACCTACCACGGTCCGGACGGAGCCCTGGGAACCGGTGACGATGAGGTGTTCGCCGGGGTTACTGCCGGGGACGGATCCTACGGCCGCGATCAGCTGCCCGGCGGCGTCTACACCGTCCTCGTCGACGACACCGACATCCCGGCCGGCTTGGTGCCCAGTTACAACCTCGACCCGACTGTCGACCATGTCTGGTCGGGGGTGCTCGGCGAGGCTGAAAGCAACGTCGACGTCGACTTCGGGTACACCGGAACCGGGTCCATCGGGGACACCATCTGGTTCGATATCGACGCAGATGGAGCGGTCGACGGCAGCGAATACGGTCTCGAAGGCGTCACGGTCACCGCCAACTGGCTCGGGCTCGACGGCATTCGCAACGGAGACGACATTGCCTACACCACTGCGACAGACGGGTCCGGTGCCTATCTGCTGAGCGATCTCCCGGCCGGGCTGTACGAGGTAGAGGTCGATACCGGCACCCTTCCTAGTGGGATGAACCCGACCTTCGATGCCGACGGCATTGCCACCCCGAACACCAGCGGGTTCCTGTTGGCCGGTGCCGAGAACGAGTCCGGTGCCGACTTCGGCTACGCCGGTACCGGCTCGATCGGTGATCTGGTCTGGCTCGACAAAGACGGCATGGGCGACATCGACCCGACCGAACCGTGGCTCTACGGCGTGCCGTTGCAGCTGACTTGGCCGGGCGAAGATGGAGTGTTGGGCGGTGGCGACGACGAGTTGTTCTTGACGTCAACTGGGATAGGCGGGTTCTACCTCTTCGACAACCTGCCCTCAGGTGAGTACCAGCTCGACGTGCTCGGCGGTCTGCCGGCGGCGGCGGTCAACACCTGGGACGCCGACGGTGGCGGGGATTCGTCGGTCGTCATCAACCTGAGCAACGGCGAAGTGTTTGCGATCGGCGACTTCGGCTACCAGGGGACGGCCTCCATCGGTGACCGGGTCTGGTGGGACATGGATGCCGATGGGGTCATCGATGTAGGTGAACCCGGGATTCCCGGTGTCGATATCGCGCTGACCTACGCCGGGATCGACGGAGTTCCCGGCAACGCCGACGACCTCCTCTTCACGACCACCACCGACGCCACCGGCAGCTACCTGTTCACTGATCTGCCACAGGGGGACTACGTCGTTGCCGTCATCGGCGGTGCCCCGGCGGGCATGGCCCTCACCCATGATGACAACGGCCCGCTCGACGGCACCAGCGCAGTCAACGGCCTCGGAGACGCCGTGATCTATCTGGATGCCGACTTCGGCTACAACGGGACAGGTTCGATTGGTGACCTCGTTTGGCTGGACTTGAGCATCGATGGGGTGCAGGACGCAGCAGAGCCCGGGATCCCCGGTGTCGACGTCGGCCTGGTGTGGAACGGAGTCGATGGTCTGGCGGGCACCGGCGACGATGTGACGCTGTCCACTGCGACGGACATCGATGGCAACTACTCGTTCAGCGGTCTCCCCGACGGAGGGTACCGGTTGACCATCGATCCGGGCACCGTCCCCCTAGGTCTTGTGCCCACCTCGGACTCGGACGGGACCGGTACCCCGCACACGGCTTACCTCGTCCTGGGTCCCGCAGAGCACAACAGCGATCAGGACTTCGGCTATGTGGGCCAGGCGTCGGTGGGGGACACTGTTTGGTTCGATCGTGATTCCGACGGGGTGCTTGGCGTGGACGAATACGGCCTCGGGGGAGTGACCATCGACCTCCAATGGGACGGGCCCGATGCAACCTTCGGCACCCTCGACGATGAGTCCTTCCCCATCACCACAACCATGACCGGTCACTACTTGCTCGGCGGCTTGCCGGCCGGCGACTACGTCGTGGCCATAGATGTGGCGACTCTCCCCGCCGGAATGGTCGCCGTCTTCGACGCGGACGGGACCCTCGACGACCGCACCAACGTGACCCTGAACCCGGTGACGAGTCATCGCACCGCCGACTTCGGGTATAGAGGCTCGGGGCAGATCGGCGACTTGGTCTGGCTGGACCTCGACGGGAACGGAACGCAGGATCCTGCGGAGCCCGGGCTGGTTGCGCAGACTCTCGAGATCGTGTGGGAGGGCCCCGACGGGACGATGGCGACCGCCGACGATCAGACGTACGACGTCGCGACTGACTCATCCGGTGACTATTCGTTGCACAGTCTTCCTCCCGGCCGGTACGAGGTGACTGTTACCGGCCATATCGTCACCGCGGCTGGGAACAGTCACGATGAGGATGCAGACCTCGATTCGCACACCTCCGTTGTGCTCGGCGACGGAGCCAGTCACGACAGTGCCGACTTTGGGTACGCCGGATCTGCAAGCATCGGCGATCTAGTTTGGCTCGATCTCGATGGAGACGGCCTTGCAGGGGTCCCCGAGCCGGGACTGGAGACCGTCGAGCTGACAGTTACGTGGTACGGCGCCGACGGCATCCGGGGAGGAGCTGACGACGTGGTGTTGCCGGTGCATACGACCGACGCTGCTGGCTCGTACGTGGTCTCTGGTCTCCCCGCCGGGAGCTACCGGGTTGCCGTCACCGGAGGCGTGCCGGCGGGTCTGGTCAATAGCGGCGACGAGGACGGCAACCATGACGAGGAGATCGAGGTAGTCGGCCTGGCAACGGGGAATAGCTACAACACAGCCGACTTTGGCTACGCCGGCCAGAGCTCCGTGGAAGCGACCTTGTGGTGGGACCTCGACGGGAACGGAATCATTGGCACAAGTGAGCCGGGCCTCGAAGGCCTCGGCGTGCAGGTTGATTGGGCCGGATTCGACGGAGTTGCAGGCAATGGAGACGACGCCGCTTTTGGCGTCTCCTCAGTCGGAGCCGGCATCCACGTCTTCGATCATCTGCCGCCCGGTGACTACCGGATCACGGTTGACGAAACCGGTCTTCCCCCCGGCGTTGCCCAATCGGCAGATCCGGACGGGACCGTCGACGGCGAGACCACCCTGACTCTCGACGACCTGGGCGGATCCACGGCCGTCGAGTTCGGGTACCGCGGCAGCAGTTCTGTCGGCGGCACAGTCTGGTGGGATGTCAACCGGGATGGAATAGCCGATGCCGGCGAGCCCGGAGTTCCGGATGTCAACATCGACGTGACCTACTTCGGTGTCGATGACACCGCAGGAGGAGGGGACGATGTCCGTTTTGTCGCCACTGCCGACGGATCTGGGAGCTACCTGATTCCGGGTCTCCCATCCGGGTTCTATGACGCGATCGTTGACGAAACCACTCTGCCCGAGGGGTCGACTGCAAACAGCGACCGCGATGGGGGTGAGCCTGGTACGACTCAGTTCACACTTGGCACCGGCACATTCGAAAGCGACATCGACTTTGCCGTGGTCGGCAACGCCGTTCTGAGCGGGCGGGTCTGGAACGATCGAGATGGCGACGGCGCCATCGGAGCGTCTGAGGTCGGAATCGCCGGTGTCAACGTCGTGACCACCTGGCTGGACGGCACCGCTCCCGTGGTGGTATCGGCATCCTCGGATGCTTTCGGCAACTGGGAGATCTCTTCACTGCCACCCGGCGAATACGTCGTGACGGCCGACCCGGCTTCAGTCCCCTTGGAGATGGCACTCACCACGGAGGAGATGACCTCGGTGACCGTGGCCATGGGCGAGGCCGAGAGCGTTGACATCGGTCTTGCGCTGCTGCTCGAAATCAACGCCATGATTTGGCACGACCGCGATGGTGATGGGTCTATTGATAGCGGAGAAGGCGGGATACCCGGTGTGCTTGTCAACCTCTACGACGAGCTGGGCATTCTGGTGGGGATCGCCGAATCGGGGCCCGACGGGTACTACGGGTTTGGCTCGCTGTTGCCCGGGGAGTATCTGGTTGAACTAGACCGAGGCAGCATTCCTGAGGGATTCTTGGCCACTTCGGATCGTGACGGCGTTGCCGATCTGCACACGATGCTCGACCTGACGGAAGGAAGCAGTGTCCTCGACGCCCACTTCGGCTTCCAGGTGGGACTGCCGGTGACCGGGCTCAACCTGGTCTGGTTCGCCATGTGGGGCGCACTGTTGATGGCCTTTGGGTGTGCGTTGGTAACCGCAACCGCCGGCCGGGGCTATCCGCTCGACCGGCGGTAGGAGATATTGCCAACACCCGGTCTGATGCTGCGCTACCCGGGTACGATCGAGGTAGCGGCAACGGAGAGTCGATGGACATCACGGAGGCCCAGGTCGCGCAGCTGCGTGGTGCGTTCCGCCAGCTCAACCGCTTCATGCTTCTCATGTGGAGACTCGGGCTGGGTCGGTTCATGGCCGATCCTCGCGGGGGCTACGTGATGGTTCTCGTCACGACGGGCCGCAAGTCGGGCCTACGTCGGCAGGTTCCGGTCAACTTTGCCGAAGAGCCTGGGTCGGTGTTCTGTCTGGCCGGCTTTGGTAGGACGACCCATTGGTTGATGAACCTGCTGGCGGATCCGGTCTGTGAGGTGTGGCTTCCGGACGGTCGCCGCCTCCTCGGGACGGGCGAGATCATCACCGAGGAAGCGCGCCGTATCGAGCTGGTGCGCCGCATCCTCGTCCGGGCCGGATTCGCCACCAAGCTTGCGGAACCAGGTCTCGACCCGCGGCGCGCCCCGGATCGCGTGATCGCCGAACTGGGTGGCCGCTATGGCCGCCGCTACGAGGTCGTCGAAATCCGTCTCGACGGAGCAGCCACCGGACCGGGCGGGCCCGGGGACCTTGCCTGGGTGCTACCGGCCCTCGGCGCAGCTGCCCTTGCCGGGGTGCTCTTCTCTCGCCGCCACAGAAAGCGCTGAACCCCACACGGGTCCCTATAGGTTCCAACGGTTCCTGCGGATATGTCTTCGCCATTGCGTAGCTATGTCCGCAAGAACGGGGGGAGGGGGGAAACACTAGAGGCCGCCAAATGGGCGGCCTCCGGTGTGAGTACGGAAGGAGAAGGAGTCTTCCCTCCCTACTGTTGTCGGCAGACATGGGAAAGACTTAAAGAGAATTGAGTCCCATCTTTCTGGCGCTGAGTCGGAGGATTCCACAAAGAATCGAGGCCGCCGATTCGGCGGCCTCGATCCGGGCTATTTAGACGGGAGGTAGGAAGGCATCCAGTCTGAGTACGATATCGGTTCCAGATCGCGAAACCTTTAGGGGTTTTCTTGGGCAATCTGACACCCAACCAAATTGAGCTAATTGCGCACCTGAAGGCCCATGGCCTCCGCACCGATGGGCCCTATACGCTGAGCTCCGGGGCGGTATCGGACTGGTATCTGGATGGGCGGCAGACAACGTACGACGGTGCTGGGGGTCGCATCGTCGGGCGCTGCGTCCTCGAGGTGATCGATCCCGAGGCAACCGTTGTCGGTGGCATGACCATGGGAGCCGACCCGATAGCGGTGGCGGCCGCGATGACTGCTGGGCGCCCGCTGCGGGCCTTCAGCGTCCGCAAAGAGGCGAAGACTCACGGCGTCGGGGGTCGTCTCGTCGGTCCGGTGCGGGAGGGCGACCGGGCGGTGGTCGTCGAGGACACTGTGACGACAGGCGGCTCGATGGCGGCGGCGGTCGAAGTCCTGCAGAGCGTTGGGGTCGATGTAGTGCAGGCGATCGTCCTGGTCGACCGAAGCGCCGGCGCTGCGAGGAAGCGTCTTGCCTCACTTGGGGTGCCGCTCGTGTCGCTGCTCATCCCTTCTGATCTCGGAGTAGAGTAATGACCAACCGATTCACCACTCCCAAGTCGGGGACCCGCCAACTACTACTCACCGCCGCCGGTGTGCTGTTGCTTCTTGCCGCACTGGATGTGGTTGTGATGCACCGACTCTCCGATCCGCCGACCACCGACGACGACGGCCGCCTCACCTCAAAGGGCCAGACGGAGCGGCGCACCGATCTCGTGTGGGGCACCCTTTTCGTGGTTGCCGGTGGGGCGTTGGTGACCGTGGGCGCGGCCGGGCTGCTCAAGGGCCAGTCCGTCGTGGAGCTCGACGAAGCAGGCTTGCGATTGCGCGTCGCCGGCCCGATGTCCTACCTGGACATACCGTGGGATGACGTGGTGTCGGTGAGGTCGGGGCGCGACTACGGCGACGACGGGAGAATCCCCACGCCGGTGTTGCTGGTTGAACTCGATGACCGTTCGGCGTATCCCGACGGCCTATGGGGTGCAGTGTGGAATGGCAACACGCTGCAAGTAGACGCCGACGGATGGGAAGCGCCCGTGGAAGACGTGGTCATCCGCGCTGAGCTGATCCTGGGACGTACCGACGAAGGCGATTACCACTGATGCTGATCGGAGCACACACGAACCCAAAGGATCCGATCGGGGAAGCCGCGGCGCGTAACGCCGACCTAGTTCAGATCTTCGTCTCGAACCCACAGTCCTACAAGAAGCCTGTTCCTCGGGAAGATGCGGATGAACTGATCGCGTCCGGCCTGCCGATCTACGTGCACGCTCCCTACATCATGAACCCGGTGTCGCCGAACAATCGGATTCGTATCCCCAGCCGCAAGACGCTGGCGCAAACCGTGGAAGCGGCCGCAGCCATCGGGGCGCGGGGAGTGATCGTGCACGGCGGCCATGTGGGCGACGACGAGAACATCGCAGTGGGTTTCGAGCGCTGGCGCAAGGCGCTGGATACGTTCGAGTCGCCGGTCCCGCTGCTCATCGAGAACACTGCAGGTGGCGGGCACGCAGTCGTGCGCGACCTCGACAATTACGGACCACTGTGGGAGGAGATCGGCGACTACAACGTCGGCGTGTGCCTTGACACCTGCCACGCATGGGCCGCTGGTGACGATCTGGCGACCGCGGTCGAACGGGTGACGGCCGCGACCGGGAAGGTCGATCTCGTCCACTGCAACGACTCCCGGGATCCTCATGACAGCCGACGCGACCGTCACGCCAATCTAGGGGAGGGGATGATCCCGGAGGAGTTGTTGGTCGGTGTGGTTCGAGCCGCCGGCGCACCGGTGGTGGTCGAGACCCCAAGCGACGACGATGGTCAGAAGCGTGACATCGCCTGGCTGCGCGAGCGTTTGTAGACCACCCCTTGGTTCTTGCGTACCGCGGCGGTCTCATACCCCGCCTTTGTCCGCAAGAACGAGTGGGGGTCTGAGTGGGGGCCCGGTTTCAGGCCAGAAACGCTTCCAACTCGGCCGCAGTGCCGTCGTCGCCGGCGATGAAGGCTTCCAGGTTCTCGATCGCATCGCCGTCGCGGTACTGGATCGGGGGGCTCTTCATGAAGTACGAGGACGCGGCAAGCAGCGGTCCGCCTTGGCCACGGTCGAGGGCGATCTTGGCCGCCCGCACCGCATCGATGATGACTCCGGCGGAGTTCGGCGAATCCCAAACCTCGAGCTTGACTTCCGCGTTGAGCGGCACATCGCCAAACGCCTTGCCCTCGACCCGGATGTAGGCCCACTTGCGATCGGTCAGCCAGGGGACATGGTCGGACGGTCCGATGTGAACGTCCCGCTCGGCAATGCCGTTGTCGATCTGCGACGTCACCGACTGGGTCTTCGAGACCTTCTTGGACTCCAAGCGATCCCGCTCCAGCATGTTCATGAAGTCCATGTTCCCGCCGACGTTCAGCTGGTAGGTGCGCTCAATGACCACACCGCGGTCCTCGAAGAGTCGGGCCAAGTTGCGGTGAAGGATGGTGGCGCCAACCTGCGACTTGATGTCATCGCCGACGATCGGTACTCCAGTGTCGACAAACCTGCGGGCCCACTCGGGGTCCGATGCGATGAAGACCGGGATGGCGTTGACGAAGCCGACGCCGGCGTCGAGGGCCGCTTGGGCGTAGAACTTCTGGGCATCCTCTGACCCGACGGGCAAGTAGGAGACCAGCACATCGGCTCCCGACGCGCGTAGAGCCTGGGCGACGTCGACCGCTTCCTCGGGCGACTCCTCGATGGTGTGGTTGTAGTACTTGCCGAGTCCGTCGAGGGTCGGTCCCCGCAGCACCTCGACTCCGAGTTCGTCAACATCAGCAAAGCGAATGGTGTCGTTCTCGCCCGCCCACATCGCCTTGGACAGGTCCTGTCCGACCTTGGTGCTGTCTACGTCGAATGCCGCAACGAACTCGACGTCGCCGACGTGATAGCCGCCGAAGTCCACATGCATCAGGCCGGGCACCTCGGTGTCCGCTGCGGCGTTGCGGTAGTACTCCACTCCCTGGATGAGGGAATTGGCGCAGTTGCCGACGCCGGCAATCGCTACCTTCACTTTGCTCATTTCTTTCCTCCTGTGAGGGTCCGGGGCGCCTCAGCAGCCATCTCGGAACGTGCATATGCAATCAGTTGGTCGAGGAAGCTGATGTCCGATTCGGTGGACGCGACGTTGTGTTGCAGCAGCGCAGCGGTGTAGTGGTCGCCCGAACCGGCTGCGATCTCATCTTGCAGCGCAACCTGCGCGTTCTGCAGCCGGCTCACCAGATGACTCCGCCGCCGCTTGAGAGATCGAAGACGTGCGGGGGGCTCGAGGTACTGGAAGAACGCCAACCGCATGTTGAATCGCCCGTCCTCGTCATGGTCGGTCGAGCCGAGAATCCGGGCGAACTCCTGCTCGCCCAAATCAGTCAATCGGTAGGCCTTGCGCCTTCCCGATTGGCGAAGTGCCTCGATCAGACCCCTCTTTTCCAGACGTCGCAGTGCCGGATACAACGAGCCAAAAGAAACCCGGGCAAAGCCGAGTTCGACGAGGCGCGCCTTCAGTTCGTACCCGTGGCGGGGCCGTTTGCGCAGCAATCCGAGGACGGCAAGATCGAGCATCGAGCACTACTATATCGATTCGATATAGATATATCGAATCGATATAAAGCGTCTCTGCGGCCAAACCTTCTATCATCCCGTCGCTATGCGACGCTGGTCTGTGCGTGTCCTCTTGGGCGTGCCTCTGCTCCTCCTTGGTCTTCTCCTCACCGCAGTTGCGGCCTGGGGCGTCGACAAGATGGTCCATGTCGACCAGGTAAACCGCAACGTGTTAGTCGCTGGCGTACCCGTCGGTGGTCTTGACGATCTCGAACTCGATTCAATTCTCCGAGACCTGGCAGCTGATAGCGCAGACGACCCGGTGATAATCCGGGCACCCGGGCTCGACATCACGGTTGCCAACGCCGAGGCCGGGATCACCGTTGACACCGCGGCAATGCGGTCTGCGGTCCTGGATGCCGGTAGGGAAGCCAACCCGGTTTCGTCGTTCTCCACGTGGGTGACCGCGCTGCGAAACCCGCTCGAAATCGAACCGATCTACCAGATCGACCTCGAAGTGGTGCAACAGATGATCCGGTCTGCACCGGGCTGGGTTCGGGTAGCGCCCACCGAGCCCAGCTTCACCGCAGCCTCGGGAGAGATGGTCGTCACACCGGGAGCGGATGGCGAGTACCTCGACCCCGCCGTAGCTGCCGAGGCGCTCGCCGCCGAGGTCGCCTTCGGCAGCGCCCCATTCTCGGTTGACGTTACCTGGAGCCCGCTGGCGCCAGAGCTCGACCAAGAGGATGTGACAGCCGCCCTAGACCATGCGAACGATCTCGTTGACTCGACTCTGACTGTTCGCGTCAACGGGGAGACGGCCCGTATCGGCACCACCACGCTGACCAGATGGATCGACTCAACAGTATTGGGCGATGAACTCGTGCCCGTGTTCAACGAAGACAGGGTGCAGCAATCCCTGGAGCGTCTGCTCGACGGCTACACCTCCGATTACCCGGAGCCGGTGTACTCGGTGGAAAACGACGAGGTCAGCTTCGGACTGGGAGGGCCACCGGCGATGCGCTGCTGTGGCGCGGGCGCCGCCGACCTGCTCTATCGCGAGGCAGAAAAGGGCGGCGCGGCGTTCGTGTTTCTGCCGACCCGCCCGGCGGAGGAGGACGGCGGCTCGGCACGAGTTGAGACACTGGGTGTGACGGAACTCGTTTCGGAGTTCACCACCAACCACGCCTGCTGTGAATCTCGGGTCACGAACATCCACCAGATCGCCGACGTCGTACGCGGCGTCGTCGTCAAACCGGGAGAGCGCTTCTCGGTGAACGACTTCGTGGGCGAGCGCACAGTGGAAAAGGGATTCGTTCCGGCAGGCGCCATCCAGCAAGGCCACTTCAAGGACGATGTCGGCGGCGGCGTTTCCCAGTTTGCGACGACGTTGTTCAATGCCGCGTTTTTCGCAGGTCTCGAGTTTGACGATTACCAGTCGCACACGATCTACCTCAGCCGGTATCCGTACGGCCGGGAAGCAACGCTCAACTTCCCCGATGTCGACTTGGCGGTAATCAACAACACTCCATTTGGGGTGCTTATCTGGACCGAGTACGACGACACTTCGATCACCGTCCAGATGTACTCAACGAAGTACTGGGACGTGGAGCAAACCGACCAGCGGAGCTGGCGATCAGGAGCCTGCCGGTCGGTGGAGACGTTCCGGAGCAGGACGAACCCCGCCGGCGAAGTCGTCGAGGACTCGGTGAAGGCTCGCTATCGCCCCGGCGAGGGCTTGGATTGCGCAGGCAATCCGACCCCGAAACCCCGGGGCTGATGGAATCAGCTTGGAATTCGATGTAATCGAATTTCGGGTCGCGCGAGTGCGTTCTTCGGAGCAATACTCGGACGGTTCCCGAGGGGATACGCAGGTAGCTGCGCCGCCGTCGCCCCTCTCTTACACTTGAAGCATGGAATGGAGTCGCGACGGCAACCTCGTCATCCTCTTCGTGGTGCTGTTTCTCATCGCCGTTGTGCTGGCCGCAGCCGAAACTGCTCTGGTCCGCGTCTCGCGGGTCCGCATCGCGGCCCGCGCCGACGAGGGGAGCCGGCGGGCAACACGCACGCTGCGGCTTCTCGATGCTCTGCCGTTGGTCCTCAATACGATCCTGCTGGTGGTGCTGCTCGTGCAGATCGGCGCCGCCACAGTTACCGGAATCCTGGCGGAGCGGTGGTTCGGCAGCCTCGGTGTCACGATCGCTTCGATCGTCCTCACCATCTTCCTGTTCGTGTACTCCGAGGCAATCCCAAAGACGTACGCCTACCGCAACGCGGCGAACGTGGTGATGGCGCTTGCCTATCCGGTGGGGATGCTCACCTGGCTGCTACGGCCCATCGTCACCTTGTTGGTCAAGTTCGCCGATTTGCATGCTCCGGGAAAGGGGATCGCGACCACTCCGACGGTGACGGAGAGGGAGCTGCGCAGCCTGGCCGCCGCTGCCGCCACCGAAGGAGAGATAACGGCTGCCGACCTGAGCCTCATCGAAGGGGCCTTCCGCTTGGGAGATCGGGTCGCCGAAGAGGTCATGGTGCCCCGGGTGGATCTGACCGGTATCCCCGTTGCGGCTTCCTCGGAGGCAGCATTGGAGACGGCCCTGCGAACGGGTCACCGCCGGCTCCCGGTATACGACGGCACAATCGACAACATCGTCGGCATCGTCCGGCAGCGCAACCTCGTAGCCACCCCCGAACGGCCCCTCGTCGAGCTGGCCTACCCGCCGCTCGTCGTCGCAGAATCCAAACGGGTGATCGACCTGCTGCGGGAGATGCAGAGTGCCGGCACGCACGTTGCCATCGTCATTGATGAGCACGGCGGCACCTCGGGGATGGTGACAATCGAGGACATTGTTGAGGAACTCTTCGGGGTCGTCAGCGAAGAGGGGGCGGTTACGGCTCCATTGTTCAGATCGATGGATGACGGCCGTTGGGTGGTAGACGGGCGCATGCTCACAGACGATCTCAGTGCTGCCATAGGGGTTTCCCTTCCCGAAGGCGACTGGACCACTGTTGGAGGACTTGTAATGGGCCTAGCCGGTGAGTTGCCTCCCATCGGAGCCGAGATCAAGGCAGGGGACTGCCGGATCAGAGTCGATACGGTACGCCGCCGCAGGATCGGACGGGTAGTGGTTACGACGAATCCGGAATAGTGCCGATTGCGTCCGCCGCAGAAAATGATCGCCGGGACAGGAGGTGATGGTGGAAACCCTGGTGACGGTTCACTCTCTGGTGCGCTGGCTGGTTCTGGCGGCGCTCCTGGGAGGCGCCGCGCTGGGGTGGTACCGCTACCGAGCGGAGGTCGCCTGGGAATCGGGTGTGTTCCAGATCGGGGTGATGACGGTCGACATCCAGGTGGCCATCGGGGTGGTCATCTGGATCTTCGACGATGGGTGGAGTGAGACCTTCTTCTTCAAGGTCCTTCATCCCGGCTTCATGCTGGTGGCTCTGATCGTCGCTCGTCTGGGCATGGTTGTAGCGACCCGGCGTAACGACGTGCGATCCAACCTGTACGCCGGTGGGTCATTCCTGGTGTCGCTTGCGGTGATCGTCGCCGCCATCCCGTGGGATCGGCTCTAGAGCTTGCCTAGGGCTCCTCGCCCTCCACGTCGAACATTGAGTCTGCCGTGGTCGAGTACGTGACTCCAGCGATCCGGCCGACGGCGCGTAGCTTCCGGTGGTCGATTCGCGTCCCGTCGAGCACAGCGGTGTCGACATGGACGCGGAGTACGTCACCGAATACAACCGAAGCGGTTGTCGGGTCGCCGAGATCGATGATTCGTGCGACCCGGCACTCGAGCGCGGCCCGGGCCTCGGCGACATAGGGAGCAGCTACGAGATCGCCCGGTGTGGCCCGCAAACCGGTTTCGGCGAATTCATCGGCGTCGGGTGGGTAGTTGGTGGCCGTAGCGTGCATCGCATCGACGAGATCCTCATCGACGATGCTGAGCGTGAACTCGCCGGTTGTCATGACGTTGGCCAGCGAGTCCTTGATTCTTCCCCGAGGACGGCCTGTCGAGAAGAGCACTGTCGGCGGTGTGGCCGCCACGACGTTGAAGTACGAGTAGGGCGCCAGGTTCCTCAACCCTGCAGCGTCTTGAGTGCCGACCCAGCCGATCGGTCTGGGAATTATCAGACCGGTCAAGAGCTTGTAACGATCGGTCCCTGCGAGGTCCGCCATATCGAACGTAGTGGTTTCCATAGTCGGACAATAGGCGCCGGCATCTCTGCTGCCGCCGGCTACGAATACGAATATGACAACGAAGGAAAAGATGATCTACAGGATTCTCGGCATTCCAGGAAGTCTGCGCCGAAACAGCCTCAACCGTTCCCTCCTGAACGCCGCAGCCGAGCTGATGCCCGACAGCGGCAAGCTCGAGTTGGCGGATCTCTCCGACCTCCCGATCTACAACTGGGATGTTGAGCAGGAGATTGGTTTTCCGGCGCCGGTGGAACGTTTTCGCAAGCAGATCGCGGAAGCCGATGGACTGCTCATTGCCACCCCGGAGTACAACAACTCGATGCCGGGTGCACTCAAGAATGCCATCGACTGGGCATCGCGTGGCGGCGCCGATTCGCCGCTAAACCGTAAACCCGCCGCGATCATGGGTGCCGCCGGGAGGCTGGGTTCGGTGCGGGCTCAGATGCATCTGCGCACGGTTCTAATGAACAACGACCTGGCCGTGGTGCAGAAGCCCGAAGTCTTAGTCGCCGGCAGTAGCGGCTTCACCGACGGTGAGCTGACCAATGAGCGCCATCGGGACCAGATTCGGCGTCTGCTCGAGGAGCTCCTCGACCTCATCGAACGAAGCGGTCGTTAGCGCCTGCCGAGTACGCCGCCGCGGAGGTACAGATTCCGCACCAGCGGGTCGACTGTATCGAGCGTGCCCGAAACAGTCACCATCTCGCCGACAGCGACGAGCCCGCCTGTGGGGTTCTCGACGACGACGTCGATATCAGTGTTCCCGTAGAGGTCGTTGTGAACATTGGCCACGGTGACGATGACCTGTTCCGGGTCGGCCTTCTTCACGACTCCCTGCCAGCTGACGGGGGCATCGGCGTATTGCGCGTTGAACTTGCTACGAGTTTCGAAGCTGAGATCATCGCCTCCGAACAGATCCTTGGCGAGCGCATCGACATCGACACTGCTGCTACGGGGTATGCGCTCGGTCTGCAAGGCCTCCTTCCAGCCGACGACATCCGGATCGGCCGGTGCTAGCCGTTCGAGTTCGGCGAGACGCTCGGCAGCTGCATCCTCGTGACCAGATGCAGCCAGGGTCTCTACTTCGAAGATGCGCTGATCGACGTCATCGGGTGCAGTTTCGATCCGCTCCCGGATACGCCCGGCGACGTCGTCGAGTAGGCCTTGTTCCCTGTCGAGCACCATCTCGTCTGTGACTCCAGCATCAGGCGAAGCCAGCAGCCGGGCCGTCGCCACCAGTCGCTGAGTGGTCGACTTCAACACCTCCGCGTCCGATTCGAACCGTCCCCTGGTTGCGATGATGTGGTCCTGGTGGACAACCGCAGAGCCGTAGGAGGCGAGCAAACGGAGGAGACCGGTGCGCACCGAAGGCGTGAGCAACTTCTTCAGCCTGCCGGGATCGGAGGTCTTCACGAGGAAGGCGTCATCGAACAGCTCGTCGCCTATTTCGACGTCCTGCTGCCCGAACAGCTTCGTGATTGCCGAGAAGGCACCTTCCCGTTTCAGCGTCAGGTCGAAGCCGAACCGGGGGTAGCCAACCCGGTAGCGGGTATAGGTGGTGCTGCTGTTGCCGGAGCGGACCACATAGGTGTCGATGGTCACGGGGTGTCCCTGGATGGTGCCGTTCAGCGTGGGTCGTGACATACCGCCTCCGCCCGAGGCGGCGAGGCCGAGGTCGGCGGCGACGGATCGCCAGGTCTCGATCGTGCGCTGGTGCGACTTCCAAGCAAGGTACGCGATGAGCGCGACCAGGAGAACAATGATCGGGATGAATGCAGCCATGCCCCGAAGTGTACGTCCTTCCGTTCTTGCGTAACTGACGGCTCATATAGGCCGCCATCTACGCAAGTATGAGGAGGCTGCTTGCTAGTAGGCCCCGCCGAGCTTGGTGTGGTCCCAGGAGGTCACTTTGAGCGGTTCGACGATCACTGCGGTGTTCTTTGCGGCGAACCGTCCGAACGCGTTCTCCAGCGCTTCGTCATCGAGCACCATCGGGGTGCCGTTGATCATCGGATACTTGGCGGCCAAGCTGCCATAGACGGAGAGCACATAGTCCGGATCGTCTACCAACAGCGCCTCGGCCCTGATCATCACCCCGCGCAGCTCTGAGTAGTCCTCGCCGGTCTCGACGAGCACGGTCAGTCTTGGAGTGCGCCGCAGGTTGACGATCTTCTGCGACTTGGTGAATGAGCGGAAGACGATCTTGTCGTCCTCCATCACATACCACATCGGCGCAAGATGAGGCCATCCGTTGCTGCCCAAGGTGGCCACCTGCAGAACCGTGTTCGTCCTGAGGAACTCCGCAACCTCTTCCGGGGTCATAGCTATGTCTTTGCGTGCCATGGTCGCAACATAGCTGCCGCGCCGGGCGGAATGGCTGCCGGCTCGGTAGTGTTGGTTGCTCGAAGGCCTCCAACTCGAGGAAGACATCCCGAGTTTGCGTAGCAAACCCGCAAGGCCTCCGTAGGAGGCCCGAGAAGGGAAGTGCAAATGACCGCCAAGATCACCGCACCTGCGATCAGAGCTCGCAAAGGTGGCGACAAGATCACAATGATCACCGCCTACGACGAGCCGACTGCCCGCATCGCCGACCGCGCCGGGGCCGACATCATCCTTGTCGGTGACTCGGTGGCCAACGTTGTGTTGGGGCGCACCGACACGCTCGGAATGACCATCGACGAAATGGTCCATCACACCGCGGCGGTGACCAGCGCGGAGCCTAACGCCCTCATCGTCGGCGACATGCCCTGGCTCAGCTACCACACCACTACTGAGGCGGCGGTACGCAATGCCGGTCGTTTCGTCCAAGAAGGTGGCGCCGAGTCCGTGAAGCTAGAGGGCGGTGAGAAGCGGCTCGACGTAATACGTGCGGTACTCGATGCGGAGATCCCCGTGATGGGTCATCTCGGGCTGACACCTCAGTCGGTGCAGGCGATGGGGGGGTACCACGTGCAGGGTAGGCAGGCAGCCGCCGCCTACAACCTCGTCACCGAGGCGAAGATGCTGGCCGAGGCTGGTGTCTTTGCCATAGTGCTCGAGGGCGTTCCCGACGTTGTTGCCGAGCTGGTGACCAGAGAGGTCGCCGTGCCCACGATTGGTATCGGCGCCGGTGCGGCGTGTGACGGCCAGGTGCTGGTGTTTCACGACGTGCTCGGTCTGCACAAGAAACGCACGGCGAAGTTCGTCCGCCAGTATGCCCAACTGGCCGATGTTGCAGAAGCCGCGCTCCAGGAGTTCTTTGCAGACGTCCGGAGTGGTGACTTCCCAGGTGAGGATGAGACGTACCACATGCCGGAGGAATCGGCACAGATCCTCGAAGAGTTGCATGAGGGTTCGGCCGATCTACCCGGTGCCGGATTGGTGACGGACACGTTCCTGGCCGACGAGGCGATGGAAAGCTAGAGCTTCGACCATCCCGGGCCCACTCTTATACCTCCGTCCGTACACTCGGCCGGGGAGGGTCTATGCGTGACCTGGAGTGGTTCGAGACGAGCGATGGCTACGACTGCCTCGAGTATCGGATCAGGCGTGACGGCGAGAGGCCCCGCGTGCCGTGGAAGTTGGAGAACAGCGAGGCCGCCGCACATCGGGCAGGACGACGTAGATTGCGACCGTCCTTTCACGCCACCGCTCGGCAAGCCATGGAGTTTGCCCAACGTGTGGAACGCAGCAGGTCGCGTCGCATACGTGCACTCGGCCAAGTCGCAATTGGCGTCGTAGCCGGCGCAGCCTTCGTGAGCCTGGTGCCGGTCATAGCCAGCCCCGGCAACTTCGTGATCGGGGTGGTCACTTTCTTCGTAGCGCTACGGGCGTTCGCCCACGCCGTCAGCATCGTGGCGGGCGACGCTTGGGGATGGAGCCGGGAACAGGGCTCCGAGGAGAGAATCACTGCGACCGATCGACTGATCTTGGCCGTAGCGGAGCGCTTCAGAGGCCGCACTCTCGCAGCTGTGGAGTTCGACCCGGAACGTAGGGTTCACGAACTACCGCCAGAGGAGCCCGAGGAGCGGTAGCGCTGTCAACCGCCTGGCGGCCGTTGCGGTTTGATCCGACGGGATCGGACACCTATGATCCAGCGGCAGTGAAAGCGGTTTCATGGCCGCGGCCACAGGAGGAGGAGTTCTGTGAAGGATGCGCCTGAGCGTCCTGTCACTATGGCCCAGGTAGCCGACCTCGCGGGCGTCTCAGTACCGACGGTTTCGCGTGTGATCAATTCGTCTGCCCCGGTAGCTGAGGAAACCCGTCGGGCCGTGGTCCGAGCTATCGAAACCCTCGGCTACCACCCCAACCTGATGGCACGCGGATTGTCTCGCGGGCGGAGCGACACGGTGCTGGTGATTCTCCCCCACATCACCGAACCATCGGTGGCCATGCGACTCAGCGCCCTCATCGACGTACTCCGCAAGTCGCCCTACGAACTGCACCTTGTCGACCTGGAGCGCCCGCCCGAACAGCGGATTCGGAGAATCGGCGAGATAGTCCTGCGCAATCGGCCGGCCGGAGTAGTCATCATTTCGCTACCTCTCGACGACGTCGATCACCGTCACATTCACAACGCTGATGTTCCGGTCGTTCTCATCGATTCGACATCGACGGATTTCCCCAGCGACTCCGTAGATGACATCGCGGGAGGGGAACTCGCTACGAATCATCTGATCGGCCTCGGCCACACCGAGATTGCGTTCATCGGTGACCAGGAGGAAACAGCCATTGGAGTCCCGGCCAGCGCCAATCGGCGGCTTGGCTATCAGCGCGCCATGAAGTTCGCGGACCTACCGGTCCCTTCCGGTTACAAAGGCACTGCACCGCACGGTATGGACACAGCTCGCCGAGTGGCAAGGGATATGCTCCGGCTCAGCCAACCTCCGACGGCCATCTTTGCGGCTTCGGATGTGCAGGCTTTGGGAGTACTCGCCGCAGCCCGCGAGGTCGGTCTCGATGTTCCTCGACAGCTCTCGGTCATTGGGTTTGACGACATCCAGGCGGCATCGCTCACGGGGCTAACCACGATCCGGCAGCCGCTCGAAGCGTCGGGGAGAAGGGCCGGTTTGCAGCTCCTGCAGATGCTCGGCCACCGGGTCCGAGAGAAGAAGCCGGAATTCCCAGAGCTCGAGGTGGTGGTGCGGAGCACCACCGGACCCGTCTCGAGCAACACCGCACAAGAACCGTTGTCCGCAGTCTCTCTCGAGAAAGCGGACATGGTAACGAAGGTATCCAGTTCGCCGGGATCTGCAGCAAGGCAGGCCCGGCTGATACCAAGGAGGAAATAGAGAGTATGCGAAAGTACAAGTGGCTCTTGCTGCTCGTTGTCTTTGCCCTGATCGCCGCCGCTTGTGGCGATGATGAAGGGGATGACACAGACACGACCGCAGCAGACGCCGGCGGTACCGAGACGACCGCAGCAGCCGACGACGGCGGCGGTACGGAGACGACCGCGGCAGGCGATGAGGCCCCGATGGCCGGGGCAGAATTCCTGCTCTTCGGTGCGCCAGGCGGCGACGAGGGCAAGGCGATTCAGGGCTTCCTTGATGCCTACAACGCGGAGTCCGGGTCCAACATCGAGTATGGGGGCTCGGAGGACTTTGAAGCGCAGCTTCGAATCCGTGTCGAGGGTGGAGATCCACCCGAGGTGGCCTTCACTCCGCAGCCCGCATCGATATGTGCCTTCGCCGATGAAGGTCACCTCGTGTCGCTCGAGGACATGGGGTTCGATATCGCCGAGATGGAAGCCAATCACTCGAAGTTCTGGATGGACCTAGGTCTATGCGCCGACGGGCAGCACTATGGCATCCCGTGGTTCCCGAACTACAAGTCGATCATCTTCTATCACGAGCCCACCTTCACGGCGAACGGTTATGCCATCCCATCAACGTGGGATGAGATGATTGCCCTGTCGCAGCAGATCGTCGACGACGGTATGACTCCGTGGTGCTTCGGCTTTGAGAGCGGGGGCGCGACCGGCTGGCCCGGCACCGACTGGCTGGAGGACATCCTTGTTCGCCAGTCCGGCGGTGACGTTTACGCCGATTGGTTCAACCACGACATTCCGTTCAACGACCCGGCGGTCATTTCGGCATTCGACAAGTTCGGTGAGCTGTTCTTCGCGGACGGCTTTGTGCTGGGTGGCGCCGGGAACGTTGCCGGCGTCGCATTCGGCGACGCGCCGGGCCCGTTGTTCACCGATCCCGAGCCGGGCTGTCTGATGCTGAAGCAGGGTTCGTTCATCACGAACTTCTTCCCCGACACCGCCGGCTACGAAGACGGTGAAGAGTCCGAGATCAAGACGTTCCCGTTCCCGACCATCGATGGCAACACCGGTGCAATGGGTGGCGGCGACACGATCATGGTGTTTGACGCTGCTCCCGAGAACGTGGAGGCAGTCAAGGCGTGGATTACAGCTGACTGGATGTGCACATTGGCATCGGCTTCCGGCGGCGGCGTTGCCCCGTACGGCGGCCATGGTGTAGCCGGTATCGAGCGGCTTCCCGGTCACAAGGACACGAACCTGGATTGCTACGAGTCCGATCAGGCAAAGGCATTTGCCGGAGCGGTCACGTCGGCGCTTGCCGCCAACTCGTTCGTGTTCGATGCCTCTGACCTGATGCCACCTGAGGTTGGTCAGGGCAGCTTCTGGGAAGGGATGATCAATTGGAGTCAGGGCACCTCTGCGCAAGAGGTTGCCGACACTGTTGAAGCAAGCTGGCCATAAACCGGCAGCCAATCAGCAATGACTTGGCTAATGAGCCAGCATTGCGCTGAGTAGCAAAAGAGGCGGCGCGGGGCGGCAACTGGCCGCCCCGCCCACCTCGACACTAAGTTGAAAGGAACCGAGTTCGGGAGGGTCGATGACTACACCGCCAGTAATCGGGGAAGAGGAACTGGAAGGAGGTCCCCGCGGTCTAGGGCCACCCGAACAAGAGCACGTGCACACGGTGGGGGTGTGGTTACTCCGCGTTGCCTCAGCGCTAGTGCTCCCTGCCGTCGTTATTGCCTTCTTCTTCATATTTGGCTTCCTCAAAGATGAAGAAGCCAACAAAGCCATACAGGTGGTCGTCGCCATCATCGCCGGAATCGGTGGCGTGTGGGCGCTGTATTGGGGCATGGACCGCCTGGTCAGCATGTTCCCGGAGAGGATCGCCCGGGCAGTACGGCCGTTCGCTTTTGTCGGCCCGGCAATGGCGATTCTGGCGTTCTACCTGGTCTATCCGGCGATCAACACGATCCTTATCAGCTTCCAAGACAAGCGAAGCGAAGCCTTTGTAGGTCTCGAGAACTACACGACGATATTCACAGACAGCTTCTACTTGGTGTCGATCCGAAACAGCGTCATCTGGGTCCTCGTGGTTCCTGCGGCTGCGGTCGCCATCGGCCTGGCGTTTGCCACGATGGCGGACAAGCTGTCGCGGCGAGCCGAGTCAATCACCAAGTCGCTGATCTTCCTGCCGATGGCGATCTCCTTCGTGGGCGCGTCCGTTGTGTGGACGTTCGTCTACGGGTTCCGTCCCGAAGGGTTTGGCAATCAGATTGGCGTGCTCAATGGAATCGTGACGTCGCTCGGCGGGAGTCCTGTCAACTGGTTACAGACCTCTCCCTGGAACAACCTGTTTCTGATGATCATCTTGATTTGGCTACAGACCGGCTTTTCGATGGTCATCCTGTCCTCGGCAATCAAAGGAGTGCCTGACGTGCTGCTCGAGGCGGCTCGAATCGATGGTGCCACCGAATGGCAAGCTTTCTGGAGGATTACCTTCCCGTCCATCTCATCCACCGTTGTGGTGGTGTGGACGACAGTGGTGATCACCGTGTGGAAGGTCTTCGATATCGTCTGGGTGATGACCGGCGGTCTCTTCGACACACAAGTGATCGCACAGACGATGGTGGATGAGTTCTTCACCAACTTCAACTTCGGTATAGGTGCGGCGCTAGCGGTGCTCTTGTTCATCGCTGTTGTGCCCATATTGATCGTCAATGTTCAACGGTTCCGGGCACAGGAGGCGATCCGATGACAGCCACCACTCAAACCCCGACCGTGACACCTGCCAAGGAGAAGGAATCCAGGTTCAGCAAGTGGCCGATCTATGTGACGATCTCCGTTATCGCTTTTCTGTGGACGATCCCGACACTGGGGCTCCTGATCAACTCGTTCCGCGAGTCGGCGTCCATCCGGACGGACGGCTGGTGGACCGTACTCGGCAGCGTGTTCGACTCTGCGACCTGGAGCCTGGAGAACTATCGGACCGTGCTCGATGAAGGGTTCGGCAATGCGTTCGCCAATACGCTGGCGGTCAGTATCCCGTCGGTGGTGATTCCGATCACTATTGCCGCTTTTGCGGCCTATGCGTTCGCGTGGATGCACTTTCCCGGGCGGAACCTGATGTTCGTGACAGTGGTCGGCTTGATGGTCGTTCCGCTGCAGATGGCACTCATTCCGATTCTCCGCATCTACACAGACTTCGACGTCACCGGGACCTTCCCGGCCGTGTGGTTGGCACATGCCGGATTCGGACTGCCGCTGGCGGTGTACCTGTTGAGAAACTATATGGGCTCGTTACCGTCGTCGATCATCGAATCGGCGAACATCGACGGCGCGGATCACTTCTCGATCTTCGCTCGGTTGATAGTCCCTTTGTCGGTGCCGGTGCTTGCATCCTTTGCGATCTTCCAGTTCCTCTGGGTGTGGAATGACTATCTCGTCGCCCTGGTGTTCCTGGGCATCGAACCGAACGTGCGGGTACTCACCGTTGAGCTGGCCGATCTAGCGGGTCGCGGTGAAGGCGCCTTGAGCCTGTTGCCGGCCGCTGCCTTCGTGACGATGGTCCTACCGCTCGTGGTGTTCTTCGCCCTGCAGCGGTTCTTCGTCCGTGGGTTGACCGCCGGATCCGTGAAGGGGTAGATGGCCGCAGAGGAAATAGAGAGGTCTCCGCTTGAAGAGCTGAAGCGTCGCAATTGGCTGGCGATTGCGCTGGCCACGATTGTGATGATGTTCAGCTACTTCCCGTATGCGTCCGCCTTTTCCAAGGGTGCCGACGGCGCAACGGAGATCAATATGGCGTTGGTGGGCATTGGCCTGGTCTTTGCCCCCTTCGTCTTCATTGTGCTGGGTTTCGTCTCGCGCAACC
>JASJAS010000137.1 GCA_030066875.1 Acidimicrobiia bacterium | reverse complement strand
CGATCGGGTAGATCGCGTCCTTGTCTCCTACGTCGCCGACCACGCCGATGGCGCCGGTCTCGGCAGCAACACGCGCAACTGAGTCCGCCGACCGAGCCACGAACGCCACCCGGGCGCCGAGGTCGGCTAGTCGTCGCACCAGAGCCAGGCCCAGTCCCGACGTGCCTCCGGTGACGGCCACTCGCAACCCATTGATCGCTTCGCTGGATTCCACGTTCGGTCCTTTCTTCACGCCTAACTCCAAACTACAAGTTCAAGTAAGCTTGAAGTCAAGTGGTTTCTTCGCTACGCTCGCCCTGTGCAGTCGGTGTTGACTATCGGCGAGGTTTCGAAGCGGAGCGGTGTGGCCGCCTCAGCTCTCCGGTTCTATGAGGAGCGAGGCCTGATCGCTTCTGAGCGGGAGGGTTCCGGTCATCGGCGATTCAGTCGATCCGTGCTTCGTCGGATCGCGTTCATCGTCTTTGCACAGCGGATTGGGCTGACGTTGGACGAGATCGGCGATGAGCTTGCCAAACTACCCGCCGATCGCACCCCGTCGCCGTCGGATTGGGAGAAGCTCTCCGCGCAGTGGTTGCAGCGCGTGGACGAGCGAATTGCTGAGCTGCAGCGCCTTCGGGAGGGCTTGACAGGCTGCATCGGGTGCGGGTGTCTCTCATTCGAGGTGTGCTGGATAGCAAACCCGGAGGATCGCAAGGGCCGTGCTGGGCCCGGACCGCGCTCCTGGGTGTAGCTCACCCCAACTGCTCGTTTCGGCGTGAGCTACCGGAACATACTCCGATCTGCAGCGCCAGAATCCTGAGTGAGTAGCCGGTGACGCGTCTATCGCGTACCGTGGTCTTTGCGAGCCTGATCTCGGTACCACCGAGATTCTTGTGGCGGCTCCGAGTGCCTAGCGCCTCTATTGGGTGAGGAGCACGATTGTGGCGATCCAGGAGTTGAGCAAAGGATCGTTCGAGGGGTTCGTCGCCGACGCCGAGCCACGGTTGCGGTATGCCCTCGTCGCCGCCGTCGGTAGGGAGAGAGGTCGTGAAGCCACAGCTGAGGCCCTCGCCTACGGGTGGGAGCATTGGACCGAGGTCAAGGCGATGACGAATCCCGTTGGCTATCTGTACCGGGTGGGTCGCAGCCGAGTCCGGGTGCGACGTCGCCGCATCAACTTCAGCCCGATGCCAATGTACGACGTCCCGGTCGCCGGACCGGCGCGGATTCCCGACGTTGAGCCGGGCCTGGCCCGCGCCCTTGGGTCGCTCTCGGAGCGTCAACGGATCGCGGTGTGCTTGGTGCACGGCATGGAATGGACCCGCCAGGAGGTCGCCGAGCTGCTGGGCATCTCGGTGAATTCCGTCGGATCTCATCTCGACCGGGGACTGAGGAAGCTCAGAAACCAGCTGGGGGTGGACGCTCATGTATGACGTCAAGACACAGCTGCGGGCTTTCCTCGAGGAAACGCCGGAGGTCACCCTCGATGAGATTCTGTCCGTTGCGACCGAGGAGGCCGGCCCCGATCGCGCCCGCCCGCAGCAGGTCAGCCCGCGCCGAGGTCTGCTCGTCGCCGTCGGAACCGCCGCCGCTGTCCTCCTGATCGTCGGCATTGTCGGTGCAGTCATGCTGGCTAGCCGGTCGACGGTCTCCGATCCCGTCACACCCTCGGTCACGACGACGACCATTGCGACCACTCCGATCCGGGTCGATGAGCTCGTTTGGTCCCGGATTGCGACCGAGGCTGCGGTCTTCACAGACGCATGGATTGGTTGGGTCACGGTCTTCGACGGGGAACTGGTCGCGGTGGGTGAAGATGTCAGCGGGGCGGCGGCGTGGACATCGCCCGACGGACTCACTTGGGCTCGCGTCCCGATCGACGAGGCGGCCTTCGGCGGCCGGCTCGAGACCATTGCAGAGGGTGGTCCGGGCCTGGTCGCAGTCGGCGGGGGGCAGGCGTACACCTCCCTCGACGGTGCGGAATGGATGGAGGCGCTGTGTCCGGAATGCTCGCCGGACGGCGAGTTCGGCTACGTGGCGGACCTAGCCGTTGGTGAGTCGGGCCTGGTCGCCGTCGGCAACGCCACCGACGAGGGCACTGGAACCGCATTCTTGTGGACGTCGGCGGATGGAATCACGTGGACCAGGGTCGCTTACGACGGAATCGTCGAGATGGAGGGTGTCACGGCCGGGGGCCCGGGCTTTGTTGCGGTTGGGCACAGCCCCAGCGGGGCCGAGGTGCTGACATCGTCGGACGGCACCAGCTGGTCACAGCTGCCCCGCAACGAGGATGTGTTCGGCGGCTCGCTGCTGCGGAGTGTCGTCGCCATGGGAGACGGCCTGGTTGCCCTTGGGGAGTGGCCATGGGGCTCGGGACAGGCCTGGACCTCGCTCGACGGGATCCAATGGGCCCGGGTGCCGGATGTTGAGGAAGTATTCGATGGTGCGTCGATTCATGACGCCGCGATCTTCGGGGACCGCCTTATCGCCGTCGGCGATTCTTCGATCTGGATCGCTGCACCCCCGGGTTCGATCGAGGTGGCGACAGCGGCCGCGCCTGAATCGGAGCCCAACCGACTGGTCACCGGCGAGGCGGTCAACCCGTGGAGGACGACAGAGATCACCGAACCCTGGGCACGCGACGTCGTCGACGTGGCCGTGTTGCCCGAAGGCGGCTTCGCCGTCGCCTCCCGCTACGGCGGCGGCGTCTTCTGGTCGCCCGACGGCGAATCCTGGCGAGATGCAAACCCGAATGGGCTTGCCTCACTGCCGGCCTGGCCTGACGACGATGACTTACGCGTCATTGCGGCCCTACCGGGCCGTCTTGCCCTTCTTGACAGCAGCCAACCGGCGGTCTGGCTAGGCGATCTAGCCACCGGCGAGTGGGATGTCATTGAGCCCAATTGGGAGGACACGGATCCTTCCGACGTTCGGATGGTGATCGCCTCCAATGAGGAGCAGATCCTCGTTGCCGGCCGGTACTGGGACAGCGATAACCGGACCGTCGGAGTCGTCACATGGCTGATTGATCCCGATACCGGCCGCGTCGATCACGGCGCCCTGCCGCTCGGCTTTGCGGCCAGCGCAGGCACCTGGAACGGCAACGGGCTCGAAGCGGTGTGGTTCGGGGATCGATGGGTGATTGCAGCCGGCAACAGCACCGCTGTAAGCGACGACGGGCTCAACTGGGCTACGAATCGGGATGGGGACGGGCTTGCGTCGAGCGACCGATTCGTTGCGTCTCTCACTGCGAGCAGCAGCGGACTCATGGCCTCCTCCTGCGAGTGGGCACATCACGCCTGGTTCTCCGAGGATGGCCTCACCTGGACCGAGAAACCTGCTGTCCCCGCCGGTCACTACGGATTTGCGTACTCGAACTCTCTCGGGTTCGTGGTGGTCAGTGAACGTGTATTCACTTCCCCCGATGGCCGGGCGTGGAAATGGACACTGGGACCGCAGCTGGACGACAACATCATCGATCTAGCCGCCTCTGGTAGCAGCGTCTTCGTTCTGACGAAGACACAATCCGTTGCGGCAATCCCGTACGTCATGACCTTGGAGTGATCGAGTCGAGGTGATCGAGATGAGACATCGATTGATCCTTCTGGCGGCGTTGGCGCTAGTGGCCCCACTGGCTGCCTGTAGTGATAGCGGCAGGGATGCCACGCCGACACCAACAGACTCGCCGACAACCACAGCCACGCCAGCCGTGGCGTCCGCACCAACAGCAGTGACTCCCTTCCATGCCGTACCTGCCGACTCAGTCGGGGTGACCGGCGAGTTGATTTGCGATGGTTCGGCCGGTGGGACGATCGTGGCGGGGGGACCAGGTTGGCTGTTCGTGTGCGAACTCCACACGTCGGATCGAAGGGTCAGCGGCACCCAGACCGACGACTCCTTCCGAATCTACGAAACAGGGGGAGCTGCCCTCGTGTGGGTGGCCGAGGATTCCGTCATCGTCAATGACGAGGGTAGGTGGCGTGGGATTGTGCAGGCCGGGGACTCAGGGACACCCTGCGGTGAGGCCCACTATGTCGGCGAAGGCGCTTACGACGGTCTCGAGTTCCGCTACTACTTCTGCGACACCGGAGAGGCCGCCGAGTTGCGCGGATGGATTACCGGTGGCGAGCCCGCACCCTGGAGGGAGGGGCCCGAAGAGTATGCATATGTGAATGGCGAGTCGCTGTCACTCTATGTGCACATGCCGGCCGACCTCACCGGTGCGCCGATCGTCGTCACCGGATCGCCGGAGCTCGCTGAAGGCCTCGTCGATGAGGGAGTCATCGTCGTCGAGCCGGCCATCAAGGATCCGTACGACACCGGAGAGCCCGGCGAACTCCTGAACGACCATGGTGCACCGATCCGAGCGATGGCCGAGCAGTATGCCTGTGCAATCCGCTTCGCCCGGGAGCGGGCGGCCGACGACGGAAACCACGATCCGCTTGTCGTGCTCAATGCCTTCAGCGTTGATGCCGGCACTGCGGCCCACGTGGCATTGCTGGGAGCTACCTTCGAGGATCGCTGGGACGAGTTCGCCGCCGCCGGTGGACCGCCAGGCCAGATCCAATGCGAGAACAACTCTGGTTCGACGCATGTCGATGCGCTGGTCGGCATGGCGGGCGGCTATGACATGATCATGCCGGCTTACGACGGGGAATATGGACGTGCCTACCAGTTGGAGCGAGATCCCGAACTGCAGCAGTTCTTGGCGAGTGCAATCGGAGTGCACCCCGGCCTGAAGGTTCGTCTGCTTCACGGCACCGGCGACGATGTGATCCCGTTGGAGAGGTCGATCGAATTCGAATCAGCGTTGGCGAGCGCCGGCTACGACGCTCAGCTAACCACCTTCGAAGGTGGCCACGTCGAGCCGCCTGGCGAGCTCGTGCTCTCGACGATCCTGGAGGTACTGGGCCGCTAGCTTCGCGATTTCGCGTCCGTCTACTAGTTAGATCCGACCTAACCGGCTGGGTCGGGTGGGGTGATGGAGTCGGCCTCAGTTAGCAGTTCCGTGAGCACGTCGAGGTTGACGGCGTCGAGATCGCGGATTCCGATGCTCGCTGAACCGAGATTCACCTTTCCGAGCCGATCGGCGTAGCGCTGGCCGAGGTACTTGCCGTCCGCCACCGCGTTGACGTACAGGCTGTAGTAGCTCTTCTGCTTTGCCAGACCGACCAGAAACCACTCGACATCGTCACCTCGCGGACGCGGTTGCCTGATATCGCCGTATCCAACGATCGTCTGTTCGCTTCCGCCCCAGAACACGCCGTGCCACAACACTCGGCGTCGGGTTGGCATAGCGTCGGTGATCAGCTTGTCGAGCATCGACATAACTTCGCGATCCTCATCATCGAGGGTACCGATGTATTCGCTCGGGTCGGTATCCACTATGTCCATGCGTCTGACCTACTTCTTCGTGGGCTTGGGCGGCAGCGTGCCGATCCAGTCAAACGATCGGTCGAACCACTCCGCGAGCGTGTCGACATCGGCCAAAAGGTCGCCCGGCACAGACGAATAGCCGCGCATGGTGGCGCCGTATTGGATCACGTCCCCGCTCTCGTAGTTCGACCGAAACTCATCCGTCATCTCATCTGATAGACGGAGCGCCATGGTCCCGTCCTTGTCGAGGAAGCTGAACATGTGACCGTTGCGAGATGTGTACGGATTCTTGGCTCCTTTCACCTCAGCACCGCTCCGGCTCTCCTCGACCACAGATGTGTATGCCTCGAGTGCCGCAGGCGGCCCCTCGTATTTCGATCCACCGGGCATGCCTCACCTCCTAGCGACGGTGCCTCAGAACCTACCGGAACCTTCGCTCTCCCGCGCCTCGAGGGTGCGGGCGTACTCATCCTCGAGTACGGAGAGGATGCCCTCGATCATCTGCGCCGATTGATACGAGTACCCAATGTCGAAGATGTGCTGTGCACCGGGAAACTCCATGTAGACGACACGGCTAGAAGAGGCTGCCCGCAACTGCTCGACAAAGGCGCGTGCCTCATCGACCGGTGACAGCGTGTCCAGATCTCCATGGGGGACGACAAACGGGGGTACATCCGGATGAACCCGATCGATTGGCGACGCGTCGAAGAACTTTTCAGGTTCATCTTCGAGGTACGCCTTGACGACCAAAGGCTCAACCAGCTGGGGGAGAAACTGCTTGCTCTGCCGTCCCAGTCGGTTGGTCATGTCGTAGATCCCGTAGATCGGTACCGCTACCTTCACCGAGGTGTCGGCATCCTCGAATCCCGGTTGGTATTGCGGCTGATTCTCGGTCAGCCCGGCCATCGCGGCGAGGTGGCCGCCTGCCGACCCACCGGATACGACGAGGAACGAAGCATCGCCTCCGTATTCACTTGCGTGCTCACGCACCCACGCCAAACCGGCCTTGACGTCGACCAGGTGGTCCGGCCAGCCGGCACCGGGGCTCAGCCGATAACTCAGCGAGAAGCACAGCCAACCATTGCGAGCGAGGTGGTGGATTATCGGCAGGCCCTGCTCGCGTCTGCTGCCCATGATCCACGCCCCGCCGTGGATGTACACGAACACGGGTCGATTGGTCTCTTCCGAGCGGCGGTGAGAGATGTCGAGCTTGAGAGTGCGTCCGGCAACACGCCGAAATGGCACGTTCTTGACCTTGACCACGGAGCGGCCGCGGATAGGGAAGGCCAGCAGGGTTCGCCACCTCGCCACTCGGGCCGCCGTCCGCGTGACCCCTGCGTCGCCCAACGCCTCGTCGACCACCCTCTTCGCCGCTCGCGTCCTGAGGAGCGCATACACCATGCCGGCCCATGAGGTCACCAAGATCGCTAGTGCAACCAGGCCAACCCCGTAGTCCAGGGCACCTAGTGCGACCAATGCAGCTGCCAAGACCACCTGGGCGATCAGGAGATGGCCGAGCAATCCGAGGACTAACCACGACCAGAACATGCTGGGAAGCAACAACAGTATGTGTCGGTACGGCCGGACGGCGTTGATGGTTGCTACCGCGGAGAACAAGGAAAGGACCAGAAGCACGAACGCCGGAGCAGCTTCGATCACCGACACCCGGAACCTTCCCTAGGGACCAAACAGAAGGTTAACGCCGACGCGTGGGCGTGGCCTATCTCCAGGAGTCGGT
>JASJAS010000136.1 GCA_030066875.1 Acidimicrobiia bacterium | reverse complement strand
CTGCGCTTCCCGGAAGCTTCGGTGGTCGCCACGAGATGGGATCGGGGTACCCGGGTCGATGTCGTGCAAAGCGAAGGGATTCGTTCGCTGCCCGGACTCAGTTTTACCTACGCCGGTGCCGCACCCATCCAGGACGGGGCAACTTTCGATGCCGATGATCTCAGTCCGATCCCACGCACCTCTCCGGAGCAAGCCGACTACGCCGCTCACTTGCTCACCGCGCTGCCTTGGAGTCTGCGCCCCGGTGCCGATGCGCTTGTCCTCGAGCCGCACGGCGGGCTCGATGTCATGACGGCACTCGCCGGCGGAGCCGAACGAGTCACCGCTGTAGAGCCCCACGGCTCTGTGATCGAGCTGGTTGCCGAGACCGGATGGAGCGTGTACCAGGATCCCCGCGTCGAAGTAGCGGTCAGCGAACCGCGTACCTTCGTGGAGCGGAGCGACGCCCTCTACGACGTCGTCGACCTTGCCCTGACGGCGCCCTACCGTCCCGTGAGTTCGGGCGCCTACAGCCTGGGGGAGGACTATTCCCTCACCGTCGAAGCGTTCGCTGCCTACTTCGATCGGCTGGGCCCCGATGGAATCCTGGCTGTGGCCCGCTGGGTGCAGATCCCACCGAGCGAAGAGACCCGGCTGTTGGCGACTGCCGCCGAGGCGCTGCGTCGAGATCAGCGTGATCCAGCAGCCGCGGTGATCATGTTGCGCAACTACTCCAACGCGTTGCTGCTGGTGCAACCCGATGGCTGGTCGTCTGACGAGTTCGAGGCGGTGCGCCGCTTTGCCGAGACCGAGCGCTTCGACATCGTGGCAATGCCCGGGCTCGAGCCGGGAGAGACCAACCGTTTCAGCGTGATTCCCGAGGAGAGCTACTCGAGTCTCGCCGATGCTCTACTCCGTGGTGAGAACTTGGACGCGCTCTATGCTGCTGCCGAGTTCGACATCGAGCCGACCACCGACGATCACCCGTTCTTCGGCCACTACTTCAGGTGGAACCAGACCGCCGACGTAATCGATAGCTTCGGCCGCACCTGGCAACCATTCGGTGGCGCCGGCTACCTCGTCCTGGTGGTGTTCCTGGTGCTGGCAACGCTGAGCGCCGTGGTGCTAATCGTCGCGCCGCTCCTCATCCGCCACCGCACCGGCGCGGCCCACCTGGCCACGTCATCGAGCATGCAGTGGTGGACAATCGGATACTTTGGCGCGCTCGGTCTCGCATTCCTCCTCGTGGAGATCCCCCTGGTGCAGCTCTACATCCTGCTCGTCGGAGACGCGACGACGGCCTTTGCGGTCGTGCTGTTTGCAGTCCTCGTGGCATCGGGCGTGGGCTCGATGCTGTCGCCCCGGGTGCCGTGGCGTACCGGGGCCTGGCTGCTCACGGCCCTCGCGGTGGTCTATCCATTCGTCGTCCGCTGGCTGACCGCTCTCCTGCTGCCCGCCCCGCTGCTGCTCCGGGTCGCCCTCGGAGCGGTCGCGATTGCACCGCTCGGATTCCTCATGGGAACGATGTTCCCGAGCGGCATCGCCCACCTGGAACGACGGGCTCCGCGACTGGTCCCGTGGGCCTGGGGCATCAACGGCACGACCTCGGTAATCAGCGCCGTGGCGGCCGCGTTGCTGGCCCTCGCCTTCGGGTTCACAGTGGTGCTGCTGGTGGGCGCGGTCGGGTATGCGTTGGCAGCGCTGTTGGCCGGCGGGGCGGAGCCGTCACTCCTCGGCGCGGGTGAAGGGAACAAATAAGACCGGACCAAGGTTCTGTCCAATGATCTGGCCTGTGTCGTCGCGGTTGAACCGCCACATCGTCTGCACGGCACCGATGGGCCCGACCGGAATCACCAACGCCGCATCTTCCCCGAGTTGATCGATTAGAGGCTGCGGAACATGGTCGGGAGCTGCAGTAACGATGATCCCGTCGAACGGAGCGTGCTCTTCCCACCCGAAATAGCCGTCGGCGTTGACGACTGTCGCCGCGTAGCCGAGGTTGCTGAGTGCGCGCTGCGCCCCGCTGGCGAGTTCAGGGATGATCTCCATGGTGAAGACCTCACACCCCATCGCGGCCAGGACCGCGGCCTGATAACCCGACCCGGTCCCGATCTCGAGCACTTTGTCGCCGGGGCCGACGTCGAGGGCATCGCTCATCAAGGCCACGATGTACGGCTGGGAGATCGTCTGCCCGTGCCCTATCGGCAGGGCGGAGTCCCTATACGCCTGCTCAGCCAGCTCGGCCGGGACGAAGTGATGCCGTGGCACCTCCCGCATCGCCTGCACAACGATCGGGTCTTCGATGTCCCGTGCGGCGATGTATTTGTCAACCAGGTCATTGCGCTCGTCCGCCCTGTCGGCGGCGATTGTGGTGCCGTCGGCCGCCGTTGTCGTCACCAGTACCGAGGTGTCCGCCGCAGAGCCTTCCTCCGTGATGGGAGGCAGCGGAGTAGAAGAAGAACACGCGGTAACCAAACCGACGAGGAGCCAAGGCCAGCGTCTCACCTTCCCAAGGCTATCGGTTATGAAACGGCGACGGAATCTCAGGGGGCGATGATGGTCAGCGAAGTGCTGTTGTTGGGGCTCGCCGAGACCACGCCGCTGAGCGAGGAAGCCAGTACACCGACATTGCCATCGAAGGCTTGGGCACATAGCGCCACCGTGTGCGGTCCGGCGGTAGCTATGTCAAATGCTGCGGTAACCGACACAGCCTCCTGCTGTCCGACGGGCAGATCCTGTTTGACATATGCCACCGATCCGGCGGCGTTGATGCTGTCGAAGCACACCGAGTCATCGATCTGCAGCCAGACCCACATGTTGACTGTATCAACCATATCCAACGATGTGAATGTGCTCACCCCGGTCACCGCCAGCGACGAGTTTGTGGTCTGGGTGGTAAACGCAGCTTCGGCAAGAAGCTCTCCATCGGGAGAGCCGCTGGCGCAGAAGGGCAGCTGTTCCTCGTAGCAGATGCCGAGCTGTCCTCCTTGATCTCCGGCGCCGCGTCCGTCACCGATGACGAACGTGTCGTAGGTGGCAGCGTCCCGTCCGGCGAGGAGTGTGCTGTCTGCCGCCGAGCCCGCAGTCGCCGCCGAACCCGCGGTCGCCGCGCTGTCGGCCGTCGTTGCCGATCCGGCGGTGGTGGCATGGTCGGCGGTCGTGGCGCTGTCGGCTGTGGTGGCGTTGTCGGCTGTGGTGGCGTTGTCGGCCGTGGTAGCACTCTCCGCTGTCACCGCCGCCACCGCCGTCGCCGCCTTGACAACCTCGTTGTCGGCGAGACGATGCAGGAACGCCGCCATCTGCGCCCGGGTCACGTAGTTGTCGGGGCAGAACATGTCGCCGCCGCATCCGGTAGTGACGCCGGTATCGGCCAACCACTCGATGTCCTCGACGAAGACGTTGCTATCGGGGACGTCGACGAATCGGCTGATGGCGGCGCCGGCGGGCAAGGCCACGAGCACCGCCAACACGACACCTACGAGAAGAGACCGGTGAACGAACGGGCGCATAGATCCTCCACGCTTGGCTTCCGTCAGCGTATCTGGGGCCGCGGATCGCAGCTATGGGTCGTAGCGCCTAGTTGCCGACAAGGGACCCTCGCCCCTTGCGCCTCTGTTCCCATTCAGCCACGGTGTCCCCATGGGAGCTATCGAGCGGAGGCCGTTTCCGGCAAGGCGGAGGTTTGTGACCAGCGCCCTCCGGTCCGGCCGACGCATGGCGCCGATGACGGCGCTGGTCCACATCGATGTCACCGACGCCTGGCAGCGAATCAAAGATGCCGATGTCTCGCCGACGGCCTTTGTGCTCGCCTGCGTTGGCCGAGCCGTAGCCGCGCACCCGGAGGTTCATGCATACCGGGATTGGTTCGGGCGGCTGGTCATTCACCGCGCGGTGAACATCACGACGATGGTCGAGGTGGAGAGTTCGACCGGCGTGTTCCCGCTGGCGCATCCAGTCAGCAATACGGCGATGCGCTCGGTGTCGGACATATCGGCAGAGTTGAGGACCATCAAGGAGACTCCGAGCAAAGGCCGGTCCGGAATGATGATGCAGCGGTGGGGGCGGGTAGCCGGCTGGATACCGGGCTTCGCCTCGCTCGTGTACTTCGTGGCCCGGCGCACGTCCAAGGTGCGTAGCGAGATCGGTACCGTTGCCGTTTCCTCAGTCGGCATGATGACTGGGGGCGGCGGCTTTGCCGTGGGGGTAATGACGATGGCCTCTCCACAGGTGATCGTTGGCGGTGCTGTCGAGCGCCCTTGGGTGCTCGACGGGGAAGTGGTGGTTCGCCGGATCCTCGATCTCACGATGCAGATCGACCACCGGGTAGTAGACGGCGCGCCGGCAGCTCGTTTCGGGGCGACCCTGCGTGAGCTCTTGGAGAATCCGGATCTCGTCGACTGGTAGACGTTCATCAGCAGGCGAGGCTTGCCGATGAAGCCGATGACATGCTGGAACCTCGCCGGCTATCCGCAACGTCTGCATGACATGAAACGAATCGCACTTCCCCTGACGCTGCTAGCGGTGATCGCAACCGCGTGTGGCGGCGCCACGAGCACCGACACGACGCCACAAGCCACCGAGTGGCTCCAAGAGTTGGAGGCAGCCGAGCAGCTTTGGGAATCGGCCTCTCCCGCCGACTACACCGTCACCCAGTTGGATCGATCTGAAGACGAGTCCGTCGCGTCGCGAACACTCGCAGTACGTGACGGCGAAGTGGTTTCGCTTGCCGGCGACACCACAACGGTCGAAGAGGTGTTCGACGCAATCGAGGAGTCGATCCGTAGGGGAGGTGACGTCGAGGTCGAGTATCACTCCGACCTGGGCTACCCGGTGCGAGTGGTCGTCGACGAAGACCGGGACGGCGTTTCTGAGCTGGACCTGGAGCATCTCAACGTTGCGGCGATGCCCGTCGTCAGGAGTGTTGAAGAACTTCGTTGGGCACAGCGCCGCTGGGAGGCCCAACAGCTCGACTCCTACCGGTATATCTTCCGTTTCGATTGCACCTGTCCGGAGAGCGGTACGTTCCAGGTAGATGTTCAAGACGGACGCGTCGTCGAGACGGTTCCCCTCGATGAGGCAGCTCGGGCCAGCTCGCTCCATCCCGGCTTGGAGATCGATGCAGCTTTTGGCGACCTGGAGGAGTGGTTCACCAACTCAGGTGAACTGATCGACGAAGGCATCCTGGCGGTCGATGTCCGAATGGACCCGCGCTACGGGTATCCACGCTGGTTCCGGATCGAAGGCCAGGACATCGACAACGAATTCTTCAGCGGCCGGTTCACGATGGTGGTGACCATCGACCTGATTGCCGAACTCGAGCCGGTGCATACCACGGTCGATTCCCAAGACCTCGGGCAAATCGATGCGGCTATGGCGGCATGGCAGCAAGCCGGTCTCACCGACTTCCGGTACGTTCTGACGATCCACTGCATGTGTCCCGGCGAGGTAGCCGGGCCATTCGAGGTCACTATCCGCAACGGGGAACTCGACTCGGTGATCTGGCAGGGAGACGGCGAAGCGACCGACGCCCACGTGTTTCTGGTCGACGAGGCACTGGAGATGATCGGGTCGGCGGTGGTCGACGGTGTCGACGTCGATGTTGTCTACGACCCCGACCTTGGCTACCCGCAACAGGCAATCATCGATACGGAGGCGGTAGCGGTAGACGGCGGGCTGGCTTTCAGCATCACCGACCTCGAGCCGCTCGAGTAGCTGCGGCCGGCGACTCAGCCCTGTGAAGCCGCCCTGTGCACGTACCAGGTGCCGTTGACTCGGGATGGTCGAAAGACCTCGTATTCCTGCTCGACGACGGCAAGCGCTTCGGGGCGCTTGGCTAGAAGCTCCAGATTGGCCTCCTCGATCAGCAGAAACGTCGGTTTGTCTTCGGCGAGGCCCTCGCGAAACTCCTCCCAGAGGTCGTCGGTCCAGTACTCCGGTGACCAACCGTTCACCGCAGGCGCCTGAGGACGATCGGCAAGGACGAAGTAGATCGGGTCGCCGAGGACATAGAAGGGGTCATCGTCGCCGGCAAGATGGTCGATGTCGCCTGCGATGTCTCCGTAATGCGGAAACGCGGCACTCTGATAAGCGGCCCGAGCTTCATCGCCAATGCCGAGATCGTTGGAAGCCAGGTCGTAGATCTTGTCGCCCACCACTACCAGCGTGGGCAAGGCAGCTATGGCCAGGCCTATTACCCAGAGTCGGTAGTGACGATCGCGTCGCGTGATCAGATCGTCGAAGCCTTCGAGCGCGAGCAAGGCAATGGGCACAACCATCATCTGCAGCGCGTATCCCCACCAGAATTGCTGCAGGTAGGTGAGCAGACCGAGAGCGATCCACACAGTCCAAATCCGGACGAACGGATCGCGGCGCCGTACCCAAATGCCGCGCATCGCCAGCAGGATGAGCGGTAGATACAGCACCCCGAACTGGCCCACGTGAAGCACGAGCCGCCGCATGGTTCGATCGGAAACATCCACCTCCAGCGGGTAGGTCACGTACGTCCACCAGACCCGATCGAACAAGTCGTTGCTGAAGACCCAGATCGCGCCCGGGATTGCTGCAAGAGCAAGTCCGGAAGCCAGGAGACTGGTGGTTGCCAACAGCCGTCGTCTCAGTTCGGCGGAGTTCAGTACGGCGGTGATCCACAGGCCCAGCAGCAGCGGTGCGAAGATGAACTTGAGATACAGAACTACTCCGCCGACCAGGCCGGCGGCAAGGATTCGCAGCCTGCCCCCCGTCCACAACAGCCAGACGGATACGAACAGCAGCGGCCCAACGAGGGCTTCAACTTGAGTGAGGTAGTTGAACTGGGTTGCCGCGTAGAACCACCCGACCGTCGCAGCCGGTATCAGTGCTGCGACCCAAGGTGTTTCGTAGCGATCACGCAGGCACCACCAGGCAAACCCTGCGAAAGCGAGCAGGTAGATGAGTTCGAGCAGATGCGCGCCGAGTTCGCTGAAGCTGAATAGCCGCCCTGCGCTCAGGAAGAACCAGTAGATCCCGGGTTGCTTGAGGTCCCAGATGTCCTCGTAGAGGAGAGCCCCGTCATCGAGCATCCTGCTGACCAGGCTGAAGAGAGCTTGATCACCCTTGAACGGGAACTGGAGGTGGGCAAGCCCGAGCAGCAG
>JASJAS010000135.1 GCA_030066875.1 Acidimicrobiia bacterium | reverse complement strand
CCAGCGAAGCGATCAATGGGTTGCGAGTGGCCGTCACCGGAGGCACGTCGGGACTGGGCCTGGCTCTGGTGCGACGACTAACCGACCTCGGCGCCCAGGTGGCGCTCGTGGCTCGGTCCGCAGACTCCGTTGCGCGTGTTGCTGCCGAGACCGGCGCCATCGGCGTGGTCGGCGACGTAGGAGACAAGGACGCGATCTACCCGATCGCCCTTCAGATCGCCGGCAACCTCGGTGGCCTCGACGTCCTCATCAACAACGCCTCCTCACTCGGTCCAACTCCCCTGGCCTTGCTCGCCGACACCGAATGCGAAGAACTGGAGGAGGCGCTGGCGGTGAACCTGGTCGGCCCCTTCCGGCTCACGAAAGCGCTGTACGGGGCGCTTGCGGCGTCAGCCCGGGAGGGAACGGGTTCCGTAGTGCTGAATATCTCCAGCGATGCTGCCGTAACCGCGTATCCAGAGTGGGGTGCGTACGGCGCCAGCAAGGCGGCGCTCCGCCACCTGACATCGATCTGGCACGAAGAGTCGAACGCGTTGGGCATTCGCTTCCTCTCCATTGACCCAGGAGACATGGACACGCCGCTCCACGCGCTCGCGGTTCCCGACGCGGACATCTCGACCCTCAAGGATCCGAAGCAGTCGGCCAGAGAGGTCATCGCGGCAATTGCAGCGGCTCTCCCGGACAGAAGTGTCGCTCTGCAGGGGAATCGCGCGTGATAGCCGCCAACCGCCCAAGGCCTTCGGCAGCGCGGCTGCTGGTGGCCGATTCCGCTGGAGCTATCCGGCATCTCTCGCGCAGCGACCTGGCTGCTCTTCTCCGTCCGGGCGACCTGGTCGTCGCTAACGACGCCGCGACCTTTCCAGCCAGCCTCAAGGGCAAACATCTTCGGAGCGGCAAACCTCTTGAAGTCCGCCTCGCGACGTTTACCGAAGCCGGCGACCTGCATCGGTTCCACGCCATCGCTTTCGGAGAGGGCGACTACCACACACCCACCGAGAACCGGCCGCTTCCCCCCGAACTCGCCAGCGGTGATCGACTGCTCCTCGGGCCACTCGTTGCAACCGTGGAAGGTCTCCTCGGCCACCCCCGCTTGATAGAACTCCGATTCGATGGGGAAGAAGCCGAGATCTTGACGGGGCTGGCTCGACACGGGCGGCCCATCCAATATGCCCATGTGCCCGATCCGTTGGCGCTGTGGGATGTCTGGACCAGCTATGCGTCCAGGCCCTTTGCGTTCGAGCCACCGTCAGCCGGCTTTGCCCTCGATTGGCGAACGCTGGTCGCGTGGCAGCAGCGTGGTATCGAGGTCGCCACACTCACCCACGCAGCTGGAATCTCCTCCACGGGTGACCCCGAGCTAGATGCTCGCTTGCCGCTCGACGAGCCTTACGTCATTCCGGAATCCACGGCGCTAGCCGTCAACACCACGATCGAACGAGGCGGACGGATTGTCGCAGTCGGAACAACAGTCGTGCGTGCTCTGGAGTCTGCGGTTATCGAGCCGGGGATGGTCATCCCCGGCGATGGCGTGGCCAGCGGTCGGATCGGGCTCGACACCGTATTGCGGGTGACCGACATGGTTCTCAGCGGAATCCACGAGCCAGGCGAAAGCCATTTCGAGTTGCTCCGTGCGTTTGCAGCTGATCGCGTACTCGATCGCGTCCACAGAGCCGCAGTGGAGCACCAGTACCGAAACCACGAGTTTGGAGACTCGCTTCTGCTCGAGCGATCGTTGAGGGAATCCACGACGACATCAGATGCTGTCGCGTGAATCGCTCACCCTTGCGACTACCCGGAGTCCTGCTCCTGAAAAGGCAGGAGGGTCAACCCGCGATGTCGGCAGGCTGACCCTCACTGGACTGGCTGTGCGCGGTGTTAGCGATCGAACCCGGCCGCGTGGGTGGCAAACTCGCCACCGAGTCGCATCTGCTCGGTTGCTTGCTTCATCTCCTCTGGCACGTCTCCGAGGAAGAAGAATGGTCCTGGAGTAGCGATGGCCAGTAGATCCGGGAAGTGCGCAGCCGCCGTCGTGCTGAGGTGAAACCCCATCGCCGCGGCGTCCTGGAACTCGTCGCGCACGTAAACCGCGTTGTCCTGCTGCGAGACGTAGATATGGACGGCCTCGGCTCCCGGTTCGTTCGCCTCCATTGCTTCGGTCACATCGGCGTAGATCGATGCAAGTTCCTCCAGCTTGCCGGGCTGTGCGGTCCACTTGTAGACGACGGTGATGTGGTTGCTGTTCATGTTCCCATCCCTTCCTTTCGGGCCTGGCAGGCCTTCTCGAATAAGTAACCGATCGATGGCTTTGCGTAAAGTAACTGATCGATTACTCTATGTCAAGCAGCTATGGAGGCTCGCTTGGGAAGAACCAAACAGTACGTGCGAACCGAGTTGCTGGACCGAGCAGTCGAGTTGTTCCGGCGCAAGGGGTTCAACGGCACCAGCACCGCGGAGCTGGTAACCGAACTAGGTGTGAACCGCAAGAGCATGTACGTCGAGTTCGGATCCAAGCAGGAACTCTTCGAAGCCACCCTCGAGCACTACAACCGCAAGCACCTCACCAGGGTGCTCGCCCCCATCGAGGCAGCCGACGCAAGCATCGACGCGATCCGCCAGGCGTTCACGAACTATGCGGCTGCAAGCGAAGGTTGGTTTCACGGACGCGGCTGCCTGATGTGCAACACCGCAGTCGAGCGAGGCGCCCTCGACCCGGCCAGTGGGCAGTACGTCGCCGCGTACCTGGAGCGCATTACCCGAGCGTTCCGCAACGCACTCGAGAACGGAACACGCGCAGGTGAGATTGACGAGACAGCCGACCTCGACGAATTGGCAGCATTTCTCACGACGGCACTGATCGGAGTCGCGGCATGTATCCGGGCGGAAGCGCCTCCCAAGCAGGTCCATGATGCGTGCAGAGTGGCCACGAGCATCCTTGATGCGTACGAACCAACCCACAGGAGAGAGTAATGACAATGCCAGCCGAGCCCTTGCCGTCGCACCTCGCAGAACCGTTGCGAATCGGAACCGAGATCAGCATCACTGGGAAGTGGGTGCCCACCAAACCCGGAGGGTTGTTCCGCAAGTCTTCCGAGTCGAAAGACATGCTCCAGGAGTGGGAAGACATCCACGCCGGTGCCAAGGCCGACGATGGCGTCCTGTTCACTGAGATCAATCATGCGGTAGGCGAAGACGCCGTCCTGGTCCACCACACATTCCGCAACTCTGATGCCCTTCTCCACTACTTCTCATCGACGGCTACGGAGCACATGTCAGCTCTGACTGCCGTCGCCAGGCCGGAGCTTCACATGGTCCGCGGAACGGACATGGCCAGCGAAGTACGGTATGCAGTGGGGGCAAAGAACGTGCCCGCGGCATTCGGTGAATTGCTGTTCGGATACGTCAAGGAGGACTACCGGAAGCCAGACCCGGAAAAGGCAATCATGGTGACTGCGAAATGGACTTGCCATCCGGACGTTGCCACCCACCATGACGATCTCAAGTATTGGTGGCAGCGGGTGGGCACCGATGCTTACGCGCTAGAGAAAGGGCTGCTCAGATTCGAGGTCTATGACGTGGTCGGCGAGGACGCCCTCATCATTCACGAGACGTTCGAAGACACCAACGAGCTGAAGTTTCACCTCTCCAAAGGGACCGCCGAGAAGTACAAGAAGGACATCGATCAAGTCGCCAAACCGGAGGCCTACTTCTTCCGTGGTCCGGTGTCATGGACGATCCGCACCTACTCGAAGTTCCTTCATCTGCCGGCCACATACTCCAGCCAAGGCAGCAATTTCGCCCGGCCCGGCGGCAGCATGATGGACGGCAAGACCGATTGAGCCGGCATGCGTCCTGCAGATGGCGCAGCACCCGCACGAGTGGGAGTTCCTGCGGTCCGGCCCCTCGGCCCTAGCTCGAGCTGGTGGCCTCGACCAGCAGGAATTCCTCCAGAAGCAGGAGGCGATCGCCGTCGATGACAAAGCGGGTCACCGTGCCCATGTTGTCAGGCAGGTCGCGGTCTTGATCACCGAGGAACCCGTCACAGCCTCTTTCGGTTTGCTCGAAGACTGGGCCAAGGGTGATTGACTGACCCGCCGGCTTGTCGTCGAGCGCCGACTCCGGAACGTAATAGGTTCCACTGGTCACAAACGTGGTGCCGCCGGAATTGCAGCCAGTGTTGTATGCAACGGAACCATCGGCGCTGAACTCGATGAAAACTGGATCGTCCCCTACGACGTTCGTGAGACCACCACCATCGGGAAGGGCGTAGTTGATGATCTCCCACCGACCCAGCAAGTCCCCGCTCCGATCCTCGCCAGGCGACACGCCTGGGTCCTCCGGTGGCAGGGTGGTTGGCACCGTCGTCGGAGCCGATGTTGTCGCCGAATCAGCCGTCGTCGACACAGCTTCGTCCCCACCGCACGCAGCGACAACCAGCACCGAACCGGCAAGGGCAATGAGCAACGTCTTTCGCTTGAACATGGTTAGACCATATACCCGCCAATCGCCTGGATGTGGAACCCTCGCCTACAAGGGTCTCGCGGCACGCCCGGGATAACTCGAATCCCAGGCGGCCCGCGCTGCATACCGATCTGACTAGGGATTGCGGTTCCACCAGTCGGGCGACTCCCATCCTTCCCGGGTGCGGTATGGATCGAGGAGGTTTCGGGTCACCGAAGCTTGAGCCCGGGCGAGCGAGCTGAGCAATACCCAAACCGCGGCAGCGAAGACGGGGTAGCCCCACAGCTCGGAAATGTGGTTCGCCGCCACCGTCGCCACCACGAGCGCTACTCCAGCGAGCACCGACCAGCGAGTGATCTGTCGTATGCGCTGCCTGTCACGGTGATGGTGTTCCGCCCAGGCGAGAGCCTTTGAGCGACGGTCATTCATTTCGAGGAGTTGGCCTCGATACGTCAGCTCCCACTCACTGGGAGCCTGCAGCCGAATCTGATACCGCCCCGTCACCAGGTCGTCTCCGTCCCGCGTCCACCGCAGTCTCCCGGAAGCCACTCCGATCGAACCTTCCGCTGCGGACAACCTGCCACGCCTCATCGAGCCACCTCACGACAAGTGTATGTCCGAATATCTGGGACTGCCGGGGGTGCAGGCCTAGGTGGGCGCCCGCTGTACCGCGCCTTACCGGGCGGACCTAGATACCGACGCCCTGCGCGGACTCCAATCACCTGCCCGACTCGCGCCGAGACAACCAAAGAACGCTCTTGGCTGCTAAGGATTGGTGGCACCAGGCCCTGCGCCGCGAGCGGGGTGAAGGCGGACCTAGCGCGATTGCGGTCATACGAATGGTCGGTTTCTAGCTTTCGTAGGGTGAGGTCGGGAGGAAGGCATGTTGTCGGAAGCGATCGAATCGCATTCGTTCGACGCATTCGTGCGTCTTTCTGAACCCCGACTGCATGACGCGCTGTGCGCAACACTTGGCAACGATCTTGGTAGTGACGCTACGGCTGAAGCCCTGGCATACGCCTGGGAGCATTGGTCGAAGGTGGAAGCAATGGAGAACCCAGTCGGCTATCTGTACGTTGTCGGCCGCAGTCGCGGTAGACGGCTGAGGCGCCGGCGGGTGGCACTCATGCCCGTCGCCGAGGGACGTATTCCCTGGGTGGAGCCTGACCTACCCCGTGCTCTGGGGGGTCTCCCGGAGCAGCAGCGTGTCGTCGTCATGTTGCTGTACTGCTTCGAATGGACAATGAGCGAGGTCGCTGATCTCCTTGAAGTCTCTAAGTCGACGGTTCAAACACACGCCCGACGCGGTCTGACACGCCTCCGCAAGCGTTTGAAGGTGACGCCGTGAGCAATGACCTGATGACTCAACTGGCCGAATACGGGCGCCAACAACGAGCCGAGCGGCCTCAGTTTGGTCCCGACCAAATTGATGAGGACGCGACCCGACCCGCACCACTGCGCTTGGTCCCCAACGACGAGAATGCGGCACACAGAGGTACGTTTCGCACCGCAATCGCCACAATTGCATCGGCTGTTGTCTTGCTCGTTGCGATCGGTGGTGTCAGCCTCCTGATCGGCTCGCATGCAGCCACACAGACTGAGGCCACTGTTTCCCCGCCGACGGCAGCCAGCGCCACGAGTAACGCGACGATTGATCCCAGCCCCGTAGACAACACGGTCCCGGCGCCGGCGTCTCGACATCTTGCTCAGCGGAGGGGCGTCGTCGAGGCGATGATGTCGACGGCCAACGACGCTCGGCTTCCTGACTACATGGCCCTCTTTGCTCCACGAGCGATTCTCTACGGGTCTCCTCACGACGAACCAAGCCAGGAAGCGCTCATGGCTGCCAACGTGACCTGGGCGTTCCACGGGGACGCCCGATCATCGTGCGTCGCTGGGGATGGAGGAGACCTGACCTGCTACGCCGTCACGTTACAGGACGAGTTCCACGGCGCCGCGGGACTCAGTATCCGGGCCGATTTCAGTTTCACTTTTGACACTCAGAATCGCATCACGAGCATCGAGGTCGACAGAAGCGAGAGAAGCCGCTTGTCCGCACCGTTCGGCCAGCAGGGCCTAAGCCAGCAGGCGGCTTTTGCCTCGAGCTTTCTGCAATGGCTCGGCGAAGCTCATCCCGACGTTGCGGCTTCCATGTCGCCGCCAACGGCAAACGGTATGCCCGGAGCCAGCGACATCCCAGTAGTGCTCGGCTACCTAACCGAGTTCATGGCGCAATCCGATTTGTACCCCCAACAATCGACCGGAATCCCGTACCCGCCGACTCCGTAGTGGCGGAGCGCGAAGGAGACACTATGAGCAACCAGACCATACGACCCGACGGGCGATCCAGCCGACGAGTCGGGGTTGCCCGGCGCCTGGCGCCCACTTTGCTGGTATCGCTCACCCTGCTCGCTGCGGGTTGCGGCGCGGTCGACAACAATGCTTTGGACGACGATCGCACCACTTCGACAACGGTTATGCCGTCGGCTGTTGAGTCGGGTGTCCCGTTTGATGTGGGTGATCCGGTTGATGCGTCGGGTGCGGTTGCCAACTTCTCTACGACCCCG
>JASJAS010000134.1 GCA_030066875.1 Acidimicrobiia bacterium | reverse complement strand
GGCGACCACCTGTTGAGGGTATTCGTCCCGGTACTCCAGCATCTCGTACGTTGCGCCGAGCATCCCGAGCAGGGTCCCGAGGTGGTGGTTGCTGACGTGGCCGGGAAAGGTACGCCGCTCGACGTGCCGCCAGAACCCTTCGAAGGGCGATCCCGGCTCAATGTTGCTGAGAATGACTCCACGCTGCGGGCCGAAGAAGGACTTGTGCGTCGAGCCGGTGACCACATCGGCGCCTTCGGCGAGCGGGTCCTGGAAGGAGGGACCCAATAGGCCAAGCACGTGCGCTCCGTCGTACATGATCAGCGGGCGCTCAGGATTGTCGCTTCCGAAGTGGTCGTGGATGAAGGCGGCAACCTCGGCAACGGGTTCCGTATGGATGATCACGCTGCGGCCGAAGACGATCAGATCGGGGTTGGTGGCAGCGATGAGCTCCTTGGTGCCGTCGGCATCAACGGCGTAGGGCAGATCGTCCCGGAGTGGGAAATGCCGCACCGCGGGCCGTTCGGTTTCTGGGTCGATTGCTACGTAGTTCTTGAGCGCGCCTCCGATCTGCGCGCTCAGGTGGCCACCCTTGCTCAGATCGTGGACCAGGACTGGGCCCAGCAGCCGCTGTCGCCGCCGCCCGTGGAATCGGTTGCGGAACTGCTTCAGCGCGTCGTAGACCGAGTCGTTGGCCATCTGACCGCTGATGACCCGCGGCTCGACCTGGGAGCATCCGAAGAAGCTGCGCAGCGCTGCCCTTAGCTCCTCCTCCTTCTCCATGATGAACCCGGTGCCCTGGTAGTAGCGCACGTCGTCGGAGTTGGCCCCGAAGGCGCGAACCTGATTGTGCTCGTTGTACCGCCCGGCCGGATCGGCACGGCACAGCTCATCGACAAACGCTGACGTCGTCTGTTCCGACGGGATCAGATTGATGCAGTCCTCCCGTCGCCACTGCGTGTTGGCGGCAGTGTCGTCCCGCAGTCGGGCCACTAGATCATGAATGTCCCCGGCCTCGACCGCGGGGCCCGACGCGATCGCCTCGAAGCCCAAATATGGTCTGGCGTAGGGAGCTGTGGTCCACAGGTTCTTCTGGACTAGTTCGGCATTGGTTGTTCTGCCTCGCCCATCGACAACTTGGAATACGATCGGGACATCCGTCCGGTACCGGATGTCGGAGCGAATCAGCGCCAGGCCGATGGGACGTAGCGAGTGGTCTAGCGTGGGTACGGCTCCGACCCCCGTCCCTGCGAACTCGGGGAATGGGACGCTCGTGCCCGACGTGACGTAGCCCACCTGTACCCCATCGAGATGCACCTCGTAGCCGGCGCGCAGCGGCTTGCGTCCGTCGAAGACTGCAAGGGGCTGCACCAAGTGAGTGAGGAGACGCTCTTCGGGGGGAATGTCGAGCTCACCGCGCTTGATCGCTTCGTACTCCTGCCGTTGACGCGCCAAGGCGGCCTGCCCGATGAAGTCCTCGCTGGCAATCCGCACTCCCACCGGAGCCAGCGAATTGGAGAAGATCGGGATCTCGGACCCGTTCAGATCCTCTCCGAGTTCGTGCCCGTATAAAGGAAGGCCGGCTTCGAGACGAAGGGAATCGCGAGCACCCAGCCCTACGGGTGTCGCCCCGGAGGCGACCAACCGCTCCCACAGCTCAACCGCCGACGAACCGTCGGGAAACAACTCGAAGGCCGAGGATTCGCCTGTGTAGCCGGTACGGGCGATAACGAGCGGTTTGCCGAGCACGTCCGCGACGCACAGTTGATTGCGCTTGTTCTCCGGGAGGAGCACATCCCCCACCGCGCTGAGCAGCACCTCAGTTGCGGCGGGCCCTTGCAACGAGACCATCGCCAGCTCTTCACTGACGTCAACCATTGCTGCGTCGGAGTCGTTGCGACCTGCGATCCAATCCCAAGCCTTCTCCCGATTGTCCGCGTTGACGACCAGGAGGAAATCCGCGTCACCGATCCGATATAGATATGCGTCGTCGAGAGCTCCGCCGTTCTCGTTGGCGATGTAGGTGTAGTGCGCCTCCCCGGTCTGGAGAGCCTGCGGGTCGTTCGTGAGAACCAGACTCAACAGGTCGATCGCTCCCGCGCCGGTAAACCGAAACCGACCCATGTGGCTCACATCGAACAGGCCCACATGGCGACGAGTTGCGAGGTGCTCGGCGATCGTCCCGGTTCCGTACTGAACCGGCATATGCCATCCGGCGAAGTCCACGAGGGTCGCTCCATTGGCGGCGTGCCAAGCATGCAGCGGCGTGCGACGCGACTCTGCGGACGATTCTGTCACCGGATATCCAAGGGTTGGGAGCTAACGGCGTCGCGGCAGAATACCAGCCGGCACCCGGCGTCCCCGGGGCGGCGACCGGCGGGCCGCGGTCAGCCCAGAGCTATGTCCTGCGGGAGAACCGGCACCCTGGTGAGAGCCCGGCCGGTCGCGTCGCGGATGGCACCGACTACTGCCGGTGTCGCCGAGATCGTGGGCGGCTCACCAATACCTTTTGCTCCAAAGGGACCCCAGTGATCGGGCTCCTCGACGAATCGCACCTCGATGTGGGGCGCGTCGAGGAACGTCGGCAACAGGTAGTCCGTGAAATTGGAGTTGACGATCCTGCCCCTGTCGAGCACCAGCTCTTCCAGCACCGCTAATCCGACGCCCTGCATTGTGCCGCCCTCGATCTGACCGACCGCCGCATCCGGATTGAGCACACGTCCCACGTCTTGGACGGTGTCGATCTGTACGACACGTACCAGTCCAAGCTCCTGGTCAACGTCAACCACTGCCCGATGAGCGGCAACAGCAAACCCGGCATGCATGTCCCCCTGGCCGTTCTCGTCCGGTGGGAAGGTCTCCGGGTGACGGAACCTGATCTCGTGCTCCCATGGACCGGCGGCAACCACCTCGGGAAGTGTCGCCACGAGGCTCCCCTCCGACCACACCCCCTCGTTGGTCAGATCGTCACCTCCTAGTCGCTCGAGGATCTCTTCCCGTAGAGCCGTTGCTGCGTGGTAGGCACCTCCACCGGTCATTTGAGTCTGCCGCGAGGCCGAGGTCGACCCGGCCGACCCGATGCGCGACGTATCGTTCGACACGACGTTGACTTGCTCGATCCCCAGAACGGAACGGGCAATCTGCTGCAGCACCGTGACCAATCCCTGGCCAACCTCGATCGCGGCGGTATGCACCTCAACACCCGTATCGTTGAGCACAACTCGCACGTCGGCGTAATCATCGAATCCCTCAGAGAACGCAAGGTTCTTGATGGTGACGCCGTACCCGACGCCTCGTTTGATGTCGGCGCCGGTCGTGGTCAGCCCCGTTCCACCGGGGAAGTGACGCGGATCGTCGCTTGTCGCCTCCGGTGGCAGCGGCATCGAGGCCAATTCGTCGAGGACCCTGGTAGTCGGCAGCGACCCGACGATGATCTGCCCGGTGGTCGAGTTGGGCTGGCCGGCCTCGAGGGCGTTGAGACGCCGTAGCTGCAGAGGGTCCAGCTGCAACTCGGCGGCAAGTCGGTCCATCTGTGTCTCGAATGCAAAGGCAGATTGCACACAGCCAAAGCCGCGCATCGCTCCGGCCGGCGGGTTGTTGGTGCGGGCGGCAACAGCATCGACGAAGACGTTGTCACAGACATACGGACCGACCGAGAAGTACGCCGCGTTCCACGTGACCACGTCGGATGTCGCCCGGTAAGGGCCGCCATCGAGGATGATCTTCGCTTCTACCTTGACGAGCTTGCCGTCACGATTGGCCTCGTGCCGGAACCACATCTTGGCGGGATGGCGGTGGACATGGCCGACGAACCCCTCCGCCCGGTCGAACATCATCTTCACGGGACGGCCGGTCGCGAGTGCCAGCATGCAAAGGTGGATGTGCATGCTCATGTCTTCACGGGCGCCAAAAGCGCCACCCATGCCGACGGGATGGCAACGCACTTGTTCCGGCGCCAAGCCAAGACAGGGGTAGATCTGGGCATGGTCCTCGTGGACCCACTGCGTGGTCGCATGCAAATCGACCCCGCCTTCACCATCGGGTATGGCAACACCGGCCTCATTGCCCAGGGGTGCCTGGTCCTGCTGCCCCACCTCGTAGTACCCCTCAACCACGATCTCACCGGATGCGTCGGGGTCGCCCCGCCGAATCCGGGGTCGACAAGTCACCGAGTCGAGAGTGTCGGCCAGTTCCGAATCGACCAGAGGTTCGAGTTCTTCGTACTCGATGTCGATGGCGGCGACTGCGCGTTGCGCGGTCTTCAGGTCGTCGGCCGCGACGATCGCAATCGGTTCACCCCAAAACTGAGTTTCGCCGTCCGCCAGAACAGGCTGATCCTGCACCGCCTGCCCGAAGTTGAGCTTACCCGGCACGTCTTCTTGCGTGAGGACGGCGTGGACTCCCGCCATCGCCAGCGCCGGGCCGATATCCAGCCGAATGATCTTGGCGTGGGCAAACGGACTACGTAGCGTCGCTCCCCACAGCATCCCGTCTATGTGCATGTCCGATGCGTAGGCAAAGCGGCCGCGGAGCTTGAGGACGCCGTCGGGCCGGACGGGTGAGGTCCCGATACCGCTCGTGACTCGCTCTATGGTTGGTGCCGTCGTCATCAGCTCGGCTCCTGGGCCAAGGCCTCCAGCCCGCGCAGGATGGCCCCGTAGCCGGTGCAACGACAGATGTTGCCCGAAAGCGCCTCGCGAATGGTTTCACTGCTCGGGTGCCGATTCTCTTCAAAAAGGTGGGCCGCGGCTACAACGAAGCCGGGTGTGCAGAACCCGCACTGGACGGCGCCCGCGTCGAGCAGGGCTCGTTGTACGGCATGCAGTTCGCGATCGGTCGACAGACCTTCAACCGTCGTTATCTCGGAGTCCTCACAGTCTGCCGACATCACCAGACAAGACGTGACCAAAGCGCCGTCGAGAATCACGGTGCACGAGCCACACTCACCCTGCTCACACGCATTCTTGGACCCGGGCAGGCCCAGTTCCTCTCGCAACGTCGTCAGCAGGCTCTCCGATCCAGCCACGACGGCGTTGCGCGCCTCCCCGTTGACGGTCATGTTGATAATCATTGCGCCAAACACCTTTCGAGCAAGCGACGTGCCAAGACCCCGGAAGCGTGCCTTCGGTAAGCCTCCGTTGACCGATGATCGGTGATCGGCTTCACCTCTGCGGACACCGTGCGGGCGAACTCCTCGAGCAGCGCCTCTGACGGATTCGACTGACCGGACACCAACGCCTCAGCCTGGCGAACACGGATCGGCGTCGGTGCCACCGCACCGAGCGCCACTCGAATAGAGCCTTCGTCGTCGCGCATTACGCAGGCTGAAACCGTCGAGATCACCATCGCGCTGCGCTGCCCGATCTTGGCGAACTCCTGAACTGACGGAACGTTCTCTGGGAGCACCGCCGCCGTTATCACCTCGTCGTCGGCAAGTGCATTCTGCTTGACCCCGGTGAAGAACTGGTCCCAGGAGACCAGACGCGTACCGCGGGTAGTCGAGTAGACCTCGATTTCCGCCTCGGCGGCTGCCAACCACGGCAGCCCATCACCTGCCGGGCTCGCAGTTCCAATGTTGCCACCGATCGTTCCCGCCGCACGTATCTGGGGAGAACCAACGGTCCGCGCCGCTTGGGCAAGAGCACGATGAGAACACTCCTCTAGACGAGCCCACGTCACCCCCGCACCAATCCGAGTGTCCTGATAGTCGGCTAAGTCGTCAACGCGACGGAGGCCGATGACATGGTCGGGAGAAGCGTGACCAAAGTTCACCTCGACCATCAAATCGGTGCCTCCGGCGAGGATCGTCGCGCCTGGGTCGGCTGCCTTGATGGCAGCTGCCTCCTCCGTGGAAGCCGGCCGACTGAATTCCATCATTACCTCCTAAGCCGCCCGAAAGGGCACACATCGTTGACGTCGATGCTACCGAATCACCCACCGGCTCCGGCTGCGTCGGCCGGCGCCATCTCGTAGAGCCCGTTGCTTATCTCGATCAGCCACCGTCGATACTCCAGCGTGCCCGCATCGGCACCCCTGACGTGCATCTCGGCGGAGAGATCATCCGGAAGTTCTTCCGGCCGCTGCGACTCGACCACGGGTCGATCCTGGCCCAGGATCACCGCCTGGAGGTCACGGAACTCCTGATCCTTGTCGAGCGCATAGTTGCGTGACTGGATGGTGAAGCACCGAACGACTTTGGGGGCAAGCGGGGCCACCGCCACGAAGAGAACGTAGTCCTCGCCGCTGGGTCCCGCGCTGCTGTGCAGCAACATGGTGTTGGGCATGAATACGCGATAACGCTTCCATGCCTCATACGTCGCCCCGACTTCCTCGGCCAGAGCTTCGTTCTTCACGTTGTCGGTGAACTCGATGAATGGGCCTGCCTTGATGCGGACCTCGGATCCAACCCGGGTGACGTCGTAGTCGGCTATCGCTGCGTCCGAGCTGTCGCCGAGAATCCCGTCGTGAACGAACGCAAAGTGCGAGAAGTCGAAGTAGTTCTCCAAACGACGGGCCATCGAGCAGTTCCACTCGTACGGGTCATAGAAGAGGTGGGTATAGGAATCATCATCGAGCACCGGGAACTCTGGAAGCGAGAACCGGGGTTCTTGCTCGAGACAGGCCCAGATCAGACCGCCGGCCTCGGCGGCGGGGTAGCTATCGACGGACACCTGCAGTTTGCCGGACAGCTCGGGCCGCGCCGGGATATCTTGCACCAACCCGGTCGAATCGTAGGACCAGCCGTGATATGAACACCTGATGCAATCGCCGTCGATGTAGCCCAGCGCCAGAGAAGCGCCACGGTGGCGACACAGATCGCGGAGCACGGTCAGCTCGCCGCCGAGCCGGCAGGCCACGAGCCGCTCTCCCATGATCTCACCCTGCACTGGTCCATCGTCGGTGACATCGCGCGAATACGCGATCGGGTGCCAAAAATGCCTGAGGTGCTGATAAAGCCGACTCTCCCCTTCGACGTCGAGGTGCGTCGCCTTTGTATCCGGAATCGTCCCATCGACGCTGGTCAAAGCGTTCTCCTCTCCCTCCGCATGAGCACC
>JASJAS010000133.1 GCA_030066875.1 Acidimicrobiia bacterium | reverse complement strand
TTGGACGGAGCGTTTCCGACGGGCTCGGGAGGGAAGTGGGTCACTCCGATGCAGGTGTCATCGGGAACGATGATCTCTTGCGCTGCAGCGGTGCCGGTGATGGTGAGCAACAGCGCGGCAACAACAGCGAGTCTGGCCAGCCTCATGTCAACCCCTCTCGACGTTCGCGACGATACCGGTGATGACGCGGCTAGCCGGGGAATTGAGTATCTCTTGGGCGATCCTCGTGGGCTACGCCTTGCGGGCTCCCAGGAAGGTGATCACATAACCGACGTACGCAACAATCGCGCCAAAGATGGTGGCGCCACCCGCGTCGAAGATGTTGTTGCGGATATCGCTGACCAACTCGGTCAGACCCAGCGCGACCAACAGATACCCGGCGAGCTTCATGAATGCGGTCGCCGAGGTCAGGTTGGTGATGGCGGCAACATCGATGCGGGGCAATACCACGATCAGCAGCGCAACCGCCACAGTTGAAGTCGCTATGAAATACTCCTCGGCAATCACCTCGAAGATGATCCATGCGGCGAGCACAATCAGCGCTCCCCACATGACAAGTGTCTCGCCGGACTGCTCCGCAAGCGGGTTGCTACTGCCGGCGCCCGATTCGGTTTCCTCGGCCATGTTGTGTCTCCCTCACTCTGCGTGGCACTGAACATAGCCACGTCGAGCTGAGAATGCGCAGCAAAACCCTACGTACTGACGGGCCTCCTCGGTCACTGCATTGTGGTCAGGCTGTGGGTCCGCGGACTGCGCACTGTTCACAGGGTTCCCCCAGTAGACGGCCGATGGCATTGCGATTGCCGGTGACCAACTGGAACACGCGGCGCACCAGAGGCTTGAGCGCCTGGACCGCCAAGAGGTACGAAACAGGGCGTAGGGTCGGGATCGCCCACATCACCATGAGATAGGCGTCCGGCGGCCCGACCCAGGTTCGCCCGTCGTCGGCGGCAACGATCATGTCGTCGCCGTAGTTGGGGATGTCGCCAAAGCGGGCCGTCGCCTCGGGTGAGGATGCGGCGATTGATCGAATGGGGACCGCTTGACGTTGTTGTGCGAGCCAATGCACAGACCGTTGGCACAGCACGCAGTCACCGTCGTATACAACGGTGAGCGCGTGCGGTGCTTTGCTGTTACGAGATATCGACGACGGTTCCATCTTCATCAACATCAACGCTCGCATAGCCGGGAGTCATTCCGAGCTCTGCTGTGGCGACCTTACGGTCGCAATGTGTAGAGATTGAAGAACCCCGCGTCGATGTCGCTCAGCTCCGTGCTGGTGAAGCCGGCGTCGCCGGCCAAGGTCGCAACCAGGTCGGGCCGTAGCACTGTGCCAATTCCGGCCGATCCCTCCTCGGCGAGAGTCGCCGGAAGGCAGTGAACGACGCTCCAGCCGTACATCATCCGCTCCAGCTCATCACCCGGTGCGACGAAGCGGTCATTGACCTTCTCATCGGCCACCAGGACGGCTCCGTGCCCGGCAAGCGTCCGGCGAACCTGGCGAAGAACCCCGACCGGTGCGGCCAGGTCGTGCAGCGCCTCCAAGATCAGCACCAGATCATATGGTCCATTCAGCTCAGAAGCGTCGGTCCATTCGAAACGCACTGCGACTCCGGCCGCTGCAGCGTTGGCTCTGGCATCGGCGATGCTGGCCCGGTCGTTGTCAATGCCGACGACCTCGCAGTTAGGGAACGCCCTGGCGAGGGCGATCGTCGACCAACCCGCCCCACAGCCGAGATCAGCGACGCGTCCACCCTGGTTGAGCCGTTCCGCCACGTCGGGAACAGCTCCCAACCAAGTTGTGGCCAACTCGTGGGTGAAGGCCGGGCGGTTGATGCCGGCCTGCCCGTCCCGGAACGACGCTCCGTAGTTCGGGTAGGGGACCCCGCCGCCGCTGCTGAACGCGTTCGCAACGTCGGGAAGCACCTGACCGATGCCCACAACCATGTCGGCCAGCGGTGAGACATGGCTGAGATGCTCGGGGCGGGCGAACAGGGCATGCTGGTCGGCGTCGAGCCAGTAGCGGCGCCGATTCCAGGTCAGCTCCGGGTCGTCGACAGTGACAAACCCGGCCACGGCCTGCTGCTCGAGCCACTCGCGGGAGTACCGGGAGTCGATACCGCTGGTTTCGGCCAACTCGGCGACCGTACGAGGCTCGTCAAGAGCCTCGTACAGCCCGAGGTTGCGGCCGAGATGGATCGAGAACAGCTCCAGGGCTCCGACGGTGGATGCGATGAGCCTTTCATCGAGCGCGACGGCCAAGGCTCACCTCCCGGCGCTGCGGTGCGTAGATGGTGACGATGTCCTCGTACCTGAGGATGCTGAGCGGGAACATGTGGTTCCTCCTTCCGCTCTGGGCGTGCTTACACCCAGTAGGCGTGAGGAACTGCCTCACATTGTGAGGGCGGACCCAACAAATGCGGGGCCCGCATCGACGGACCCCGCTCGCTGTCCCGCCGAGCCGGTTTACGTGCTTTCAGCCGTGGCACCGATCACACTGCCACCGATCGCCCAGTGTCCGGTCGGAACCTCCTCGTATACAACCCACGTTTTGTCGCGGAAGGTCTCACCTTCGACCGAAATCATTGCTTCGGTGACCTTGTCGATCATTGCCGCCTTCTGTTCGGCTGTGAAGACGTTCTCCGGTGCCTTGATGGTCACAAGTGGCATCAGTTCTCCTAGGCCGGACGAGCCATGGCAAGGGCCTGCTCGTTGGAGAGATCCATGTCATGGGTGGACTTGGCGTGCTGCTGCGCCTTCGCCACTACTTCATTGTCGCTGGCGCCTTCGATGATCGCCCCACAGGGGCATTCGATGACTTTCGCTACGTCTGCCATTGCGTCTCCCTCGTCGTCGATGGCTGCGTGCCAAACTAGCCAGCGCCCCTTGGCGATGGGTTGGCGGAGTATTGGAGGGCGCTTGCTGCGGATCTATGTCATTGGCCGGGTGATGGTGGAAGGACCAGACGGGATGCTCGAAGCCTCGGGCCTTCCGGGTCGTCAAGGCCGGCTTGCTCTGGTCTACCTGGCCGCCCAGCCACGCGGTGTCGATCGACATGAGCTTGCTGAGGTCTTGTGGCCCGATGAGCTACCTGACGCGTGGGATGCGGGGCTCAGTGCGGTGATCTCCAAGCTGCGCAAGGCACTCGGTCGGGTTGGCGCCGGTGACGTCCTGACCGGGACGCACGGTGCCTACGAGATGCGGCTACCGGAGGGAACGTTCGTCGATCTACGCACTGCGATCACCGAGCTGGACCGAGCCGAGGGAGCAATTGATCGGGAATCCCCGGATGAGGCGTGGTCGCACGCCACGGTGGCTTCGGGAATCTTTCGGCGGCGGTTCCTGCCGGGGGAGACCGGACCCTGGATCGACCGTATGCGCCGGGATCTGCGCGACTACGAGATCCGGACCTTCGACGTGCTGGCGCGGGTATGGCTCGCCAAAGGCAACCCGAAGGCAGCGTTGCCGCTGGCCCGTCATGTCGTAGACCTGGCTCCATACCGCGAATCGGGTTACGCCCGGCTGATGGAATGCCATCTCGCTGGTGGAGACAACGCCGAGGCGGTGCGGGTATACGGAGAGCTGAGTGCGCTGCTCGTCGAGACGATGGGAATCAGCCCATCCCCGGTGGTCGAAGAGCTGTATCTGAAAGCACTCGGGTAGGAGCCTTCGCGAGGCTACGTTTCCCAGATCACACGTTCCGTCGGCTCGTACGCACAGAACCGACCGGTCTTCACCGAACGATCCAGGTGATCACCCAACGCTGGATGAGCCGCGGTGATCTTCTTGATCGATGACCGGATCCGCCAGGTCACCGCCGACCGAGCCTTCTCGGCCGGCTGGCCGGAGGCTCGCTCTTTGCCGCCGAGTCCGTAGGCGGCGGTGAGATGGTCCACCAGCGCGTCGAGTTCTTCTCGAGCCCGCTCGGCCCGGTATGAGTCGCCGGCTGCCTCCGCCTCGTCGATGTCATCCTGCAGGGAGCGGATGCGGCTCTCGTACTGCTTGCGGGCGGCTGCATCTGACGAAGGCCCGGCATCACCGCTCACGACGCCGGCATCCATCAGGTCGAGTGCTGCAACCTCGACACCGGGTCGGCTGAGCAGCGTGGCGAGGTCGGCGAGCCCTTTGCTGTCCCGCAGCCGGGTTTCGACGCCGTCGTAGCTGATCGTCCAGACGTCCCCGGATCGAAGGAACCGGTTGCCCGTCGCGACAGCCGACGTCGCCGGATCGATGGCTGAGCCGGTGGCGATCTGTTGCAGGCGGCGCCGGACTTCGTCGGCCGGCATCGGAGGGACGTCACCCTCGATGACCGGCAACGGTCCAAGTCGCTCGAGCAACCCCTGCTCGGCTGCACCGAGCTTGGCGGGGTAGGTGGCGCGGTGGCCGCCGATAATGGCTCGGGCCGTCTCGTGATCGCCAAGGCGAACGAAGAGGGTTGCCGCGCAGAGGTAGACCAGGACGATGTCCGTAGTGCTGCGGATGATGGTGAACGCATCGATCGAACTATCGAGGTGGGAGGCGGCCGCCGGAATGTCGCCTTCGATGAGGGCGGCGACGCCAAGCGTGTAGTTGCAGGCAGCTCGCAGCCAGACGTTGTCGGCGGCCAGCGGGAGAAGACTCCGCGACAACTCCGCTGAACGAACCGCGTCGTAGGGAAGCAGCGTGAAGGCGAGAAAGTCGGTTGCCATGGCCCGCGGCATCGCATAGTCGCTGCTGCTGGCGATGACCTCCTCGAGGGTCGCCACCGCAGCATCCAGGTCGCCGGCGCGCGACAGGGCAAGCCCAGCGTGCATCTGAATCTCGAGAGCCAGCCCGCCCTGTCCTGCCTCTTGGGCGATGTCTCTCGCTCTAGCGAAATGCTCGAGAGAGCTATCCCACTCGGTGCGCCGGCGCGCCAGGAACCCGAGCATGCGCTCTCCGTAGGCGGAACCGATGCCGGAACTCGACGCCGCTACAGCGGCGGTTTCCTCGCAGCGGTCGCCATCCCAGATGAGCAGCGAGAGGATTCCCCAGGCGACTGCCGTGTCGGCGGTGACCTCGGGCCAGCGCGCGATGATGCGTTCCAGCAGCTCGGCGGCTTCGGACTGGTGGCCGACGTCCTCGAGCCACCACCACGGGGCGATGAGACGGAAGACTCGTTCCCGGTCGTCCCGGTCGATGGCGGTCTCGACCGCCCAGTAGACGTTGCGAAACGAGTATTCGAGCTCAACTGGGGCGGCCAGTTGAGTCATCACACCGGCGGCGAACATCTCGTCGGCCCGAGTCGTGAGATGATCGAGAAGACGGGCTTCCGCCCCCTGCCGATTCTCGAGTTGCTCCCCGGCAAAAGCCCGGATCGTCTCGAGCATGCGGAACGTGGAGATACCGGCAATCGGGTGGTGGACCAGCAGTGAGCGCTCGACGAGCGTATCCACGATCGCCAGCGCAGCAGCCGCGTCGAGGTCTCCCACCGATGCCGCCATTCCCACCGTAAACGGCGAGCGGAGCGCGGACAGTTGGGTGAAAAGAAGCCGCTCATCCGACTCGAGCTGCTGGTAGGACCACGCGATGGTTGCCGACAGGCTGGCGTGTCGCTCCGGTCCTCGCTGGCGGCGGCGCGACAGAAGGTCGAGCCGGCTATCGAGATGCGAGATCATCTCGGCCACAGTCATCGCCGACGTGCGTGCCGCAGCCAGCTCCAGAGCCAGCGGTAGTCCGTCGAGGCGGCGGCACAGTTCCTCGACATCGACAAGGTCATCGGTCGGTTCGAGTCCACGGGAATGGGCAGCTTCGAGGAACATCTGGGCAGCCGGGGAGGGGGAACCGGTGGTTGGCAGCGGGTCGATGCGGATAACGACTTCGCCGGGGAGGTCGAGCCGTTCCCGGCTGGTGGCAACGATCTTGAGTTGGGGACTGACTTCGAGAAGCTGCTCGGTCAGTTCGGCGGCGGCGTCGAGAAGGTGCTCGCAGTTGTCGAGCACCAGTAGCCACGGCCGATCGGCAACCTCGTCTACGAGGTCCGAGAACGACGCAAACCACAGCGACCCGGCAATGCCTTCAGCGAGATCATCATCCTCGAGGGCAGTCAGATCGGAGAACAACATCGCTTCGTGAGGCCAGTCGTCGGCGAAGGCATGGGCCAGGGTGGTCTTGCCCACGCCGCCGGGGCCGGTAAGAGTGACGAGGTGGGCACGCTCGACCGCATCCGATATGCGTTCCAGCTCACGGTCGCGTGCGATCAGCATGAGTGCATTGTGGCGGAAAGTTCGGTCCGGTGCCCTAGCTTCCGAAGAGACGTTCCCTGACCTCTTTGCACGTGGGGCAAACGGGGTAGCGCTCCGGGTCGCGGTTCGGGATCCACTTCTTGCCGCAGAGAGCTATCACCGGAACTCCCTCCACATTGCTACGCACGATGTCGGCTTTGCGCACATAGTGGGCGAACCGGTCGTGGTCGCCACCGTCATCGATGCGGAGATCTTCCTTCTCCTCGACGATGATCGCCGGCTTGATCTCTACCTCGGTGGCGAAGTGGGGAGGTCTTCTCATTACCCGCAGTATGCCTCAGACCCGACGGATCGTCATCCTGTTGTGTGTTCTCCTTGACACTCCGGTTCGGCGGGCGCGACATTGACGGTACGGGCAGCGATTCGCAGGACGCCGCTCCCGTCCTCCGGCGCTGCCGAGAGGAGGATTCATGACTGTTGCCACAACACCCGCGGTGCTTGCCGCCGTGGAGAAGACGGCGCTTCGCGTGTCGCTGCTATTGCGGGCGGCCATACACCCCGAGAAGAAAGCCTGTGGAATATGGAGCGTTGCCGAGACCGCTGCTCACATCGTGCACGGCTATCCGGCCTTCGTCGGTGCGTTCCGGGGGACCATCGACGTGGCCCCCGAACAG
>JASJAS010000132.1 GCA_030066875.1 Acidimicrobiia bacterium | reverse complement strand
TCGAGCAACGCGACCGAATATCGGGCCCGCATGCCGGCCGCGACGTCGGGATTCTCTGTCAGTAGGCGGTGGGTGAGGAGAATGAGGTCCCCGTAGTCCAGGACGCCGAGGTCGCGTTTCTTGGTTTCGTAGCGTGCAACTACTGAGGCGATCTCAAGCCTACGATGCTCTACCTCGTCTTGGGGTGCTCCGTGGAGGAGTCGCGTCGCGCTGCACAGATTTCGCGCCAGCTGCACTGCCAAGTCGACAGCCTCATCGACGCGGGCCACCGCAGATGTCATATCCAGATACTCGTAAGCACCGTCGGCTAGTGCCTCTTGCATCAGCTGCCTCACATAGCCGGGCCCGATGATGTCGGCGTCCCGTTCGACACCGACAATCGCGCCAAACTCCTGGAGGATGCCGTAGGCAAACGCGTGGTACGTTGTGGCCTCGACTTCGCGGCCGATGTCGCTGAGGTCGGGCAAGGCGTCTCGCAGCCGGGCTGCGAGTTCTTCGGCTGCCTTGTTGGTGAACGTGATTCCAATCGCCCGCTCGGGACTGAGGCCGCCCTTCACCAGGGCGGTGAGGCGATGGACAATCGTCGTTGTCTTGCCGGTCCCGGCGCCCGCGATGACCCGGAGCGGGCGAAGCGGGAAGTCGATGATGGTCCGCTGTTCGTCGGTAGGCACGAAGCTCATGCGAACTCTGGGCCTCCCTCTGCCCAGACGGGGCACATCGTGCGGAGCGCACATCGGTCGCAATGACTCCCGGCGATCGGCGACCAGTCCTCGTCTCCGATCCCTGCCGCGATTGCCGTGAGCCGGGCTTCGACCGCATCGAGCTGACTCATGTCGAATTCGCGGGTTGTCACGCCCTTGGCGGTGCTCATCGGATACCAAAACTCGGCGCCACTCACCGCACCGGCGGCCGCTACGACCACGTCGCGAGCTGCGGCGAGTACATAGAAGCCGAGCTGAAGTGACGTTGCGGCTTCCGCGATGATCGCCGGCTGCTTGCTCGTCTTGTAGTCGACGATGGTGAGTTCCGTTCCGGCAAGGTCGATGCGGTCTGCCCGACCCGTCCATCGCACACCGTCGATCACGGTGTCCAGATGGTGTTCGACGAAAGCGGCAGTCCGTCCAGGAGCCGGCCAGTTTGAGTAGAGCTTCTCGAGACCACGCTCGGCACGCAGGGCCCAGGACTCGGCGTAGGGACTGCCGCCAAACTCGTTTGGGTCGAAACGTGCCACGAGTTCGGCGAGGGCATCATCGAGGTCGCTGTGATCCCGGCCGGACTCGATCGCGCTACGTTCCGCGGCTTCGAGAACGTCGTGGATGAGGGTGCCGAACGTGGCGTAGATCGACGAGTCGGAGCCAACCTTGAGTCGCCGCTCGAGTACATAGCGCCGCGGGCATTGTTCGTAGCTTTGCGCCTGTGAAGGGGAGAGTGTGTCTGCGCCGGAGACAATCCCGCGATCCGGTCCGCGCTGCAACACGCCGCTGAACAGGTGCGGATGTCGCATGTTCCAGCGTTTGCCATCGCTCAAGAGGGAAAGCGCAGCAAGACGGGCCGGCGTGGGGTTGGCTGCGTCCGATAGCAGGCGCCGGAGCGCCGCCTCGGCCTCGCCCCCGGTCACCGGACGGCGCGTGCCGGCGGGCGCAACGGGTGCGATCGACACCTCCCCGAGCGGCCGTCCAGGTTCAATGCCATGGAGTCGGGCTACCTTCGCAAGGAACCTGCTGGGTCGGCCGGGGCCGTCGTCCAGGCCGCGCTCGGTGGCAGTCCAGACGACCCTCCGGCGCGCTCGAGTCATCGCCGTGTACGCGAGTCGGCTTTCCTCCTGGAGCCGGAATGTTCGATACTCCGCGTTGTCGGTGGGAACGTACGGGAGGAGGTGGCGGACGCCGAGCAACGAATCGCGGGTTCTCAGATCTGGGAACACGCCGTCGACCGCGTCAGCAATGAATACGACATCGAGGTCGAGTCCCTTTGCCTGATGGAGCGTTGTGAGCGTCAGGCGATCTCCCGACGGGCGCCGATAACTGAGCAGCGGTTGTGCCTCGAAGTCTTCATTGCTCGCCAGGGAGCGGTAGTCGAGAAGTGTCCCGGTTGGGTTTCGTTCTCCCCACCTCGTCAACACCTGCGCCAACGATCGCCAGGCAGCGCGCTCCTCGGCGGCTGCCGGGTCGGCAACTATCGCCTCGATACCCGGGAACTCGTTCCACACCCGCCACAGCCCCTGGATCGCAGGCTCCTGATTTGCCCAAGTCGGGTCATCTAGAAGGCCGGCCAGCGCCGACCACCCGGGGAGTTGCTCCCGAATCGCGGCAACCCAAGCACCGGCGGCAGCGGCCCGTCTCTCCAGCAGTCGGAACGCACCGATAGTCAACCCGACCCGTTTCCCGAGCAACACTCTGCGGATCGCCTGATTGGTACCGGCGGGACCGTCGCAGCCGGCGGCTGCTGCAGCGAGATCGAGCACGAACCGCACCGCGGGCTGATCCGACAACCTGGTCCCCGGCAACTCGTGGGGGATGTGGCGCCTTTCCAGCGCGCGTGACAGGTCGGCCAGTAGCCGCCGCTTGCTACGCACGAAGACACCGATTCTGTCGTACGGGATGTGCTCGACGAGATGCAGTCGCTTCGCCTCGGCTGCTATCCATTCGGCTTCCTCAACCTGTTGGTCGAACAAGTAGGTCTCGACCACGCCGCTGCCCGATGCCGGGATCACCGCCCCGGTTGCCCCGGGCAAATCACCCGTCGTCACCCCGACCGCAGTCTCGAGGATCGTTGCGGGAGTGCGAAACGACGTGGTCAGGAGAAGCCTTACCGCCGGTGCGACTGCACTCCCGAAGTCATCCTCAAAGGACGCCACGTTCTGCAGTGAGGCGCCCCGGAAACTGTAGATCGACTGGTAGGGGTCGGCCGCGGCGAGCACTTGGGCGCCTTGTCGGTGTAGTGCCTGGAGCAGTCTCACCTGAGCAGTGGTGGTGTCCTGGTACTCGTCGACGAGCACAAACCGAGGCGTTTGGGAATCCGCCGGTGTTTCCTGGGTTTGGACAAGCGCCACCGCACTGGCTATCAAGGAGCCGTAGTCGACCCTGCCATCGGCGCGTAGGGCGTCCTGATAGCGCGCCACGAAACGCGGCAAGCCTCTCCAGTCGGCGCGTCCCATTTCAGCAAGGGTGTCGGACGAGTGCATTTGTTCTGCGGAACGCAGAATGAAGTCTGTGACCTCGCGGGCGAATGTCTGGGTGCCGAGCAGCCGGCCGAAGGCAGGTGACCAGTCTGCAGGTTCTTCGGTGCTCAGCAGCCTATGGACCATGGCAACCTGCTCAGGCCCGGTGAGTATCTGCGGGTTCTCCGCCCAACCGGCTCCGGTCGGATCCAGTTCCAGCAATCTGGCAGCGTAAGAATGGAAAGTGGCTACGTCCAGACCACCAACGCTCCCAGGAAGAGAACGACGGATCCGGTTGCGCACTTCGGCGACGCCCCGCCTCGAGAACCCAAGAATGGTGACGTTCTCGGGCGGCACCCTCGAACTCTCCAGGAGATGAACCGCACGTCGTACCAAGAACTCGGTCTTCCCAGTGCCGGGACCTCCTACGACCAGAGTGGAGGTGGGGACTGTCGCGATCGCGCCGTCCCAGTCTCTCGGGTCTATCGCTTGCGCCGGGCGTTGGCCGGCCGCGTTCGATTTCATGACGCGATGGCGGCATCCGGGGCCGGTTCCTCGGAAAAGGCCGGACACCGGTCACGGTACTGGCACCAGTCGCATAGCCTTCCCGGGCGGGTGGGAAAGTCATTGCGCACGATGGCGCGGTTGATTGCCGCCCAGAGTGCCTCCAGCTTGCGTTGAGTGGCGTCGAGTTGGGCATCGTTCACGGGGATCTCGTAAACGGTGGGCCCGTTGAGGTACATCAACTTGAGGCGAACGGGGGTTCGCCCTGTGCGTTTTCGGATGAGGAGGGCATAGATTTTCAGGGCGAAGAAGGCCGGGATCGCATAGCGCTCCGGCGGAGCCTGTCCGGTCTTGTAGTCGGTAATGACCAACCCGTCCGGTTCCTCTTCCATTCTGTCGAGGATGCCCCGGATGGTGATGTCACCCAGCGCCTCGGTCATATCGAGTTCACGGTCTAGTGGTTCCAGCGCGGTCGGGTCTTCGACCAGGAAATAGTTGGACAGGACTTGGAGACTCTCCATCCCCCAGGCACGTTCCTGCTCGATGGTGTCGAAGAGACCGGGGAATTCGATGTCACGCAGCTCGATCCACGCCCTGCGGAACAGCTCGTAGAGCCTCTCTGGTGTCCGCTCGGCGGGCGCCAGATCGAACAACCACTGCAACGCCAGGTGAGCCGTTGTCCCGCGAGCCTGGTAGACGGTCGGAGGGACCTCGATCTTGTCAATGGCCTTGAACTTGAATAGCTGGGGACACACCTTGAAGTCACCGGCACGACTAGGGGACAGCGTCTCCAGTGTGTTCGGCGTTGCTGGTGCTTGTTCTGCGGATTCTCTGTTCGACATCGTTTCTCCGACTATACGCTCCAGCACCGACATAAACCACACGGGTGTAGTTATCCACAATTGGTGTATGTCGAGCATTCGCGAAACTTTCGCGTAGCACGCGAAAACAAACCAGCAATCTGGTTTGACTACCCGTCGTGCGTGGTCGTACGTTGTCGTTCCTCGAGGGCTCCACCCATGGAGGAGCAGGTCTCGGAAGGAACGGCTTGGGAAACCGAACCGGACCGGCACCGGGATCGGGAGCGGAAACGCTCCGTCTCGATGAAGCGACGGTTTCGTCGAGAACCGTCATGAGCTTTCGGGCTGGTGACACGTCGGACGGGCTTCGGCTCGGACGACACCGTCGCAAGACTCCGGTCGAGCGACAACCGCGGAACTCCGGTTCCGACGGTGCCACGGCTTCGGCTGCGGCAACCCCCGTGCGGGCTTCGGCTCAATCGGGAGTCCTCGAAGTGAGGCAACCTGCCCAAGGGCGAGGGCTTCGGCCCGGACCTGAGACCGGGAAGCTGCACTTCAGGGACAGATAGGGCTCCGGCCTTATCACCTCACCGGTGCGACCGGTGGCCACGAGGGTTTCCTCGGTGGCGGGCTTCGGCCCGAAGCCGAGAGCCACGGGGTGAGAGCCCCGGCGGCAAGCCAGCGAGGTCAAGTGTCACACGGGTGACCCTGAGCGGGAACTCCGGTTCTCGCAAAGGAACGGCACGGCTGACCCGTGCGGGGACTCCGGTCCTCGAGCGAGCCAGACGAGCCGGCAGATGTCCTCACGGCCATCTGCAAGCGGTTCGGAAGGGCCCGGCCGAAAGGAAGGTGCCCGACCGAAAAGCGAGGAACCCCGAGAGGGTAGCGGTTTCGACCAAAACTCCCTCGGGGTTTTCCTTTGCTCTGCTTGATTGCGGCAGACGTGCCCGATGCTCCTGCAATCGCTTGGAGAGGCTGGTTCGCGATAGGCTCGGGGAGCAGCGTGAGGTAAGCATGGACCAAGACACTGGGACGGGTAGCGGATCGGGCCCCGGATCTGTCGCGCGAGAGCTGGATTTGGTCGGGAGGCGACGCGCCTTCAAGATCGCCGGTGTCACTGTCGCCGGCCGCAGGCGTCGCCCCTCCGGCGAAGCGGCCCCGTTGCCTAGGGAGCTGAGAGCGGCGGGCCATCTGTGGCTCATTTCCGCGATCGGGATCTTCGTGATCTGGTTCCTACTGTTCATGGCACCTTCGACCACCAACTGGTGGACAATCCAGGATCAGAAGGTGCTGGACTGGATGGTTGATCGCCGTACCGACGCGTTGACCGCGATCGCCAAAGGGTTGAACTTCCTCACTTCGGAGTGGTTTATCAGGGTGCTACGAATAGCAACCCTCCTTGCGTTGATTTGGGTCCGGCGGTGGCGACACTTCTTTGCTGTACTGCTGGCAGTGTTCATCGTGGTGGCAACCGGAGAACTGATACAGGAGGCGGTTGGTCGTCCCCGCCCCTTGGTGCCGATACTGGTCGATTGGGAAGGACCTTCACATCCATCGCTCCCGGTTGGTTCGCTTGCTGTAACCCTGGCGGTCATGGCGTATTCGCTTGTTCCAAGCAGCTGGCAGCGGCGGGCCCTGCTTGTCGGCTCGGGCGTGCTGCTGGTGGCGGTCGGCGTGGCGCGGGTGTACCTAGGCGTCGATCATCCTTCCGATGCCTGGACCTCACTGATGTTTCCGCCGGCAGTCGCGGTGGTGACGTTCCGGTTGTTCGCCCCCGAGGCCGTGTTCCCGGTCACGTGGAAGAGGGGGGTAACGGCCCATCTAGATGTTTCCGGACGGCGCGGCGAAGCGATCCGTAGAGCGGTCGCCGAGCAACTCGGTATCGAAGTAGTCGCAGTGGAGCCATTCGGTCAAGAGGGATCGGGGGGATCGACCCCGCTCCGCCTCGAACTCGCACCCGATGACACCCACGGTGAGGACTACCTGTTCGCCAAACTGTACAGCCAGACGCACCTACGCTCCGATCGGTGGTACAAGCTCGGCAGGACGATCCTCTACGGATCGCTCGAGGATGAGCTGCGGTTCACTTCGGTGCGTCGTCTCGTCGAATACGAGGACTACATACAGCGGTTGATGCGTGACTGTGGCGTTCCCTCGGCGGAACCGTTCGGAATCGTAGAAATCACCCCGGAGCGAGAGTACCTGATGGTGAGCCAATTCCTGTTCGGTTCGGAGGAGCTGACCAAGGCTGATATCGATGTTGACGTCATCGACGATGCCCTAGGGGTAATCCGACAGATGTGGGACGCAGGGTTAGCCCACCGTGACGTCAAGCCGGCAAACGTCATGGTCAAGGACAAAGGAGTTGTCCTGATCGACGTTGCTTTCGGCACCGTTCGGCCCAGCCCGTGGCGGCAAGCGGTCGACCTGGCGAACATGATGGTGATCCT
>JASJAS010000131.1 GCA_030066875.1 Acidimicrobiia bacterium | reverse complement strand
GTTGCAAGCAGCAACCCGGTAAGGATCGCGTGGTATGGCACAAGAGCCTCCAGTGGGAACTACACCCCCAAACCGTCGTACAGAAAGAACTCCGTCCGGCGGTATCGGGCCGGCATAGGTTAGTGCGCGTCAACCCTAAGCGCGAAGTTCAGATAGCGGTATCGCGTTCGCGAAGGAGCGTGGCGCGGAAGTCGGTGAATCGGCCCGCGGCAATCGCCGACCGGATATCGGCCATCAGAGCGAGCGTGTAGGTGAGATTGTGAATCGAAAGCAATCGCGGCCCCAGGAACTCCTTTGTCGAGATCAAGTGACGCAAATAGCCTCGGCTGTAGCGGCGGCAGGCCACGCAAGGGCATTCCTCATCGATGGGGCCCTCGAAGGTGGCCCACTCTGCCCGCTTCATGCTGAAGTCTCCCTTGCGACTCAATGCCTTCCCATGCCGGGCCAACCTCGTCGGCAAGACACAGTCGAAGAGATCGACGCCTCGTTCTACGCAGTCGAGGATGCCCTCGGTGTCGCCCAGACCCATGACATACCGTGGAGCGGCATCCGGCAGCTCGGCCACGACTGCAGTTACCGCCCGGTTGCGTGCCGCCGGCGATTCGCCGACAGACAGCCCGCCGATGCCGAAACCGGCGAACCCGAGCTTGGCGGTTTCGCCGGCGGAGCGCGCCCGCAGATTCGGATCCGACCCTCCTTGAACAATTCCCCAGAGAGCCCGGTCGGCCCTACTCCTGACCGCAAGCGAGCGTTCTGCCCAGCGCAAGGTCCGGTCCATCGCTGCCCGGGTTTCCCCCTCGGATGCCGGCAGCCCGATGAGAACGTCGAGCACCATGGCGATGTCCGATCCCAGTTCTTCCTGAACGGATACCGCCTTCTCCGGCGTCAATTCGACCCGAGAACCGTCGTAGATCGACTTGAAGGCGACACCGGACTCCGTGATCTCCGGATTGAGGCTGAAGACCTGGTAGCCCCCCGAATCCGTCAGGATCGGCCCATCCCACGCCATGAATCCATGGAGCTCACCAAGCCCGGCTACGACCTCCGCTCCCGGTCGCAGTAGCAGGTGATAAGTGTTAGCCAGCAGGATCTCTGCGCCGCAGCGCTGCAGATCCTCGGAGTCCAGTGTCTTCACAGTCCCTCTGGTCCCCACCGGCATGAACGCTGGGGTCGCGATCTCCCCGTGGGGTGTTGCCAGCACACCCGTCCTAGCTGCACCATCGGACGCCGCGAGCCGCCACGTCACGCTCATTCTCGGCTCTCGATCCGACTACCGCGATTGACCGGCTGGTCAATCAGCATGGCGTCCCCAAACGATAGGAAGCGATAGCCCGCATCGAGGGCATATTCGTACACCTGCCGCCAGCGCTCTCCGAGCAGCGCGGCAATCATGACTATCAACGTGGTGCGGGGTGCATGAAAGTTGGTGACGACAGCGTCGACCACGCGGAGTTCATATCCTGGGCTTATGAATAGATCCGTGTTGCCGCGCCCGGGACGGATCATCCCATCGCCGGCAGCTGCGCTTTCGAGCGTCCGGATGACCGTTGTACCAACGGCGACCACCCTCCCACCACGTTGACGGCATTCCGCGACGGCCCCGGAGGTTTCCTCCGGCACTTGCCAGCTCTCACGGTGCATCTCGTGGTCATCGATGTCGGTGGTGGCGATCGGTCGAAATGTGTCAAGGCCGACATCCAGCTCCACTTCCGCAACTGCGATGTCGGCGCCGCGCAACGCATCGACGACCGCCGGCGTGAAGTGAAGACCGGCAGTGGGCGCTGCCGCCGAGCCGACATTCTTGGCAAAGACGGTCTGGTATTCGTCGTCCGCCTCGAGCGGCATGTGGATGTACGGCGGGAGCGGCAGTTCACCTACCTCCGGGAGCAACTCCTCGACATCGCCGGACTCGCAGTGCAACTCGACTAAGACCTCGCCGCGCACCGGATCGCTGAGTGCCTTCCCCGAGATTGATCCGAAGCTGAGCGTCGTTCCCCGGCGGATACGCCGCGCCGGGCGGATGAGGCCTTCCCACCGTTCCCCGTCGAGCCTGCGGGTCAGAAGCATTTCAACTGCACCGCCGGTCTCGACCTTGTGACCGTGTAGCCGAGCTGCGCGGACCTTGGTCCGGTTCACCACCAGCAAGTCACCCGACCGCAGCAGTGAGGGCAGTTCCGAAAACTCATGATCCTCGAGTGGATCTGTACGGAGCAACCGCGCCGAGTCACGCGGCGTTGCCGGCCGTTGCGCGATGGCAGCCGGCGGCAGCTCGTAGTCGAACAAATCGGTTCTCACCGCGCCCGAGGCTAGCCCGACCTAGCGGGCACAATGTTGTGCGTTGGAGAGGTGATTTCGGGTACCCTTTTGCTCTGTGGACAGCACTACGTCGCCGCACGCCGAGCCTGGCTTGACCTCGGTTCGCTTCTTTGCGGGAGAAACCCTCAGCGAGGGATTGACCCGAGTGGTCGATGCCCAGTTCGGAATAACTTTGGCGGTTGCCGAAGCGCCTCGGGACGAGCAGGCAGCTGCAGTTCACGAGACCCGCAAGGCGATCAAGCGCCTTCGTGCGATGCTGCGCCTGGTGCGGGACAGCATCTCCCACGACTCCTATCACACCGACAACGCGGTTCTGAAACTCATTGCTGCCGAGCTGGGGGCGGTACGTGACTCCTGGGTGATGTCGCAGATCCTGGACCGCCTCCTGCCTCACGACAGCGAGGCAGCCGCCACGGTCGATGTCTTGGTCGACCGACTGCAAGAGCGCTATCTCGCCGAGTCAACGGCGATCCTCGGTAACGAAGCCCACATGGCAAGCATCGTCGACCAACTCGTCAACGCCCGGGAACGAGCCGCCCGCTGGTCTGTTGTTGCCGGGGAGCAGTCGGTTCCATTGCCGCATGAGTTTGCGACTGTCGCCCCAGGTCTGCAACGGGTCTACAAGAGGGGCAGACGCGGCATGCGAATCGTGGCAGACTCGCCCACCGATACCCTGTTGCATGTCTGGAGGAAACGGGCCAAATACCTGCGCCACCAGGTTGAAGCGCTCAACATATTGGATCCACCACAGCTGGCAGCAATGGAAGCCGACCTGGAGCGGCTGACCGATCTCCTCGGCGATGACCACGACCTGGCGGTGCTGCTGGCTCGATTCTCTGACGACCCTCAACTCACCGGCGATCTAGAGATCAATCTGGTAATCGACGCAGTGTGGCGCACCCGCCATCAGCTCCAAGCGGACGCGATCGAACTCGGCCGAAAGCTGTTTGCGGACCATTCGAGCATCTTCCTTGCCTACATCGAACGGATTTGGGGAGCCAACCCGACCTTCTGACACGCTATGGGATCAGCGTCCCCTGTTCGACTCCAGGCGGTTCGAGTCCCATATGGGTGTAGGCATGGCCGGTCGCAACGCGACCGCGCGGCGTTCTCTGGATGAACCCCTCCTGCAGAAGGAAGGGCTCATAGGCGTCTTCGACTGTCTCCGGTTCCTCACCTACGGCGATGGCGAGTGTCGAGAGCCCGACCGGTCCCCCTGCGAACTTGACGATGATCGCGTCGAGGATGGCGCGATCGACTTTGTCGAGACCCGCCTCATCGACTTCGAACACCTCGAGCGCCTTGAGGGCCGTCTCGCCGTCAACGACCCCGTCCGACCTGACTGCAGCAAAGTCCCGCACCCGCCGCAGCAGCCTGTTGGCGATGCGAGGTGTTCCTCGGGAACGCAGCGACACGGTGTCCGCCCCGTCGGCGGTCACCTCCACATCGAGAATCGCCGCCGACCGGGTGACGATGCGCCCCAAGTCGGCTGTGTTGTAGTAGTCGAGGCGGGCCACGTAGCCGAACCGATCTCGCAGTGGCGGGGCAACCCTGCCGACTCGGGTGGTGGCACCAACCAGGGTGAACGGGGGCAGGTCCAGGCGTATCGATCGGGCGGCGGGTCCCTTGCCGACCACAATGTCGAGCTGGAAGTCTTCCATCGCCGGATACAAGACCTCCTCCACCTGTCTTGGTAGCCGGTGAATCTCATCGATGAAAAGCACGTCGCCTCGTTCGAGGTTCGTGATGACCGCGGCCAGATCACCGGGGCGTTCCAGCGCCGGGCCGCTCGTTGCCTGGAAATGAGCCCCCATCTCTACCGCGAGGATGCCGGCCAGTGAGGTCTTGCCCAGCCCGGGCGGGCCCGAGAAGAGCACGTGGTCGACGGATTCGCCACGCTGTCGGGCGGCCTCGATGAGGATTGTCAGGCGTTCCTTCAGCTCGTCTTGCCCGATGAAATCGTCCATATGGCGAGGCCGGAGCGTCATTTCCTCGGGCTCTTCCTCGGGCAGTGGCTCCTTCATGAGTAGGCCTTCATCACGCATTTGCCATCACCGTTGCTTTCCGAGTTCCTGCAATGCGGACCTCAAGGATTCCTCCACTGTGCCCTCGGCCGGCAGCTCGCGTAGCACGTCCCGGATTTCAACCGATTGGTAACCCAGAGCCTCGAGGGCTTCCCTCACCTCGGCCAACGAGCCTCCCGGTTGCAGCGCTGCGTCCGGCAGATCCAGCTTTGGTCGCAGCTCGAGTAGAAGCTTCTGGGCGCTGCGCTGCCCGATTCCTGGGACCGCGGTAAGGGCGCCGACATCCTCAGCGAAGACGACGTTGCGGAGGTTCTCTGCACCGAGCGTTGCGAGAACGGCAAGGGCCAGCTTGGGACCGACCCCACTGACCCCGATGAGGACCTGGAACAGGTTGCGCTCATCCGGCGAGGCAAACCCGTACAGCGCCATGAGATCTTCCCGAACATGAAGGTGAGTGTGCAGAACCGCCGGCTGCCCAACACTGGGCAACTTCCCGATGGTGTTGGGGGCGACTATGACCTCGTAGCCAACGCCGCCGACGTCGAGCAGAACCGCGTCGGAGCCCTTTTCTGCGATATCGCCGCGGAGACGTCCGATCATCTCACGCCTCCAAGAAGCGACGCGCCGGGACTGATTGAACGTGGCACAGCGCAACTGCAAGCGCATCTGCCGCGTCCGCCGGAGTAGGAGGTGCGACAAGGCCCAGCCTCATTGCGACCACCTTCTTCATCTGGGTCTTGTCTGCGTTGCCGTACCCGGTGAGGGCTCGCTTGACTGCGGAGGGTGAGTATTCGGCCACCTCGAGCTGGTGATTTGCGAGTGTGAATAGCACTACTCCGGAAGCTCTGCCGACGGCGGTCGCAGTCTGCAGATTCCGGTTGACGAACACCTGCTCGATCGCGGCCTCATCGGGCTGATGCTCTTGGATCAATGCGTCGAGATCGTGATGCAACTCCACGAGTCGCCGCCCGACGCTGACCGACGGATCGGTCCGGATGACGCCCGCCGCTACGGCCTGAGCCTTGTGACCGCGCGCTTCGATGAGACCGTATCCCAGGGTCGATAGCCCTGGATCAATTCCAAGTACGAACATATGTTCCCACAGAGTAGGGAGCCGTCGGGTTGAAGCCAAGTATCACTCGGATGCCCGGCTTTCTTGTGGGTCCAGATCAACCCATGGCCGCGAGCACCTCATCCGGTATGTCAAAGTTGCCGTAGACGGACTGGACGTCGTCGAGGTCTTCTAGTGCATCCACAAGCCTGAGGACCTTGCCGGCGCCGGCCTCGTCTACTGCAACGGAGACCGAAGGCATCTGGGTCACCTCGGACTGCTCGATCGGGATCTCGGCTTCCTCGAGAGCCGACCGGACCGCCGCGAGATCACCCGGCGCGCAGACTACTTCCCATAGGTCGTCGCTCGGGTTGACGTCGTCGGCCCCTCCTTCGAGAGCGGCCATCATCACAGCGTCTTCGTCACCGCGAGCAAGCAGATAGCCCCTCTGCTCGAACAGGTAGCCGACCGAGCCCGGTTCGCCGAGACTCCCGTTGTTCTTCGTGAAGACGGACCGCACGGCTGCAGCAGCCCGGTTGCGGTTGTCGGTCAGGACCTGGACGTAGAGAGCGACTCCTCCAGGGGCGTAGCCTTCGTACCAGACCTCGTCATAGACAACGCCTTCCTCGGACCCCGACCCGCGGGCGATTGCTCGCTCGATGTTGTCCTTGGGCACGGAGGCATCCTTCGCCTTCTGTACGGCTGTGGCCAGTGTGGGATTAGCTGCGGCGTCACCACCACCCTGTCGGGCGGCCGCCTCAATTGCCCGGATCAGCTTGGCGAAGAGCTTGCCCCGCTTGGCGTCTTGCCGACCCTTGCGGTGCTTGATATTGGCCCACTTCGAATGTCCGGCCATTCAGCTCACCCCCAACAACATCTCATGGATCCTGGTATCGGCAGTCAGTTCGGGATGAAACGAGGTGGCAAGAATTCGTTCTTGACGAACGAACACGGGGCGGGTCTCACCGCTCACCGGGTCGTCAACGGTCGCCAACACCTCAACTTCCGCACCTACCTTGTGAATCCACGGCGCCCTAATGAAGACGGCATGCACCGGCGCGTCGAACCCGACGACATCGAGGTCGGCCTCGAAAGAGTCAACCTGTCGGCCGAAGGCATTCCGTTCGACGACTACGTCCAGGGCACCCAACTGCGGTTGCTCGTGGCGCAGGGTTGCCGCCCCCAGGAAGATCATTCCGGCGCACGTCCCGAGAACCGGCATACCGGCGGAGATTCGCCGCCGGAGCGGCTCGATCAAGCCGTAGATCGAAGCCAACCGACCGATTGTGGTCGACTCACCGCCGGGGATGATGAGGGCATCCACCGCCTCCAGTTCTTCAGGCGTGCGCACCTCGACTCCCTCGG
>JASJAS010000028.1 GCA_030066875.1 Acidimicrobiia bacterium | reverse complement strand
GTGTTCTACGACACACAGATCCCATCTGGTGCAGCGTTTCCCCTTCCCGGGTATGCCTCGATGATTAGAACCGCTCCTGGTGATTGAAATAGGGTCTTGCTCGATCCGCAGTGAATGTCAAAGGTAGGTCCTCTGACGTCCTACCCGGCTAAGCGCGACACTTGCTCCCACCGCCATCAGGCCAGCCAGGAAGTTGACCAGCATGTCGACGGGGTCGAACACCCGGTTGGGCAGCACCGCCTGGATGCCCTCGTCGAGGGCGCCGAGCAACGCAGTGCCCAGGACTGCGAGCACTGCCGGCATTGGAACGCGGCGACCGTTGCGGGCTCGCTCGAGGAGCGCTTCGTAGATGAGCACTGCTAGCACGCCATACTCGACGAGGTGGGTCCGCTCCTCGGGTATCCCCATCCGGACGAACACCAACAGATAGACGGCCGCGACCCCCAGCACTACGGCGACTTCGAGGCCACCCGGTCGGCGCCGTATCCCTTGCCACGCAATGGTCCCGAGGACCAGGAGGAAGCCGAGTACGAACAGGCCATCGAGCAGGTCGCGGGCACGCAACACTCCGGCAAGAGTCCTAGCAAGGCCGAGGGTCGAGTAGATGCCCACGACGACGGCGAGCGTCCACATCCAGAGGCGCTGTTCCCGAGCCGATGCGAACGGTGCCACGGCCGGGCGGATGCTGTGTGTCGCGTTTTGCTCTGTACCGTCGTTCGACGCTGCTGAGCGCTTCCGGATCATGGGCGTCAGTGTCCCTAAGCAACGCCATCGGGTCATGAGGGGCTGTCCCCTATTCAGGAATGGGGGAACTGCCGAGCAGGATGGTTCTCGGGACGGAACAGGGGCTAGACAGCTGCCGCGGCGCGCGCCGTAGCCAGGAGGAATGCCGTAACGATGAGGAGCACTGCGACCGTGACGGCTGTGACTCGAACGCTCATGGTTCTACCCCTTTGTTCTACCCCGTAAGACGTCTCGCCTCGCAATCGGGTTCCCGACTATCAGCGCTCAGCCGTTGGTGTGCTCGGGAAAAAGAACGCGCCACCGGTGGCGTCAGAGCCCGAATCGCCCTCCAGCTCATACCCGGCCGCCGCCCAGTCGGACAGGCCTCCCGAATAGCGGCGCACGTTCGCATAACCGGCGTCGACCAACCACTGGTATGCAAACTGGCTCGCTACACAGTCCGGGTCGGTGCAATAGACGACTATCTCATCGTCGTGTTCGAGATCCGCGTCTGCTTGTTCCACGGTGGCGTAGTGCACCGAGCCTGGAATGTGGGCGGCCCGGAAGCCCCACTCGTGCATGGCCATGATCAGCTTGAAGTCATCTCCGCGGTCGAGCTTGGCTTTGAGTTCTTCGCGCTCGATGGTCCTGATTGTGTGATCCACGCTGTACCCCAATCCGTAATGCCGCTACAACCATGCAAACTGTCGCCTCATTCCACCCTGGTCTCGCAGAAGCCCCCGCCGCAGCGGGGGCTTCTCTCGCCTAGTGGTATTCCGTGGCAGTCTCTCTATGCCTCGGCGACCGACTTGAGCTTCGCCAGCCCTCTCTCGAAATCTGGTCCGACCATGCTGTCCATGCTCTTGAAGATGCCCATCACGCGGGTCATGAGCGTCTTGCGGCCGGTCATGGCCCAAGTGACCCTTGTTCCCTCACCCGCCGGTTCCAGCGAGAACACTGTGGTGTTGCTCGCCTTGAACGGCTTGAGGAACTCCAGAGCAATTGTCACCGAGGATGGCTCTTGGGTGTCGGTGATCTCCATGTTGCCTTGGCCCACCTTCCGGTTTCCGGACCACGCATACTTGGACCCAACGCCCGTTGTGGCGCCGGAGTACGTCTTCTCCATGGATGGGTCCATCTCCTCCCATGGAGACCATCCACCCCACTCACGGAAGTCGACGATGTGCCCGTAGACCCGATCCGATGAAGCATCGATCGTGGCCGAACGTTCGACTGTGTATGTGTCACTCATGAACTGAACTTAGCAATCGACGGAGCGCCGTGGCGACGGTCACATGTCGAGTGCTTCCGCTACCTCGATTGAGCCTCCCGAATGCAGGATCGGGCAGTCCTTCGCCAGCGTGACCGCGGCGTCGAGCGAGTCGGCTTCGATCAGGGTGTAGCCAGTGGCCGGGTTTGCCCCGCCGCCGGGGGCCGTCGACCCGTCGCTGTTGATGGTCGTGGAAGCACCAAAGGGATGGCCTGGGTCGGCAAGAGACTTTCCCAGTCCTTCCATCCAGGCTCCCCAGGCAGCCATGACCTTGGCGCTCTCTTCTTCGGTTTCCGGCATACCACCACCGTGAAAGACCAGTGCATACTTCGCCATTGTGTTCCTCCTCCGGACTCTGGGGTCGTCGAGTTGCGACCCGTTCATGCAAACGACGAATGGCGGATCCGGATTTCGACAGGGTGGCTTCGCGCTTCTGGCGGACATAGCTGCGATATTTCGGAACCATGTCCGCAAGAACAGATGAGGGCGGGTCGCCTACCGTTCCGGCGGACATACCTTTCGGTATTCCGAAGCCATGTCCGCAAGAACCTGGTGCGCCAGGGGGCCACGGCTTGCGTGCTCGTCAGCGGAAGTCCGGTGGCGCCATGTCGGCGATGCACGTAGCGTCCGGCTGCCGCGTGGGGGAGTCCAGGAATTCGAGGCCGACGGAGAGTCCGCAATCGGTCGAACGCATCACCCCGTGGCCCGAATGAGGAAACTCGTAGTAGAAGGCGCTTTCGAGAGCGGCGGCTGTCGATTCACCCCAAGCGGGCGGTGTCACCGGGTCATAGCCACCGGCGAGAACCAGAGCCGGCACCTCGCTGGTGACGGCGCGGCTCTCGATGGGGTCGGTCGGTTCCAATCCCCAGTCGTCGCACAGGGCAAAGTGGAAGCTGGCGAAGCCGTCGATGTAGTGACGGGCGATACCGGGATGAAGAGAAGCTCCAACCGCCAATGCCTCGTCTAGGGACTCGAAGGGAATCTCCTCGCGGCACTGCATCGAGTAGAACATGATCCAGTTGATGTCCGATGAGGTGATGGCTCCGCTGATGGGCCCGGCCAGAGGGCCGAAGTCACCGGCGGCGGCTCGAGAGATAGCGTGGGGTACTCGTTCAATCCCTTCGGGTGAGTACAGGTAGAGCGACGCGGCGTCCATGAAGATTCCGCCGTCGACCAGCAAACCCTCGACCGATTCCGGCGTGGCATCGAGATTGTCAATCGTGTCGTAGAACACTGCCTCCAAATCCGGATACTCAGCCGCACAATCGGTGGCTGCGGCACAGGCGGCGAACAGGTACTCGAAAGCTTGCTGCAGGTTGGCGCCCGACTCGGTGTAGAAGCCTGCCTGGGGTAGGTAGACGGAGTCGAGGATGATGCTGCGCACCCCGTCCGGATAGTCACGGATGAGGTCTAGGCCGAGCCGGGTTCCGTACGACGTTCCGTAGTAGTTGGCCCGGTCGTACCCGAGGGCCCGACGCAGGTCATCGGCGTCGGCGGCATTTACCGCGCTGGTGTACATGGCGAGGTCGACGCCGTCGGCGATCAGCGTATCGCGGCATCCAGCGAGGAAGGCGAGGTGCCGATCGGCCCATTCCTGTTGGGTCAAAGGCTCGGCTGCCAGACCAAACAGGAAGCTGGTGAGTCCTGGACAGGAAAGCTCGGGATCGGTGAGCGGAGCGCCGCGCTGGTTGTACTGGATGAAGTCACGGTTCTCCAGTACCGCATCGCCCACACTCTCCATGAGGTAATCGGAGTAGCGCAGGTGATTGTGGCCACCCCCGCCGGCCAGGTAGATGACCGGGTCCGGGGCTGGATTGGGGCTCGGGGAGCGGGCGATCATCACGGGCAGACGCACCAGATCTCCATCAGGCTCGGTGCGATCTTCGAGCACGACCAGGTGGCCGCATTCGATGTCGAAGCCCGGATCGTCTGCAAGTCGTTCGGCCGCTCCGGTGACGCAGTCGCCCGGTTCGAAGTAGGGCAGAGAGGGCGGTCCGGCGACAGTAGTCGTGGTGGTTGTCGATGTCGTCGTGGTCGTCGGCGGGCTCGCGGTTGTGGTGGTGCTGGGCGAGACGGTTGTGGTGACGGGTGCCGAAGGGGGCGCCGCGGTGGTCGGGTCTGCGCTGCTGCTACACGCGGCCACCAGCACCACGAGGAGGCTCACCACTCCGGTGCTGCGTCGCAGACCCATCTCGGTCTAATGCTACCGGGGCGTGGTGGCACGTCCGCAGCGCCGCAGGCCTAACGCAATGCACACATGTCGTAGACACGCTGCTTGAAGGCCGCTTCGTCGATGTCCCAGACGACGGTGATGTTGGGTTGTGGCGCTTCACCGTGTCTAGCGTCGATGTAGGTGAGGCCCCGAGTCTCGTCGGCGGTGGCGACGGCCATACAGACATCCGCAGACTTCGTGACGAGGTCAGGATCTAGCGCCACTGCAACCGTTGCGGGGTCGGGTAGATCGAAACCTTCGAGGCCGTTGTACTCGCGCGCAACCTGATCCAGCACACGATTGATGTCCAAGGTGAAGCGGGAGTATTCGGTGTTCATGGCTTCGAGGACTCGACGCTCAACAGGCCCAATCACTGCTCTAGTCCTCGAGATATTCCATCCAACCAAGGTCTTGGCACCGGCGGCGGCCACGGTCATCGCGGCTGCTTCCGGGTCGGCCCAGAAGTTGTACTCGCCTACCGGGGTAACGTTCCCAATTGCGTCTGGGGCACCCCCCATGATGTAGGTATGGGCGTACCGGGTCAGTAGTTCTGGGTCGCGGGCGATAGCGGCTGCGATGTTGGTGAGAGGTCCGAGGGTGATCAACGTCAGTTCGCCGGGCTGTTCGAGACTGAGCTGTCTGAGAGCGTCGACGGCATGTTCCTCCCGAGGCGTTCCCTTCGGCCGCGACAGGTCCATGTCGCCCATACCGTCTTCGCCGTGGACCCATTGTGCCGTTTCGAGAGGCCGGAGCAGCGGTCGATCGCAGCCCTCGTATACCGGGACATCGCCGGCATCCATCAGTTCGAGTGTGTAGAGGGCATTGCGCGTAGCGACGTCGAGAGGAGCGTTCCCGGCGACTGTGGTGACGGCCGCGATGTCGGAATCGGGATCGGCAACTGCCAGCATCAGGGCCACGGCATCATCCGACCCGGTGTCGGTATCAATCACAAGCCGTCTCTGCACTGGGGGTCCCTCTGTTGCGTGACCGGGATGTTAGGAGCCCGCTTTCTGGCGGGGTCACCGCGGCGACGTCGTAGGATCTCGATTGAAAGAAGCAGGGAGAACCAGTGCCCACAAACGAGGAGCTATTCCGGCGCCATCAGGCGGTGCTGCCCTCTTGGGTCGCCGTATACCACGACGAGGCGATAGCTATTGAGCACGGCAAGGGTCGAACCGTCTGGGATGTCGAAGGCAACGAGTATCTCGACTTCTTCGGGGGCGTCGTCACCACGATGATCGGCCATAGCGTTCCCGAGATCACCACAGCCGTGCAACAGCAGGCCGAGAGAATCGTCCACACGTCGACGCTCTATGTGTCTGAACCGATGGTCGAACTCGCCGAGATGGTGACGGAACTCTCCGGTATACCCGATGCCAAGGTGTTCTTTACGACCTCCGGCACCGAGGCCAACGATGCAGCGCTGCTACTGGCAACCAGCTACCGGCGCTCCAACCAGGTGCTGGCGCTGCGCAACTCTTATCACGGGCGGTCCTTTACCGCCATCGCCATCACCGGCAACCGGTCTTGGTCGCCGACCAGCGTCAGTGGGCTCAACGTCAATTATGTTCACGGCGGGTATCCGCTCCGCTCGCCCTTCCGCCACCTCGATGACGACGCCTTCATCCAGGCTTCGGTGGACGATCTGGAACAGGTAATCGACATGATGACGTCCGGCGAGGTCGCCTGTTTCATCGCCGAACCGATTCAAGGCGTCGGGGGTTTCACCACCCCGCCCGACGGCCTGCTGGGCGCAATGCAGAAGACGTTGGCAGACAACGGGATCCTCTACATCTCCGACGAAGTACAGACCGGATGGGGTCGCACCGGCGAACACTTCTGGGGGTACCAGGCCCATGGGGTTACGCCAGACCTGCTGACATTCGCCAAGGGTGTAGGCAACGGAGTCACGCTGGGCGGCGTGGTTGGCCGGGCCGAGATCCTCGACTCGTTGCAGGCGAAGTCGATATCGACCTTCGGCGGCAACCCGTTGTCGTGTGCCGCAGGGATTGCCACGCTGCGCTACCTCATCGACAACGACCTGCAGTCGAACGCCCTGGTGATGGGTAGGCGGCTGCGGGCACGGCTGGAAGCTGTCGTAGATCGAACTGACTGGGTCGCCGAAGTGAGGGGAAAGGGACTCATGCAGGGGCTCGAGATCGTGCATCCAGGATCGTTGGCTCCATCGCCGGAGCGGGCTACGGCTTTCCATGAGGGCTGCAAACTGCGCGGTCTGCTCCTCGGCAAGGGCGGCCTCTACGGCAACGCCCTCCGCATCTCGCCTCCGCTCACCGTCACCTCAGCAGAGATCGATCGGGCTTGCGACATCATCGACGACGTTGTCGGCGGTATGGGGTAGGCCGTCGCCGGTACGATGCCGCTGCAGGGGAGGTTGTTGAGTGGAGTACGGCTACGCCGGCAAGATCCTCCGGGTTGATCTGACAAGCGGGTCCCTCGAGGTGGAGAAACCATCGGACGACGTCTACCGCACGTACATGGGCGGCAGTGCGCTCGGCTGCTACTACCTCTTTAAGAACACTCCCGCTGGCATCGACCCACTCGGCCCCGAGAACACCCTGTCGTTCATGTTGTCCGGGATCACCGGCGCCCCTATCTCCGGACAGAGCCGGGCCACGGCCGTAGCCAAGTCACCGATCACCGGCGGCGTCGGTGACAGCCAGGCGGGAGGGTTTTGGCCTGCCGAACTCAAGTTCGCCGGTTTCGACGGAATCGTCATCACCGGTGCTTCACCCACCCCTGTCTACCTCTGGATCAAGGAGGGAGAGGCCGAGCTGCGTGACGCGACACATCTTTGGGGAAGGACCACCCGGGCTGTCGATGAAGCCCTGGCGGCGGAACTAGGGGATAGCCGCATCCAGATTGCCCAGGTAGGCCCGGCCGGCGAGAAACTGGTCCGCTTCGCCTCGATCATGAACATGGCATCCCGGGCTCACGGCCGCACCGGGATGGGCGCCGTCATGGGTAGCAAGAAGCTCAAGGCAATTGCCGTCCGCGGAGGCAAGAAGAGGCTCCTCATGGCCGATCCCGATGCACTGCGGACCATCATGCAGCCGTCGCGAGCCCTGATCAGGGAGGATGAGGACGTCTGGGATCTGGCTAAACATGGGACCCTCGGGATTCTGGAGAGCCAGAACGCTGTAGGAGGTCTGCCGACGCGCAACTATTCGAGCGGTTGGATGGGCTATGACCGGGCGGCGACCATCGGCGGCGAGGCGCTTTTCAACGATTGGCTGCGCGGCGCTGCGGACGGGAACCAGCTGAAGCAAGGTCGGGAGACCTGCTACTCGTGTGCGGTTCGTTGCAAGCGGGTTGTGGAGGCGGAATGGGAAGAGCGCAGCATCGACCCCGAATCCGGCGGGCCGGAGTACGAGACGGTGTCGACGTTCGGGTCATACTGCGACATCGCCGACATGGGCGCCATCGCCTATGCCAGCCAACTGTGCAACGAGTACGGCGTCGACACAATCGCTGCCGGAGCAACCATGGCTTTTGCTATCGAGTGTTTCGAGAGGGGTTTGATCTCTTCCCGAGACACCGGTGGTATCGAGCTGTCATGGGGTGACGGCAAGGCGATGATTGCCATGCTGGAGAAGACGCTCCAGCGCGACGGTTTCGGATCGGTTCTCGCCGAAGGATCTGCGGCCGCGGCCGCGCAGATCGGCAACGGCGCCGAGGATCTGGTGATGGCGGTGAAAGGCAGCGAGCTGCCGGCTCACATGCCGCAGGTGAAGCCGTCCTTAAGCCTGATCTACGCCGTCAATCCGTTTGGGGCGGATCACCAGTCGAGCGAGCACGATGGCAGCTATCGGCCGAAACTGATCGAAGCGTCTCCGGAGAAGTACGGAGCGCGGACTGCCGAGCTGGGCTTGACGAATCCGCAGCCGGGAAGTGCGCTCAACGAGGCCAAAGTCGAGTGGGCCTTGAGAACCCAATATGCCTACTCCGCATTGGACACGGCCGATGTGTGCCAGTTCGTATTCGGTTCGGTGTGGGGGCTCCTCAGCATGGGAAATCTGGCCGAGGTGATCACGGCGGTCACCGGCGAGGAAACGTCCGTCGACGACCTGCTTCGAATCGGGGCCCGCCGCCTCAACATGCTGCGAGCCTTCAATGCCCGAGAAGGGATCACGCGGGAGCGCGACACGCTGCCCAAGCGGCTCTTCGAGCCACTGCAGGACGGACCGAGTGACGGTAAGGCGGTGGATCGGGACAAGTGGGAGGTCGCATTGCAGACCTACTACGAGATGGCCGGATGGGACCCCGAATCCGGCAATCCGACACGGGAAACACTCGAGGACCTAGACCTGGGGTGGGTTGCTGACGAAATCGGCGTGTAGAGAACCGAGCTACCCGACATGCCCGCCCAGGGCGCGGCTGAGGATCTCGAGACGTTCCGGAACCGGCCGGTAGTAGACCCAGCGGCCCCGTTTGTCGCTTTCAACCAGGCCGGCTTCGCGTAGAACCTTGAGGTGATGGCTCACCGTCGGCTGCGAAACACCGAGAGGCTCAACCAGATCACAAGCAGCGCAAGCTTCGCCGGAAGCCGCGATCAGGCTGAGGAGGCGGAGTCGCGTCGGGTCGGCAAGCACGCCGTACCAATCGGCGAGCAGCTCCGCCTCGTCGGCACCAAGCGGCTCGTCGGCAAGTGGAGGGCAACACTCAACGATCGGTTTCATGCCTGCATCCTTCCACATCGGCGGCTATCCGAGGACCATCTGGGCGACTATGCCCATCACCATGGCTCCCACGAAGAGTAGAGCGACCACGAGACCGACGACCCGCTTCCGAGCAATGACGAAGAGTCCGCTGATCGCCCCGATGCTGGTACCGGCGCCGGTGACCAGGAATGCCATCGCCGGGCCCGGCCCCATGCCGCCATCCATCAGCGCGGCCACCAGCGGAAGCGACGCCTCGGTGTTTATGTACGCCGGGATGCCGAGCACCGCGGCCAAAGGCACAGCAAACGCCGATCCCTCACCTAGATACTCTGTCAGCCACGCCGTAGGGATCGCCTCGATGGCGAGATATCCCACCGCGGTGAAACCGAGGAAGAAGAGCAGCAGCTTGCGGCCGACGCTCATCAGCTCAGTGGCGAACTCGTCGATCTTCCAGCGCCTCCGCAGCGATGGGAACTCAGCGATGGATGCCGTTCCAGGGCCGATGCTCGCTGCCACCGGCTGCGGTACCGAACACGCACCAGTTGCACATGACGAGTCGGAGTCGAGCCTTGCCTGGCCCGTCAGCCAACCGGTCCTGTCGAGTGCGGCGGCGACACCACCTGCCGCCAAGCCGAGAACGATCGTGCCCACAAAGAAGATGAGTGCAAAGGGCCAGCCGAACAGTCCTGCCGAGAACACCAGCTCGGAAGGACTTGTCAGCGGGGAGGCAACCATGAACGCCACCAGGGGAGCCCACGGCGCCGCGGTCGCCAGCATGCCGAGGAGTACGGCGGTCGTGCCGCACGAACAGAATGGGGTCAGCGTCGCCAGCAGCACGGCACCGCCAGTGGCAACCGAGCTGCGTCGCTTCAGCAGGGCCGACACCCGGTCGGTGCCCACGTAGACCGATACCACCGCCGCAGCAATCACCGAGATGGCGAGAAAGGGCCATACCCGACCGAATGTTCCGGCAACGTCGCCGAGAACCCGCCCAAAGAGATCGAGAACCTGTTCCATATCGACGCCTCTATATATCGACACTCATCTATATCGGCTACTTTGGCAGATATATAGATAGCTGTCAATATATTGAACGAGCGAGGATGCTAGTCGCCGGGCGGGCGCGGTTCTATCCAGCGCATCACCTGATCGACAACAGCTTCATCGTGGGTCAGTTCCGAGTGCTTGACACCGCCGACCACCATGACGTTTGCCGATTCGACAGATCTGTTCCCGAGAGCACTTCTGATCCGCACCATGAGGTCGCCGAATGCGGCACCGAGCGGGTGCGATGGATCCGAAGTGAAGACGCCCGCTACGAGATGGTGCTGGGCCGACAATGGCAGGCCCTCTTGACCGGATTGAGCGCCGTCGCGGAGGTCCTTGATCCCGCGACTTCTGCGGTCCAGGAACTTGGCGAGCGGGCGGGTTTCGTGGGCGACGTCCAGACCCTGAGAGGCGACAGCAACCAGCTTCTCTATGGGAGCGCCCAGGTAGGGGGATCCCAAGGCGACAATGTGGGTGACATCGTTGATCCAACTGTGCCCTGCGGCGGTCGCTACCGAGCAAGCGGTATTGGCCACCAATCCACCCATCGAATGGCCGACAAGTGAGATCGATTCCACCGGTTCCGGCCAGCTGCCGAGTACATCTTCTAGCAACTCGGCAAGCAACTGAGCGTTGTCGGCGATGGCGAGGCCCGTGTTGTAGCGGAGTGACAGTGGCGTCAGATCGGGGTGGTCCTCGAGAGCGGTTAGCAAGCCGGGGCTCGCATCTGTTCCGTGCCAAGATCGCTCGGTGTTAGCCAATCCATGCACCAAGACGACCAGGTGTCCAGACACCGGGGTGGGGAAATCCTCGCCGATCGGTACCACGGCTCCGTTGCGATCCCGAAAGGCCATGGCGATGCCCAACCGATCCCGGTGTCTTCCGAGCCTGTCTCCCCACAGGCTGTTCGTGACAGCGCGGATGCCGTCTGCTGTCGATGGGCGCAGGTTGACGGCAGCGTCGAGACCCAACCCCACGGCTGTACCCACAAGTCGGATTGATTCGTACACGACGGTGGATGTTGCGTCGTGAGCAATCTGCACCGGGGTCGCGACACCATGCAGTGCGCCGAACCAGCGCCCGGCAATCGCTCTGTGCATGCCTTCGACAGGGTCAACAATCCGCTCTATTGCGAGCGTCACGGTGCTTCCGAGACTCAAGATCAACCCTTCTGTCCACGAGCAACCTAGCGAAAGACGCAAGAGAGCCCCTCGCCGGCGCGAGGGGCTCAGTAATCACGGAGCTGTCAGCTCCTATGTCGTCTTGGAGGCGCGGCGGTACCTCCTTACCGACAGCGGTGCAAAGACGGCAATGAGGATCGCCACCCAAAGCAGCGTGTACAGCACCGGATTCTGCAGCGACCACACACCCGGTTCCGGGGTACCCGGCGGGATGTTGCCGAATAGCTCGCGAGCCGCCTGCGCAACAGCAGATACAGGGTTCCACTCGGCGAAGACACGGAATGGGCCGGGCAGGTTCTCTGCAGGAACGAACGTGTTGGCGATGAAGGTCATCGGGAAGATGACCATGAACGACGCGTTGTTCACCACCTCCGGGCTCGGTACCAGCAGACCCACATAGGCCATCACCCATGAGATCGCATAGGCGAACAGCAGCAGCAGGCCAAAGGCGAGCAGTGCATTGCCGAAGCCGTTGTGGATTCTCCACCCGACGATGAGTCCGGCAATCGCCATGACGACCAGCGACACGACGTTGTAGATGACGTCGCTTGCCGTCCGCCCAAACACGACCGCAGACCGGGACATAGGCAGTGAGCGGAAACGGTCGATGATCCCCTTCTGCATGTCCTCAGCGAGGCCGGCCCCGGTGAAGGTTGCCCCAAAAACGAGGATTTGGGCGAAGGTTCCGCCGATGAGGAACTCGCGATACGACCCTCCCGGGATATCGATCGAACCCCCAAACACGAACGCGAACAGCATCACGAATACCAGTGGTGTGATCGCTACTCCAAAGAGGATCTCGGGGACCCTTCCAATCTTGATCACGTTGCGGCGAGCGACGGCGAATCCGTCTCCGAGTGCAAAGATTGCGTTCTGCATCAGGCCGCCACCTCCTCAGCTTCGAGTGCTTGACCTCGCCCGGCGACGTGCCCCGTGAGGGAGAGGAAGACATCGTCGAGAGTCGGTCGCCGCAGACCCACATCGCGCAGCCTTATCCCCGCCGAGTCCAAGGCTCGCAACGCGGCAGTGAGCGTTTCCGCGCCACCGGTGATGGGTGTCGTAATCGCCCGGCCCTCGGAGTGGATCTCACCAACGGCGAACCCTGCCAGGACGTTGCGAGCCATGCCGGCGTCGCTGTTGGACTGAAGCGTGATCTCGATGCGCTCCCCGCCGATCATCGCCTTCAACTCGTCTGCGGTGCCGTGTGCGATCTCGCGCCCATGGTCGATGACCACGATGTCGTCGGCCAGTTGGTCCGCCTCCTCCATGTACTGGGTGGTCAGCAGCAGGGTGCTTCCTTGCTGCACGAGATCGCGGATGACATCCCACAATTCGAGCCGGCTTCTCGGATCGAGCCCGGTGGTGGGCTCGTCGAGGAACAACACCGGGGGCTCTGCGACCAGAGCACCTGCCAGGTCGAGGCGGCGTCGCATACCGCCGGAGTAGGTCTTGACGGGGCGGTTGGCCGCCTCTGTCAGGCTGAACCGCTCGAGCATCTCCCCGGCCCGAGCGCGAGCCTTGCCGGCTCCGAGTCGGTACAGCCGTCCGATCATGTCGAGGTTCTCGAAACCGGTGAGGTGTTCGTCTACTGCGGCGTACTGCCCGGAGAGGCCGATGTTCTTGCGGACCCGGCCTGGTGCGGTGATTACGTCTGCGCCGGCGACCGTCGCGGTCCCGGCATCTGGCTCGATGAGCGTGGTGAGAATCGACACGGCGGTTGTCTTCCCGGCTCCGTTGGGGCCGAGCAATCCGAGAACTGTGCCTTCCTCGACGGAGAGATCGAGGCCGTTGAGGGCCACCACCTCGCCGTATCGTTTCACCAGGCCTTGTGCCTGGATGATTCCCTCCCGGCCGGTGGGGGCGGGGGGCTTGGTTGACAGGTACATCGGTTCCTCTCCCTTCCTCGTACGCCTCGTACGTTGTAAGTCGTACGGCGTAAGATAACCATACAGCGTAAGACTGTCAAGGGAGAATCCAGAAGAATCCGTTCTTGCGTACGGCCCCGGCCTTGTACGCCGCCTATGTACGCAAGAACGAGTGGGACCGGGGTTTAGCCGAGGCGTTGCTCGAGGCCGTCGAGGAGCAGGTCGAGGGAGAACTCGAATTCGGTTTGATCGTCGCACCATCCGAGCGTCTCTTCGGGGCCGTCGTGGACGATCTCCTGCATCATGCCGACGATGTAGGGGACTCGTTCGGCCATTTGGGCCAGCATCTCGTCGGCCTGGTCTTCCTGGGTGTCGCTATCCGGAGCGAAGAGCTCCTGATTGAAGCCGAGGACGCGACTCCCCAAGGCATGCATGGCATGGTGGCCGAGGTCGAACGAGAAGCCGCCCTCGACCATGATCCCGAGCACGGTGTCGAAGTAGAGCACCATACGCGGGCTCATGGTGGTCCGAGTCTCCAGCACTCCTGGCGCCCACGGGTGGCGCAGCATCACCTGGCGAGCGGTCAGAATCCGCTTCCGTAGAGCGCTCTTCCAATCGAGGTCGCCGGGCACAGAGAAGCCGCCACAGCGTTCCTCGATTTCGGCGACGACCATGTCGACCATGCCGTCGAACAGTTCTTCCTTGCTGGCGACGTGGTAGTAGAGCGACATCGCTTCAACACCGAGTTCGGAAGCGAGCCGGCGCATGGTCACCGCATCGATCCCGGAATCATCGGCCAGCCTCACGGCGGCCTGCAACACCCGGTCGCGGCTCAGTGGGATGCGCGGCTGAGCGGGTCTATCGGTGTCAGTGGTCATTTGCGTCCTTAGCGCTGTCCCAATCGTACATGGTAAGGCTGTCGTTTACTAGCCCGCTACAGGACAGCGAGCTGGCTGATAGGCTCCGACTCGGGAAGGGAGTTGATGCGCGGCCATTTGATAATCGCTGATATTTCCGGATATACCCGGTTCCTCACCGAGAGCGAGCTCGAGCATGCCAACGGGATCATCGGCGAGCTACTCAACGCGATTGTGGGTGCAATCCAGGCGCCGCTGACGGTTTCCCGTATCGAGGGCGATGCAGTCTTCATGTACGGAGTGATGCCCGATGGCATGAGCGGTCAGACCGTCCTGGAGTCGGTGGAGCTGCTCTACTGCGCCTTTGCCGGTTCTCTCGAGACCATGGTGTTGAACACCACCTGTCAATGCAACGCTTGCGCCAACATCAACTCGCTGGGTCTCAAGATCGTCATGCACTGCGGCGAGTTCGCCATGACCACCGTTGGCGGGCAAGACACCCTGTCCGGCGCTGATGTCGTAATGGCACATCGGCTCACGAAGAACACAATCACCGAGAGGACCGGAATCGCCGACTACATGATCGTCACTCAGGCATGTGTCGACGATCTCGACGTTCACAATATCGTTGCTGGATGGGTCGAGCACACCGAGGAGTACGAGCACGTTGGCGAGGTCAAGGGCTACGTGTCCTCCCTACCCGACGTGTGGGCGTTCATGCGGCAGCAGAACGAGAACAAGGTGATGCAACGCGAAGCCTGGCTGACAATCAGCGCCCACAGCGCGGCTCCACCGGCAGTCGTGTGGGATCACCTGATCGATCCGGTCAAGCGAACAGCTTGGCTGGGGGCGAACGACAACTCGATTGTCGCCGACCCCCGGGGGCGGATCGGGCCCGGGGCCGAGTTTCACTGCGCCCACGGCGAAGACAACGAGATCCTCGTCTTCACCGTGCTCGACATGAAGGCCGTCGACTACATCACTATCGTCATTCCGATGGGTGATGGCCTCGGGTTGCGGTACACCGACTATGTCATTCCCAGCGGGACCGGCACCCGTATCGTCAGTTACTTGGCGCCGCTGTTCATGACCGAGACCGGGGAAGATGCTTCGGGCGAGGTCGTCGTCGACATGGAAAGCTACCTGCGAGACACCTACACCCAGAATCTCCAGGACCTGGCGCAAATGGCCGACGAAGCCGCGGCCAGCATGGTCACGGCATAGCTGCTGCCTAGTCCGACGCGATCAGAACCATCCGTCCTGCGTATCTGCCCTTCGCCAGGGTTTCGTGGGCACGCCTTGCTTCTGCCAGCGGGATGCGGTCGGCGACCACCGGTTTGATCTTGCCCGAGGCCAGCAGGTCGAGCAGCTCCACCAGGGTTGGCTGCTGATCGATCTTGTCCGCATTCGGCGTCATCGGGGCTTTCTTACCGTCCGGGATGAGCGACAGCGCCAGGCGGGCAAGCAGGCTGGCTGGGATCACCTTCATCCCGTGCTTTGAGGTCGCCGCTACACCGAACCACACCAGCCGACCTCCTTTGCGCAGAGTCCGATAGGAACGCCACAGCTGCCGGCCTCCCCCGATCGGATCGAAGACGGCATCAACACCGCCGTCGGTGAGGCTACGGACGCGCTCGACGACATCCTCGTTGCGGTAGTCGATCGGAGTTGCCCCGAGTTCGGAAACCAACTCGTGGTTGTGTTGCGATGCAGTGCCCCACATCTCCAATCCGGCCAGCCCACCCAACTCGAGCAGAGCGGTTCCAACACCTCCTGCAGCTCCTTGGATCAAGATACGTTCGCCACTCCTCACCTCGGCAGCGGTATGAAGCATGAGATGCGCGGTGAGGTAGTTCGCAATCAGACAGACAGCCTCTGCCGGGTCTACCGCGGGGGGAACCGGCACTACCTCTGCCGCTGGAAGGCAGATCGATTCGGTGTAGCCGCCGGTCGTGAAAGGGCCGGCGGCTACGGCCTCGCCCAGTTCGAGCGTTGAAACACCTTCGCCCAGCTTGTCGACGACACCGACGACATCGCAACCGGGTGTCAACGGCACCCTGGGAAACCCAGGAAACTTGCCCTTGCTGATCATCGCATCGAACGCTGACACCCCTGCAGCCTGGACCTTGATTCGTACTTCGCCGGGCTTGGGATCAAGGGTTGGTTTCTCGACCAGCTCCAATACCTCGGGCCCGCCCTTCTGCGACACGACGATCCGGCGATGCGTTTCGGGTTTCATGGGCGGTCCCTTCGATCGATGCCGAGCCCTCTCGATCCGGTCTACCGAACATCGAGACAACCGTGAAGTGCCGAATGTCACAAGCCAGCGGCCGGGTCTGTCGGATAGGGTTGGGGATGTGACTTCGCCCGTCGAGCGACGGGTCTGCCCGTCGTCCGCATCCGGGAGGTGATGGCGATGGGTCGCAGGGTTCTTCGTTTCTTCTTTGGGGTCTTGTTGGTAGTTGTGGGCGCCTTCTTCGTGTTGGGTGCGCTAACGACGCTGGGTGCAGAGCGTGATGACGACGGCTTCTTCACTGCCGAGTCGCAACCGTTCGCGACGGAGTCGTACGCAGCAACCGCGGACTATTACGAAGTCAAGACCGATGCGCCTTGGTGGCTCATCGAACTCCTGGCGGATCCCAATGATGTGAGGATCACCGCCACGGCTGCGGGCGGCGAAAGCGTCTTTGTTGGGATCGCACCGACGCGACAAGCTGAACGATATATCTCGGATGTAGCCGTTGCAGCAGCCCCGAATCCGCCAAGCAACGAGACTCTCTGGGTGTCGTCTTCTGAAGGTATGGGGACGCATACACTCGAGTGGGATATCGCTTTTGCCCGGTTGACAGGTCGTCCGACGCTGGAAGAGGGGAACTGGACGGTCCTCGTGATGAACACCGATGCAACGGCAGATGTCAGCGCCGACCTCACCGCAGGGACTAGCTACCCGAGGGTCCCCCTGCTGATTGGTACAGGGGTGGCCTTTGGCATCGTTTTCATCCTCGGCGGCGTTTATCTCATCTATCGCGCGTTCCGGCCACGTGCGTTCGATCCACTGGCTCGCAAGCCGAAGCTGGACGAAAGCGGGATGGATGCGGGCTTCACGGCCTTGCAGGGTTACAACCCTGCCAGGGATTCCTAGACCCTAGAAGCCGTGGGCGGCGTACATCATCGCCCCAAACGCAGCCAACAGCACGCCAAGCCCGACCCGAGGAACGATACGGAGGAAGTGCACCACCTCCCTGTCGTCCAGCTCCCCACGACCAATCGAGGCAACCATCGGCTGCAGGCGTGACTCGGCGACAAAGTGAAAGACGGTGAGCGCAAGACCCAGTGTGCCGCCGATCAGGATCGACAGCCCGTACCGGCTGTCGAACAGGGCACCGAGGTTCAGCGACCAGTCGTTGCTCGCCAGCCAGAGTGCGGCCCCCGCGATCACGACCGTGAGGGACACCACCGAGGCAAGCCGGAAGATGCGGGGAAACACATTTGCCAGGAACCACCGGCGCCGTTCTACCTCAGCCTGCACGGCCGCCGGAATCAGGACGAAGACGACGGTGACTACGGCACCCAGCCAGGCCGCTCCTGCGGAGATGTGAATCCATCTGAAGATGCTGGCAAACGCTTCGGTGTCCATCCGTCGCTCCCACGCTGATCAAGGACGAGTCCAAGACCGTAGGGAATATGCAGCGCGGGCACAAGGCAGAAGCAATCGCAAACTGTCATGCCGGTTCGCGACCGGCGGTCATCCGCGGTACGTAGCCTGCACCTCCTCAACCGTACGTGGGCAAGGGTCAATGCCGAAGGCGACACACTCACTCTCGGTGAACCCGCGAGTCACCCGCTGCGCCGCCATCTCGACTAGGGCATCGGCTGAGAAGGGTATGAACCAGATCGCTTGTTCCTCGGATGCGGCAACAAGTTCCCGACCGTCGTTTCGCACATCGAAGATCTTGGTAATACCCCCCGTGTCGAAGGTGAGCGTGTTGGTCCAGTCTTCGGTCGACCAGAACCGTATGAGTTCCGACACCCCGGACACTCCGAGATGGGAGCCGTCGGGCGTGAACGCAGCGTGGACCAGTGATCCGTCGAATGCGTCAAACTCTGTGACCAGCCACTCGGATTCGGGTGCTCCTGACCTGAGCGCCGGTACGGAGATGACCCGCATGGCACCCGAGTAGTCCGCTACGGCGAGCAGGGTGCCGTCGCGGTTGAAGGTGATCGCTCCTGCGAAGGTAACGTGCCCCGGCGCCAGGGGGATCGTCACCAGCAGCCGTTTCGCGGCGATGTCAAACACCCGAACTTGCTCGCCGTCATCTCCGAAGACCACGAGCGATCCGTCTGGGCTGAAGGCGCCTCCGAGGAGCGGCGCGATCGGTTTGGCTGGATCCTCGATAACCACAATCCGCTCGCCGGTCGCAACGTCGATGATGAACGTCGGACCATCGCTATACGGGGTGACAAGTGCCATGCTTCCATCGAGGCTCACCCCAGCGACAAAGAGCTGATCGGGGAGCGTGCGGATCGGGTCCATCGTCGAAGGATTGAACACAAGGGTTCCTTCTTCGATCGGAGCGAGCGAGACTGAAGACGCGGAATCTGTCATGACGTGATACATGAAGGGCAACGATTGGGTTGCATTCCGCGCCAGAACCTCATGAGGCCAAGCGCTGCTCGCGGTGAACTCCACGTCGTCGTTGCCGCGGACGAGGATGAGATCCTCATCTTCGAGGTATGAGACGAAGTCGTAGTCACCAGGCATCGATGACTGGATAGCCATCCCCTCGGGTCTGTCGTCCAGGCGCCACACAAGAGTTCCGCCCGACTCGTCGGTCGAGGCCAGCAACATGTGCCCGGTCTGCGTGTCGCGATGGAAGGCCAAGCTGAGTGGTTCGTCTGCATGACCGGCTAACTCATGCATTACCACGCCGGTGTCAGGGTCATACACCTCGATCACCCACGTGTTGCCGGAGGAGGCAATCATCGAACCGTCGGGGCTCCACGCGATCACCTCGGTCCACTTGGGGGACGGCCATGCCCGGATGGGGGCACCGGAGGCAAGGTCCCAGACGATCACGCTGGTCTCGTCGATGGTGGCAACGCGCTCGCCGGTCGGATCAAAGACCACGCCTTCCGGCCGTTCATCCGGCTCCAGAGTGGCGAGCTCTTCGCCGGTGGCCGTATTCCACAGGGCGACGACCCCACCGCGCCAGTCTTCCCCAATGGCGAGGATGCTTCCATCCGGGTTGAGAGCAATGGGGCCGACGCGGTCGCCAAGGCGGATTACGAGCGGCTCCTCTGTGAGTTGCATGTCCCACAACCGAACGACGCTTTCGCTGCGCACCGCTAGGTAGTTGCCCTCGGCGTCAATGATCGGTGCCGTCGGTGCGCTCCCACCGTCGAGCACCGTGCGTTCTGTCATCGACTCTGCATCCCACAGGATGACATCGCCCGACTCATGAGTCGTCACGATCGTCTCACCGTCATCGCTCCACGCTGCACCAGTGACCGGCGTTGCAGCTCCAATCGTGTCGACCGGGATGCCTTGCTGGGCATCCCACACCGTGGCGTCGGGGACGACCCCCGGGGCGGGGGCAGTCAGCAGCCGGGTCCCGTCGGGATTCCAGCCGACGTAGGAACCGCCGGTGCCATCGATCCTCAGCTCAATACGATGCCCAGCGATGACCTGGTGCAGCACCTGAAAGGTCTCGGGAAGCAGTCCCTCTCCCGCCGCGAGAGTCGTCTCCGCGGCGGCCAGCGCAAGCAAGAGCGCCCGGTCTGCATCCTGACCCTGGCCGGCAGTGACCGCACCGGCGAGCGCACGTGACTGACTGAGCAGCCGTTCCCGCTCGGCTATCGCCTCCTGCGCCTGCGCAATCGACGACTGTTCGGCCGCCAGGGCTGCTTGGTCTTCAGCCGCTCTCGCGTTGTCGCGGGCAACGTTCAGCTGGACGAGGGCGAACACGGCCAGCACGGCGGTCAGCACGAATGCCGAGGCGAAACCGATCGTGAGCCGGCGGCGGCGGGCGGCGGCCCGGGCCACAGAATCGGCCTCGAGTTGGGTACAGGCCTCAAGGTAGGCTCGCTCGTCGGACGTCAGTGGCAGTCGATTGGTGGCCGCCCAGGCTTGGAACTCGGCAAGGCGACTTCCTCTCAGGAGATAGCTGTCGTCTTCCCCCGACGCTTGCCACTCGGCGAGTGCCGCGATGAGCCTTCTCCGCTTGGTGAGGTCCTCCCGTTGCTCCTCGATCCACTCGCGAAGGTGCGACCATTCGCGCAGCAGGGCCTCGTGCGCCACCTCGATTGTGGGACCACGGGTTATCGGGTCGCGGTCGAACGTCACCAACCGGTGTGCCCCAAACGTCTGGAGAATCTCGTCCAAATCACGATCGGAGATACCTGCAGTCCTGAGATCAATGCGTCTCACGCGGCGGCGCAGATCGTTGGCCCCCTCGTCGACGGTCACCATGCGTAGGAAGACGTGTCGAGCCGCGGCGCGAGGCCCCGGGCTGAGCTGCTCATACAGCTCCTCGGCACGACGCCCCAAGGCTTCCAGGACGCTGCCGCTTCGCTGATAGTCCGACAGGGTGAGCAGGTTCGATGCGCGTTGTTCGAAGAGCTGCGTCAGTGCGTACTGCAACAGCGGGAGCTCGCCCGGTTGGCCGGAAACGTCGGCGACGATGTGGGATACCAATCCCGGTTCGAAATCCACGCCCACCAATAGGGCAGGCTGCGCGACGGCTCGAGCAAGCTCGTCACTGTTTGGCATCGTCACCGGAACGAGGCCCTGCTTCATGAGGTCACCGAACCTGGCGTACTCGAGGGGGCGATCGAAGAAGTCGGCTCGGAGGGTCACCACGACCCGCAACCGTGACCGCGGATCGGTTGTGGCCGCTGCCAGGCTGTTGAGAAACAGCTGGCGTACTTCCTCGTCGCTCACAGTTGAGAAGAGTTCTTCGAACTGGTCGATGACCAGTACGACCTCTGCGTCATCCGACGGGAGGATCTGTTTGATGACTCGGAGCAAGCCGCGTTCGTCGCCGAGAAGGTCGTCGATGAGGTTCTCCCGGCCGATCCCTACCCTGAGTAGCGCTCCCTCTAGCTCTTCGAACGGATAGGCGCCGGGGAACATCTCGGTGAGGAGTAGCCGCTGACCCGTCGCCGCCCTTAGCCGAGGAATCAGACCTGCTTTGACCGCGCTCGACTTGCCCGATCCCGAAGGGCCCACGAGAGCAACCAGCCGGTTCTCAGCCACTGCCTCGACGAGCTGGTCGACGAGGGTCTCCCGGCCGAAGTAGTCGGCCGTATCACCCTCCTGAAAGGCCTGGAGTCCTTTGTAGGGGTTGCGCGTCGCCACACGCGGCGGTGAATCCGAGGCAGCCGGCTGTACATCAACGCCGGCGGCTTGCCGGAGAGAACGGAGGAAGTCGTCGATGCGACCGTATCCGTCCGCACCAAAGGCCACCTCGAAGACGGGCCGCAGCGCCGCCGACGAGGGTCCGAGGTCCGGCTCCGGGGAGCCGTCGCTCCACCGTGGGTCGCGCCCCCCGACAAGCTGATGAGCGACGATGGCGAAGTCGAGCCGGTCCTGCGCTCTCGACACGCCTCCACTACTACCGACGGTGAAACTGCCCAGGTAGGCGTAGCCACTCTCGTCGAACAGGATGCTTGTGGCGTCGACCCGTCCATGAACGACATCGTGGCGATGCGCATAGGCCAGGGCTTCGCCCACCTGGTCGAGGATGCGGAGCGATGCACTCAAGCCGGGATCCCGCGATTGCATTGCGTTTGCCAGACTGCCTCCGCCCATCCAGCGGCTCACCTGGAAGGCGCGACCCGGCTCCCGCCACGTGTCGAACACGAAGTTGATATGAGGGTGCTCCAAAGCTGCGACGCGTCGGGTATCGGATTGGAAGTTTGCAATGAAGTCGGGATCGTCGGCGATGTCGGACCGGAGCACCCGGACTGCGACTTCCCTTCCTACGGATCGTTGATAGCCCCGGTACACCGCGTCGGTGGATGTCGTTGCGATCAACTCCCGAAGCTCGTAGCCGCGCACTGCGCTGAGCCCTGCGGCCGATTCTGGCCGGGCGACCTGGGCGAGAGAATCGTCCCGCTCGAGGATTCTCCTTTCGAGGTCGCGCAGTTCGGCGGACGGTTCGAGGCCGGTTTCCTCGACGAGGAACCGCCGCATGCGCTCGTAGGAGCGGAGCGCTTCGACCTGCCGGCCACTCCTGTAGAGCGCGGTCATGTGCTGAGCGCGGAATCGTTCCTGGAACGGATACTCGTAGGTCAGCCCTTCGAGTTCGCCTATGAGATCGTTGTGCCGGCCGATGGCGAGATCGGCGTCGATCCTGTCTCCAAGGGCCGTTACCCGCAGATTGTCGAGCCGGGCGACCTCCGGGATGAGAGCATGGGCGTCGCCCAGATCTCCGTACGCCGCGCCGTTCCAAAAACCAAGCGCATCGCGGAGGAGGCGTGCAGCTTGCTCCGGATCGACATCGAAAGCGTGCTTTGCCTTGCGCACCAGGTCTTCAAAGACGGCGGCGTCAACGGCTCCATTGCTGTCGAAGGAGTACCCGCCGGTTTCGGTCTTGAGCGCGTCGCCGATTTCCGCACGCAAGTGGTGAACGTAACCCTGTAGCGCCTTGCGGGCCGTAGCTGGGAGGTCCTCTCCCCAAACTCCGTCGATGAGCTGCTCGGTCGTGACGGTGCGGCCGGCGGCTGCTACGAGTAGAGCCAGCGTCAGGCGTTGCTGCCGACCGCCCAGCGTCAACTCTCGACCGTCGACGGATACCGTCAGTGGTCCGAGTACTTGGACTCTCATGGCTGAAAGATACCGATCGATTCCCACAGTGGGACAAGAGTTGCAGACTGCGGTTACAGAACGGTTAGACCGGAAAACTCAAGTGGGACAGCGTATTTCGGCGGTTTCACAGGTCACGCAAGCGTCCTGATCGGTCCGATTGACCACGCACTAACCGAGGCCTAACGGCGCACTAAGCACCGTCGAAGACGGTGCGGGCATGAAGAAAGCCCGCACCATCACCGCCTCAGTTCTAGCCACCCTGGCGCTGGCGACGCCATCCCACGCCGTCGCCACATCGGGTGAAGCCGTTTCCATTGCGGCTGCGTCGGTCGCTGCTGCCGTCCAGGCCGGTAAGGCTGCGATTGGAGCCCAGCCTGGCACCGTGGTCGTCGGTGGTACGCAGACACAACGTGCCACTGCAGCATGGGCAATCTCCAGGTTCGAAGAAGCCGGGCTTGTCGTGCCGCCACTCGAGATCTACCTCCACAGCGATCCCGCCGGGTGCAAGGGTCACCGGGGGATCTTCAATGCAGGAGAACAGCGAGTGGACGTGTGTGTCGAGGAACCGGGCGTCATGCTGCATGAGATCGCCCACGCCTGGAACTGGGTCAACCTCACCGACGCCCAGCGCGCAGAGTATGTCGAGAAGGGCGGATTCGGATCCTGGGATGACCCCGAAACGCCATGGCACGATCGAGGAAGCGAAGATGCCGCCGACGCGATCGCCTGGGCGCTGCTCGAGGAACCCATAGCCGGCTTCACCGCCGACGGGCCAATAGCTCGGACCAATGCCTCCTACCGATTGCTGACCGGGATGGATTCGCCGCGGATCAGCGGATAGACCGATGCTTCACGCAGGCACCGCACGCTTCGACCAGTAACGGCGGGCGTACCACGGTCGGACATCGCGCTCGGTGGCAGCAGCATCAACCCTTGCCGACCACTCGTCGAGCAGCTTGGATCCCCTATCGAAAGCTTCTTGACCCGTCGGAGGATCGGCCAGCCATTCCCGTTCCGCGTCGTCCCGTTCCGGAAGGAACAACGCAGCTAACGTCTCTGGGTCTTGCATCACGCGTCGGGCCATTCGCTCGTGGCGCCACCACAAGCTTGCCGGGTCGGCGTCGCCCTCCGGAACCGAACCGAGTTCGACAGGTTCAGCAACCCGCACCGGCTTGAACAGCGACAGACACTGCGCCGAACTCGCCGTGATCCAGTGTGTTGGAGAAGCCAGATCTGAAACCCAACCGGCTGTGCTCGAGGATGAGGCAACCAGCCCGCCGCCGTGCATACACGGCATTCCCAGCGTTCCGTTGATGGGGTTGTAGTCGGGCCACCTGGTTTGCCCGTGGCTGCGCAGAACCGCCATCAGAGCCATTGCGTCGCTAGCACCCGAAGCGCCACGAGCGGTCAAGGCCGTTCGCACATCGCATGCCGACACCCGGCTCCGCAGCCGGTCGCGATACTCGTCGGCGAATCCTGGGATGGTGAGCCCATTGGAGATGGTGCGCACTCCGGCAACTACTTCTTCGGTCGCCCACCTCTTGCCGGCGGTCTCGAGCACGACGGCACCACCAGGGTCGGCGATGATGAAGCTGTTGTGGTAGGTGAACGAAGGCTTCTCAAACCCGCACCCTCCACCCTGGCCGTACCTCTCCAGCAGGTCGACGATGACCCCGACGGCTTCTTCTCGATCCGACGCTCGTTCCAGAGCGAGCCGCAGCAGATCCATGCCGGTGAGCCCGTTCTTGGCATACGGCTCCTTGGTGAAGACCGCTTCGTTGCCGATGGTGACGCCGTGTTCGTTGGTGCCGATCTCGGCACCCCACATCCAGAACGGCCTGGAGATCAGCGTTGCGTAGGTGTGGTCTACCTGGGGAATCTCCATATGGGTACACCGAACCACCGTGTCGCCGGGATGGTCGGCGGCCGCGTGCCACTCGGGGAATTGTGCCTCGTTGGCATCGCGGTCCGAGTTCTTGCCGAACAACACCCCATCCGGGTTGACGACGACGATCGTGTCACACATCAGCTGGACTGTACCCGGCGATCAGCGCTCGATCCTTCCCGGCAATAGGAATGGGTAGCGACGCCGCCGGACCTTGCGCTGCCACCACCTGTCGGCGCGGCGCAGCTGCTGCAACAAGGCCCACATGCGAGCGTCCGACCTGTAGTACCGGTCGACCTCCTCCACGGTGATAGCCGGCTCGACAACTCGGTTGGCTGCAGCCAGCAGCGGCTGCACAGCATGTGGCAGCCGCTCCTTGTGCAGATTGGCAATAGCGTCGAGCAGCGCCGGCCGGGGCGCGTAATAGTGGGACAGAATCTCATCCAGAAGGAACCGCCTCACGGCACTCCGCAGTACCCACGGCAGCGATGCGATGAATAGATCGAGGTCGGTACGTTCGTTGCCGGCTGCATCGCGCATCAGCGGCGTAGTGACGTCGTAGTAGACGAGGCGGTCTTCTGCGACCGCCCAGTTTGAGATCTGGGCGTCGAACCCAACAACTCCGTCGATGGCGCCGGCGACGAGCGCGGCGAGTTCACCCATGTACATGTCGGCGGTCGCGGCATCGGCAGTGCGCAGCTCGTCCACTAGCAGCCGGGGATGCAGCGGCTGGATGCAGTAGGGGACCAGCGGAGCAGTGCCCGCACTGTGAACCTCGCTGGGCTGACAGGTGATGCCGCGCTGCGCGAGTGCGATCAGGTAGTCGGCGAGCACCCTGCGGTAGTCATCGAGTTGCGTTGTGGTCATCACCGGAAGCCGCTTCGCGGCGACGGGCCCGTGAGTCCCGTCAGCACGCAGGACCGTTGAGATCTCACCGTAGCCGAGTATGTGGAGTGATTCCGGAGTCCCGCTGTCGAGCGCGCTGACCACCTGGGCCTCGAGAGCGTCGAGAGCCGCCTGTTCGATCATCCGAACACCGAGCGCACTATTCCGATTATCTCGTCCGCCTCCTCCTCGGTGGTCGTCAGCGGGGGTAGAAACTGCAGGACGGACGTGTCGTTGTTGGCGTAGACGGCGAAGACCCCGGCGTCGAACAACAGCTTGGCGGCGAGCATGCCGGCATCTGGTGCCGGGAAGGCGAAGCCCATCATCATGCCGAGCCGGCGTAGTTCGAACGGCATTCCGCTGAGGCCGGCTGCAAGTCTCCTGCCGATGGCGGCCACGTGGTCCAGGAACCCGGGAGCCTCAATGACATCGAGTACCGCAAGGGCCGCGGCGCAACCCGGTTCGGCCCCGCCAAACGTGGAAACGTGGATGAAGGGGTGCTGGTCGAACACCGAGTGGAGGCTCCGGGTCATCAAGGTTGCGCTGATGGGGTAGACGCCGCCGCTCAGTCCTTTGCCGGTTATGACCATGTCTGGTTCGAGATCCCAGTGCTCATATGCCCAGATCCTCCCAGTGCGACCCAACCCGGTCTGTACTTCATCGACCAGAAACAGGGCTCCCAGATCCCGGCATATCTCCTGCACCGCAACGAGATAGCCGGGGGAGGGGATGGGCATCCCGAGGGTTGCCGGGATCGGTTCGAGGATCACTGCCGCTGTGTCGTCTGTGACAACCGCGGCAAGCGCGTCGATGTCGTCGAACGGTACTTGGGTGAACCCGGGCAGGTTGGGGCCAAACGGGTCCCGGTATTCCGGGTCGCCGGTTGCCATGGCGAGCCCGGTGTGCCCGTGGTAGCCACCAACTGCCGACACGATCTGCTGCCGTCCGGTGGCACCCCGAGCGACCTTGAGAGCCAGGTCTACGGCTTCGCCGCCGGCGACCCCGAAAACGACACCTGGAAGGCGGCCCCCGGTGGTCGCCGCCAGCCTTCTTGCGAGTACTGCTCTCCCTGGAGCGGGCAGGTGGTGGTTGCCGATGTCCTCCCTAGCAAGCGAACCCTCGACCGCGGCCACAACTCTGGGGTGACGGTGTCCGAGGTTGAAGACACCGCCGTTGCCGTGGCAGTTGATCCAGCTGCGGTTGGGGTCGAACCTATCGCGGAACCTGATCCCGGTCCGCTCGCCGATGACTGCGTCCAGCCCGAACCGCTCATAGACGGCGATCTTGCCTGCATTGACGTGGCGGGTGTAGAGGTCGAACAGCTCGACGCGGTCCATGTCTCGCAGTATCGCATCTGTCGTGAGGCACTTCAGTTTTGGGGGTCCATCTGCCGATAGGTACGGGGTTACTTGAGGAAGAAGATGAGGGTCTATAGGGAAGACGGTGCGGTCTTGGTGACCGTCACCTTTTCGCTCGTTGCCTTGCTGCTCATCAGCGCGCTTGCGGTGGATATCGGCATGGTGATGGTGGCACGCCGCGCCGCGCAAAACAGCGCCGACCACTCGGCCCTCTCCGCGGCATGGGCGGATTGCCACGGCTCTGACCCGACGACGGCAGCTCAGACAGCAGCGGTCCGCAACGGACACACCGCTGCGGATCTCACACTCACCGAACCCACCTCGGGGGAGTGGAACGCTGAAGTGAGCGACGACGTTTCGCTGAGCTTCGCCCAAGTACTCGGCGTCGGCACCCTCACCGTGAAAGCCGACGCTGCCGCCGCTTGCACCGGTGCCAGCAGCGCCTCGACCAGCATCTTCGCGCTTGGCGACACGTGCTCCACGTGGGGCAAGGATCAGATCGATATCTCCGGCTCGAACCAGATGATCTACGGCGGGGTCCACAGCAACGACGGCATCAGAGTCGGCGGTTCTGACAACGACTTCGGCCCCAGCAATCCGCCGGTCGACAAGGTGACGTACGTCTCGTACTTCAACAACGGGGGTGGTGGCAACACCTTCGACCCAACCTATCCGCAATCGATCGGCAACCAGCCATCGCCGGTCAACTTCGCACTTGCCGACTACCAGCCGGGGAGCGCAAATGCCCTCGCCGCCGGGTCCGAGTACTACTTCCGTAACGGCGAGATCGACGGCTCATACATCGAGTCCCGCGGCGACGGCCTCTACTACTCGCGGGACAACATCAAGCTCGACAAGGAGATCACGGCAAACGTGACCCTGGTGGCAGAAGGCGTCATCGAGGTCAGCGCCTCCAATCAGAACCTGAATCCGTACGTCGATGGACTACTCGCCTTCGGCGGGCACGTCTACAGCGGCGACGAGCAATGCGACAAGTTCGTGGTCAGCATGGGCGGCTCGACCAACGACTGGACCGGGATCATCTACGGCCCGCACGGACTCATCGAGATGAATGGGTCGGACAACACCACCGTGACCGGGTCTCTGGTTGGTTTCTCGGTGCGGTTGAACGGTTCGAACATCTCCATTGATTCCGGTGGCACCGGCTTGCCCCCCGACTACAAAGTGCAGCTTCTCCGATGAGCGCGTCCTCCCATCGATCCGAGAGTGGTGCGTCGCTCGTTGAGGCGGCGTTGGTCTTGCCCCTCATCTTCTTCCTGTTGTTCGGAGTGATCGACAGCGCCCGCTTGCTGGCAACCCACAACGCAGTCAGGACTGCCAGTCGGGAAGCTGCTCGTCACGGTTCTTCGGTTGGTTTGAACGGATCGGGCGACCCCCACTACGTGGATTGTGCAGAGATTCGGAATGCCGCCATGTTCCTGACGGATGGCATAGACCTAGAGCCATCGAACATCACCATCCAGTACGACTCCGGCCCCTCAACCGTGGTGAAGGCAGACTGTCCGCTCGGTGGACCGCAACCCGATCCCTCCGGCATCGACAACGGGGACCGGATCCTTGTGACGACCAACTACCAGTTTCAGCCGGTCACCCCGATCATCGGTGACATGATCGGAACGGTGACTATCAGCTCGGTTGACCGACGATCGATCCTCTCGCCATGATGAGTCGGTCCGACACCACGACGGAACGCGGCGTAGCGCTGGTCGAAACGGCGATTCTGCTTCCTCTCCTGATTCTCCTCGTGTTTGGGTTGCTCGATGTCGGCCGCCTTGTCTACGCCAAGATCGAGCTGAGCGAGGCGGTCCAGGAGGGCTCGCTGTGGGGGTCGTATGACCCGGACAACTATGCGAATGTCCAAACCCGGGTCGCGGAGAGCTTGAACAACCTGGACATCTTCCCCTCCGACGTGGTGGTCGTTTGCCCGGCCGGAGGCGATTCGATTCGGGTATCGCTCAGCCGTGATCTCGAATTGCTCTCGCCGCTGGGACCAGGCACGGTGACTCTGTCGGCAACAGCAGAGGGGGAGCTGTTCACCGACGACCCGTGCGTGGCTTCGCCTTAGCGGTGACACCCGGGGCTTATGCACAACGACGCCGTCGCCGATAGGACTTGAATGTTGCGCCGTCATCTCGCGATCGCTGCGCTGCTGGCGATGTGCTCCGGCCTGCTCATCGTTGGTGGTGCCGGCCCGGCCCGGGGCGCCTGCAGTGCCGACGGCGACATGGTCAAGGCGCTCACCGAGGCCGAGGTGGTATTCGTGGGATCGGTCTACTCCGTGTCATCGCACGACCGAATCGCCGTAATGGAGGTACTCGAGATCTGGAAGGGGCCGATCCTCCAGGCGACGGTCGGTGTCCATGGTGGCAACGCGTCCAGCAGCGCGGTCCGACCCGACGACCGAACGTTCGAGGCCGGACGAACCTACTTGGTGGTACCGACGAATGGGGAGCCACCGTTCGTCGACTCGTTGTGTACCGCAACCCAGTTGTACCGCCCGACCGGAGAGATTCCAACGGAGTACAAGTACGCAGTAGGCGCCTCCGACGTTAGGTACACGGAGGCGGTTGCGGCAGTCGCTGCGCAACCGTCGGCGCTGACAGAGCTGGGCGGGTACGTGAACGACCCCACGGTTT